>NZ_JBMDIO010000005.1:0-272927 GCF_057808725.1 Novosphingobium sp. FG90
GCCCCCGCCCGCACGGCTTGATCGATACCAGCTGCTCGCGCCCGCGCACCGCCAGTTGGCCGAGGCCGACCTTGCGCGTCTTGCGCAGCGCCTCGCGCAGCACGGTATAGGCTTCTTCCGCCAGATCGTCGGCGGGGACGACGAAGTAGGGCTTCTCGTAATAGAGCACGTCGATCTCGTCGGCATCGACGAACTGGACGAGTTCCAGCGTCTTGCGGCTCTCTATCTTCACCGCTTCGATTTCCTCCTCATCGAGCAGGACGTAGCTGCCCTTTGAGACCTCGAAGCCCTTGATGATCTCGTCGCGGTCCACCGGGCCGACGCCGGGCGCGACCTTTTCGTAGCGGATGCGTTTGCCGCTCGGCTCATGGATCTGGTGGAAGGAGATCGCCGCCCCCGATCGCGTCGCCGGGTAGACCTCGATCGGGATCGAGACGAGCGCCAGACGAATCTGGCCTTTCCAGTATGCGCGTGCAGGCATGGCGGATTCCTTCCTCGATGGGACAAGCCGAAGCGGGGCAGACGGTTCCCGGTGGCCGCAAGCACGATGAGGGCAAAGATAATAATGGATCGATCACATTACACCGCAAGCGCCCGGGCCGATACGTTCAGCGATCATGTCCTTGGCCACCTGGTCGCCCGAGGCGCCGCCCGTCGTCGAAGCCTGACCGGCTCGGTATCATGCTGGGCGCTGTCGACAATCGCCTTGCCATCCGACTGCTGACAGGAGAGGCGGCATTAACCGTCACCGCAAGACTGGATGCAGCTGAGCCGCGCATCGTATGGTGCAGACTTTCGAGCACTCATCAGCACGGCGAGCAAGCCGACGCCCGACGCTGCCGCTCCAGCGATCGCAACAAACGGCAGACTGAAGCCCGCAGCAATTACACCTCCTCCCAGCGCGGCGCCGATCGCATTGCCGAGATTGAAGGCGCCGATGTTCATCGAGGAAGCCAGGTTCGGTGCATCGGCGGCCGCACTCATCACGCGGACTTGCAGCGGCGGCACCAGTGCGAAGCTGGCAATGCCCCACAGGAAGATGAGCACGGCAGTCGGCCCCGCATACGGCATGGCATAGGCAAAAGCGACCAGTACCGCCGTCAAAGCAGCCAGCGTCACGATGAGAGTCGCATCGACCGATCGGTCCGCAAAGCGCCCGCCGAGCCAGTTGCCGATGGTCAGGCCCACGCCGTAGACCACCAGCATTGCCGTCACGAAACCGATCGAGCCATGGGTCTGCTCGCGCAGGATCGGGGTGATGTAGGTGAACACGGTGAACATCGCGCTCGCGCCGACCACCGTCAGGCCCAGCGCCGCCAGCACCGGCCCTCGCATCAGCACCCGCAGTTCGGATCGTGCATCGCCGTCCGTCGGCGCGGGCATGTCCGGCAAGGTCAGGCGCAACGCCGCGATGGTCAGCAGACCGAGCACGGAAATGCCCCAGAATGCCGAGCGCCAGCCCATGACTTCGCCCGCCCAGGTCGCCAGCGGCACGCCGACGACATTGGCGATCGTCAGTCCCATGAACATGGCGGCCACCGCGCCGGCCTGCCGCCGGGGCGGGACCAGGCTGGCAGCGACGATCGATCCTACGCCGAAGAAAGCGCCGTGGTTGAGCGACGTGACGATCCGCGCGAACAGCAACATCCCGTAACTGCCGGAAAGCGCTGCCATCAGATTGCCCGCAGTAAAGATCGCGGCCAGCGCAATCAGCAAGGTGCGGCGCGGCAATCGCCCGGTGGTCAGCGTCATCAGCGGCGCGCCCAGCATCACGCCGATCGCATAAGCGCTGATCAGCAGACCGGCCGAAGGGATCGAGACACCAAGGTCGGCGGCGATGACGGGCAGCAGGCCCATCGGTGCGAATTCGGTGACGCCGATGCCGAAGGCCCCTGCCGCCAGCGCAAGGAGTGGTGGATTGATCTTCATGATGCCCCTCCCGTCAGACGAGCGGCGGGTTCAGGCGGGCGAAGCCGTCCTGTTGGTGATAGGGTGCATGGGGATAGGCGGGCATCCGGGCCGTCCCCGGTCGGCAGACCAAGCTTGGTGGAGATCAGCACTGCGTCGCGCCGTCCCTTGATCGCCGCGCCCAGCACTTCTTCCGACGCGCCGCCCGAATAGACATCGGCGGTGTCGAACAGGGTTATGCCGGCTTCGAGGCAGATATCGACCAGACGGCGCGCTTCCTGCGCGTCGCTATTGCCCCAGGCCCCGAACAGGGGACCGGAACCGCCGAACGTGCCGGTGCCCAAGCTCAGCGCCGGTACCCGCAGGCCCGATGCGCCCAGTTGCCGATATTCCATCGTGATCCCTTTTCATTCCGTGATGCACGCATAAATGGAATGACCAACGGCCCACGTTTAGGGGGCCAAGAGGCGAAAGATCTTTGCATTGGACGAAAAGATACCCTTCCATGCCGATCGGGCACGGGCGCTGGAAACCTTCGCGGCGGTGATCTCCGAAGGCAGTTTCTCGGCGGCGGGCCGGTTGCTGGGCCTGACGCCCTCGGCGGTCAGCCGCGCGGTGGACCGGATCGAGGATCGGCTGGGAGTTCGCCTGCTGCTGCGCTCCACCCGCGCCCTGACGCTGACGGCCGAGGGACAGGCCTATCTCGGCAGTGCCCGGCGCATCCTCGCCGATCTTGACGAAGCCGAACAGTCGATCGCCGATCGCGGCGCCCCGCGCGGGCGACTGCGGGTAAGCGCGGCGCATTCCCACGGCAGGCTGTGCATCGTGCCGCTGCTCGGCGAGTTTGCGCAGCTTTATCCGCATATCATCGTCGATATCAGCCTCAGCGACCGGCTGGTCGACATCGCCGCAGGACAGGCAGATGTGGCGATCCGCTTTGGCCCCCTGGCCGACAGTCCGCTGACCGCCCGCAAGCTGGGCGAAAACGGCCGGGTCATCGTCGCTTCGCCGGCTTATCTGCACCGCCACGGCACCCCGGCGACCCCGGAGGATCTGCATGGCCATAATTGCCTCAACTTCAATTTCCGCCGGGCCGAACCCGTCTGGCCGTTCCGCAAGGATGGACGGGACTATGCGCTTAGCGTTCGCGGCACGATCGAGGCCAACAATGGTGAGACGCTTGGCCAGCTCGCGGCCGACGGTGTCGGCATTACCCGGGTGGGTCGGTTCAGTGTCGAGCCCGAGCTGGCATCAGGCCAGTTGGTAGCGATACTCGAGGATTATAATCCGGGCGACATCGAGACAATCCATGCCGTCTTTCTGGGCGGAACAAACGTGCCGGCCCGGGTCCGGGTCTTCGTCGACTTCCTTGCGAAGCACCTGATCCAGCATGATCGGGTATTGCAGCATTCGGGCGGCTGACTGACCTTGCATCGAAGGCGTTGAAGAGGCCTTGTACCACATTCTCGCCTTCGCTGTACCAGCAGCGGCATTGTTTGGAAGCAGGCGCGGCAGTTGGCCGCCGAACTCGATCTGGCAGCCAGCCGGAAAGCCCTGCGTATTGAAATATATTTCCACAAAATTGCAGAGGTCATCGAACCGTCACGGCTTTGACCACGAAAGGTCACGAGTGCTTTCTAGTTGGCCCCCAACATAAAAAGTCACTTCGGGGCACATCTCATATGCGTATCACCAAGCGGGCTCTGGCGTCATCGACGTCAGCCATCCTTTTCGCGACCCTCGCCATCCCTGCATCCGCGCAGTCCGCCGCGCCCGATGCCGATGCGGGCGTCAACGGCGAGGACATCGTCGTCACCGGCAGCTACGCCCGCAGCCTGCGCGCCGCGACGGAGGCTAAGCGCACCGCTTCGTATCAGGTGGACTCGATCAATTCGACCGACATCGGCAAGTTCCCCACCCAGAACGTCGCCGAAGCGCTGCAGCTGGTCACCGGCGTCGCCATCACCCGTCCGCGCGGTGAAGGTCTGAACGTCAGCGTCCGCGGCCTTGGCCCGCAGTTCCAGAACACCCTGCTGAACGGCAGCCCGGTGGCGGTGAACGAAGTGATCGAAAACGGCGGCGCCGCCGGTCGCCAGTTCCGCTTCGAGATGCTCCCGGCCGAGTTCACCTCCAGCATCGACGTGGTCAAGACGCCTACCGGCGACATGACCGAGGGCGCGCTGGGCGGCAACATCAACGTCAAGACCTTCGAGCCGTTCGACGTCGGCACCAAGACCACGCTCAACCTGCGCGGCACGTATACCGAGCAGACCGGCAAGGTTAAGCCCAACGCCACGCTCATCACCAGCTGGGTCAACAAGGACGACACCTTCGGCATCCTCGTCGGCGCCCAGTACTGGGCCAAGGACGTGCGCAACGACCGCTGGTACAACGCCGGCTGGTACAAGGACCGCTTCGCCTCGCAACTGGGCCAGACCGGCCTCTACCTGCCCACCCGCACTCGCGCCACAGTCGAGACCGAGAAGCGTGAGCGTCTTTCGGGCATGCTGTCGATGCAGTGGCGCCCGAACCCGGAGATGACGACGACGCTGAACCTGCTCGCCACCCGCCTCGACGTGGCTTACGACGAATTCGGCCTCGACATCTATCCCGACGACACCAGCGTCGCCGGTCACCGCCCGACCATCGTGCCGGGCAGCACCGTGATCGACGGCGATACCGTGGTGAAGGCGACGATCAACGACGTGCGCTTCATGGCCTCGCGCGAGTACAGCCTCAACCGCCACGACCTGTTCAACGTCGGCCTGCGCCAGACCTGGGACCATGACGCCTGGCATGTCGCAGGCACGGTGAACTGGTCCTACGCGCACAGCTATCACCCCAGCTATGATGTGGGCACCGTGCGCAGCCGCGCGATGTTCTTCGCGCCGCTGACCTACGATGCGACGCGCGGTTACAAGGAAGTGCCGGACTTCAACACCACCGTCGATCCGACCAACCCGGCCAATTACCAGCTCTACCAGTTCAACATCGCGCCCAAGAACAGCAAGGACTGGAACTTCTACGCCCGCGGCGACGTGGCCCACGATTTCGACGGCTTCCTCTCCAAGATCGCGGTCGGCGGCGAGTACCAGTTCCGCAAGCGCGACTATTCGCGCCGCGACTTCATCGTGAACCCCGCCTCGGGCACGCCGCTGTCGAGCCTGGGTTCGGGCGCCTACGAGCAACTGCCGTTCGACGATTACCTCAGCGGCCTTGGCGGCAACATTCCGCGCAACTTCCTGGTGCCGGTGACCAGCGCCTATCTGGATGCGTTCTTCACGCCTGCCGTCGAGAATTCGGCGCTGACCCCGGCCGACCTTGCCGCATCGTTCAAGACCACCGAGAAGATCCTGAGCGCCTATATCCGCGCCGATTACGACTTCTCGCTGGGTTCGGTGCCGGTCACGGGTAACCTGGGCCTGCGCTATGTCCACACCGACCAGGTTGCCAGCGGCAACCTGCGCACCGGCAACACAATCACCCCGGTCAGCTATCCCAAGACGTTCAACAACGTCCTGCCCAGTTTCAACCTGCGCGCGGAACTGACCCCGTCGTTCATCGGCCGCCTCAGCGCCAGCCGAGTGCTAACTCGTCCGAACGTGACGGACAGCGCCCCGCGCATCACCATCTCGACCGACGCGCCGACCGCCAGCGGCGGCAACCCGGACCTCGTGCCGTTCCTCGCCACGCAGTTCGACGGCTCGCTGGAATGGTACTTCAACAAGTCCGGCTCGCTCACCGGCGCGGTGTTCTACAAGGCGATGGATGACTACATCACCCAGCAGAACGTGCCAATCGACATTCCGGGGCGCGGCACGGTGCAGCTGAGCACGCAGGTCAACGGCGGCAGCGCCAAGGTCTACGGGTTCGAGGCCGCCTACCAGCAGGTCTTCACCTTCCTGCCGCAGCCGTTCGACGGTCTGGGCTTCCAGGCGTCATACACCCGCACCTCGGTCAAGGCGGACTACACCGCCGGTTCGCGCGTCATCAAGAACGAGATGATCGGCCTGTCGAAGAACAGCTTCAACGTGGTCGGCTTCTTTGAAAAGGGTCCGGTTTCGACCCGCCTGTCCTACGTCTGGCGCGACCGTTACCTGTCGGGCACCGGCAGCACCACGCAGGCTCCGACCTACACCGCCTCGTTCGGATCGCTCGACGGCTCGCTGGCCTATCGCCTCACCAGCAACGTGACGCTCAGCCTGGAGGCGATCAACATCGCCAAGGCCCGCCAGTACACCTACAACGACCTGCCGATCCGCTACGGCGACATCAACGACTACGGCCGCACGATCCTGTTCGGCGCGCGGGCGGAGTTCTGATGCACGGCGTCAGGGCAAGGAGCACCGCGATCCTGCTTGCGGCGCTGGCATTCGGGGGGGCTTCGGTCTCCCCGGCGTCGGCGCGCGATGGCAATGGGTTGCGCATGAACGACATTCAGGTCGTCGGTTCACACAACAGCTACAAGGCGCGCATCCCTGCCGCCATCATGGAAGACCTGCGCCGCCGCGACCCTAAGATGGCGGAGGCGCTGGACTACTACCACCTGCCTCTGGCCGCGCAGCTCGATGCGGGCGTGCGCCAGCTGGAGATCGACATATTCGCCGATCCCCAAGGCGGCCGCTTCGCCAATCCCAAAGGCGAGGCGCTGCTGTCCGATGCGGACCGCGCCCATGCGCGCGCCGGCGGCTTCGATGCGGCCGCGATGGGCAAGCCGGGCTTCAAGGTCCAGCACATTCCCGACGTCGATTATCATGTCGTCTGCGCGACCCTGATCGGCTGCCTGCGCGAGGTCGATGCATGGTCACGGGCGCATCCCGGCCATCTGCCGATCATGATTACCCTCAATGCGGCCGATACGCCCAACACCCACGGCCTCACCCAGCCGCTCCCGCTCGACGACGCGGTGCTGCTGGATGCTCTGGACGGGGAAATCCGCAAGGCGCTCCCCGGCAAGCGCCTCATCACCCCGGACGAAGTGCGCGGCAAGGCCGCCACGCTGGCCGAGGCGGTGAAGACAACGGGCTGGCCGACGCTGGACGCGACGCGCGGGCGCATCTACATCCTTCTCGATGTCCGCAGCGCGGTATCGGACGCCTATCGTGCCGGTCATTCTTCGCTGCGCGGTCGGGCGATGTTCGGCTGGTATCCCGATGGTGAGCCGGAGAGCGCGATCCAGATCGTGCAGGACCCCATCGTCGATGGCGCCAGGATCCGTGAATGGGTCAAGTCCGGCGTGATCGTGCGCACCCGGACCGACGCCAACACCGTCGAGGCCCGCGCGCACGATTTCGCCAAGACGAAGGCGGCGATCGAAAGCGGCGCGCAGGCGGTGAGCACGGACTACTACCCCGGCGCGCCGGACCCGCTGGGCCTGCACTTTACCGTGACCCTGCCGAACCGCGCGATGGCGGGCTGCAACCCGGTGCGCATAGCCGGTCCCTGCACCGTGAAGCCCTGAGATGACGATACGCGCCCGCGCGGAGAAAGCATCCCTGTCCGATGCCGGGCGCGGCCGCCTTGCCGCTTCGAATTGAACTAATCAAAGAGCATAGTTCAATCCTATGAGCACGCTATGCGTGTGGAACGCGCCCTCGATGGCATTGGCGGTGGTCGTCTGCAGGAACACGTCGGAGACGTTGAGATAGCGATAGCGCAGCGTCGCATCGAGCCGGTCGGACAAGGCATAGCGCGCGCCGACCACGGCCTGCCAGGCGAAGCGCACCTTGTTCTCGTAGGCGAAGGTGCTGCTCTCGTCCGCCTCCAGCTTCCAGCGGTACTGGTTGATCCGCGCCACGCCGATGCCGCCGCCTGCTTCCAGCGACCAGCGCGAGCCGGTGGCGATGTCGGCCAGACCGTTGAGCAGGATCGACTGGATGCGGGTGGTGCCGGAAGGATCATCGTAAGTTCCCGTAATACGCGAAACCGGATCGACCGCGATGCGCGTGGAGCCCAGCGTCACCCGGTCGAGATCGAACTGCTGGCGCGCCAGTTCGAGTTCGGTGCGCAGGAAGCCGAAGTCATAGCCCAGCCTCCCGGCGAGTTCCCATCCGGTCTTGTACGAGGTCTTCAGGCCACCACGATCCACACCGAGCGCAGGGTTCACGCGGGCGCGGATGTCGAAGCTGCCGCCGTTGATCTTCGTGCCGCCCGCCGCCGCGCCGATGTAGAAGCCGCCCGCTCCGGAGCCTTCACTCCACCCGGTATCGCGCCGCTCAATCGGGCCGGTGGAGACCGTGAGGTTCAGGCTGAACGTGCGCGGCGCGCCTGCCGAAAGCGAGACGCCGCCCGAACCCGGCACCCAGTACTGCTCGTTGGTAATGTTCTGGACATTGCCCGAAACCGTCACCGAGCGGCCCTCGATCGGCAGTTCGTAGGAGATGCCCGCATCGCCGATGGTGACCGGCTTGTAGATGAAGGTGTTCGTCACCTGCCCATAGGCCTTGCCCGAATAGCGCACGCCGCCGAACGCCGAGAAGCCGGGCAGGAACGCGGGCGAATACTCGACGAAGCCCGATGTCTGGAACGCAGTGGCGCCCGGCACCTTCTTGCCCACCAGCGCCGCGCTCGATGCCTTGGTCTGCACCGCGTCGAGATAGGCGGCGCCGAACTTCAGCAGCACTTCGGGGGTCGCCTGCCAGTGCGCGTCGAACTCGATGCCCTGGAAGCGCCGCTCGCCGTCGCGCACCCAGTAGCTTTCGGCGTTGAGGAACTCGGACGGGACCTTGGTGCGGAACGCCGCCAGCGTCGCGCCCCAGGTGCCGCGATCGACCTTGACGCCCGCTTCGTACTGCGTGCTCTTGATCGGGCCGAAGCTCTGGCCATAGTTCAGCGCGTTGGCCGGGGCCTGCGTGCCGCGCTGCAGGGCCTGCACGTAGGAGACATAGGCCCTCACGCCGTGTGCCACGTCGTAACTTAGCGCCGCGACGGGCGTGAAGCTGTTCTCGCTGTAGTTCGTGTCCGCCAGCACCGGCTCGTAATTGCGCTCGGTATAGAAGGTATAGCGGCCGCCCAGCATCAGTTCCGCATTGCCCAGCTTCAGCGTATCGCTGAGGAACAGGCCACGCTGGCGGATTTCCTGATAGCGGAACCAGTCGGGCGGGCGCTGGAACTGGCGACCCGTCACCACCTGCCCGTTGCTGTCGGTGTAGGACGCAAAGGCCCAGTCGGGCACATTGTTGGCGTAGATGTTGCCGGTCAGGTTGAAGTCGTAGGACACCGTCGGCACGCGGTTGGTCGTGTAGGGGTTGTAGTCGTAATCGTAATCGACGTCGAGATAATCGAACCCGGCGACCACGGCATGCTCGATCGCGCCGGTATGGAACGTTCCGTCGATCGACAACTGCCCCACATGGTACGTGAACTTGCGGTTCATCCCCAGCACGCCGATCCGATAGTCGCCCGCGTTGTTGATGATCTGCGCGGTATTGCCGGTGAACCGCTCGTCCAGCGCCGAATAGCGCAGCGCGGCGGAGATCTTCCAGTCAGGCGCGATCTGGTAGTTCAGGCGGCCGGTCACCTGGTTGATGTCGTTGAACTTGTGCGTGGATTTCGAGGCGAGGTTGAAATCCGCCCCGCTGATCGTCGCCAGCGAGGTAACGCCGGTGGTGAAGCTGACGGTGTTGGACTGCCCCGCCTGCCACGTGCGTTGATAGTACCCGTCGACGCTCCACGTCAGGTCGGGCGTGATCTCGCCCTGCAGCCACAACTGCGCGAACGTATTCTTGTTGTAGGCGCCGTTGTAGAGCGTACCCTGCTCCTCCACTGCGTTAAGGCGGAAGGCGGTGGAGCCCGTCTCGGTCAGCGGCCCGCCGATGTCCACGTGCGCGCGCCAGATGCTTGAACTGCGCAGGGAGAACCCGGCGGTGGCGACCAGTTCGTCGGTCGGCTTCTTCGAGATGAAGTTCACCACGCCCGAGGGCGAAGCATAGCCGTAGACGAAGCCGCCCGCGCCCTTCAGCACCTGGATCTGATCGACCGCCTCGATCGGGTGGTCCTGGAACCAGTAGGGGAAGGCCAGCCCATCATACTTGTAGCCGTTGGTGAGGTCGACCGCCTGCCCGCGAATGCTGAAGGTATTGCCCGAAGCCAGCCCCGAATTGTTGGAGCGCACCGAAGGATCGTAATTGAACGCGGCGTCGATCGTGGTCGCGGCGATACCGTTGATCTGGTCGGTATCGGCGGCGGAGACCGAGAACGGCGTCTCCAGAATGGTGCGCGTGCCAAGCGGCCCGGCCTCCACCACCGACCCACGCGAGCGCGTCCCTTCGACGAGGATTTCCGCCGCCGCATCGCTGCTGTCCGCGCCTTCCGCCTCGTCTGCCGCGAAGGCTGGTGCCGCCCCTGTGCCTACCGCCATCGCCAGCGCGAAGCCCAGCGCGTGCCGACTGCTGGCCGATCCCCAGGCATTGCCCGTATGGCGTGCCGATTTTCGCATTGTTCACCCCTGTCTATTCATCGGGCGCACCGCTTGAAGCCCCGCAGCGGGAGCTTCCGGGAGCGGCAAATCCGGCCCGACCTGTCGATTTTCGAAAAAGGATATCCCCGAGGTCAGGGTGCATCCGGCGCGCACGCCATGGCAGCGTGCAGGGCCTTTTCAGCGTGTCTCACCAGCACGGCATTTATATCGGCGTTTGATGTCAAATAGTCGCCGAGGCCTGACCTGATGAGCGATGGGTATGGGCCGCCCGGCGATGAGACAAATTGGAAGTCGAACCGCTCGCTTGAGAATTGATCATACTGCCGCCGTCCGTTTAGCGACGCGAATAACGCTATGGGAAACGCTCGTTATTCGCCGCGGAATGTGTCGATTAGGCTTTGTCCATCGTCACAGCAGAAACGGGAATATCCTCATGAGCCAGCGGCAGCTTCATCTCGGCGCCATACTTACCGGCGTAGGCAACGACCAGTACAACTGGCGCCATCCCGACGTGCCGGGCGATGCCAGCGTCGATATCGACTGGTACATCACCAACGCGAAACTCGCCGAGGACGCCAAGTTCGACCTGGTGTTCATCGTCGATTCCCCGTTCATCACGCCAGACACCTCGCCGCACTTCCTCAACCGGCTGGAGCCGCTGACGCTGCTTTCCGCCGTCGCCGGGCACACCTCGCGCATCGGCCTCGTCGGCACGCTGACGACGAGTTACTGGGAGCCCTACAACGTCGCGCGCCAGTTCGGTTCGCTCGACCATATCAGCCGGGGCCGCGCGGGCTGGAACGTGGTGACCACCGGCCTCGAAGGCGCCGCGCGCAACTACGGCCGCGAGGAGCACTTCGACCACGCCGTGCGCTACGAACGGGCGCAGGAATTCGTCGAGGTCGTGCAGGGCCTATGGGACAGCTACGAAGACGACGCCTTCCCTCGCGACAAGCAATCGGGCCTGTTCCTGCACAAGGACAAACAGCACCGCCTCGACCACAAAGGCCGCCATTTCGCGGTGGCCGGGCCGCTGGCCCTCACCCGCTCGCGGCAGGGTCAGCCGGTGATCTTCCAGGCGGGCGACAGCGACGAGGGCCGCAACCTCGGCGCCCACATCGCCGAAGCCACTTTCGCCGCCTCGCCGGACTTCGCCTCGGGCCAGCAATACTACGCCGACCTCAAGGCCCGCGCCGCCGCACTCGGCCGCGACCCGGACGCGATCAAGGTGCTCCCCGGCCTGTTCCCGCTGATCGCCGAGACGGACGAGGAAGCCCGCCGCATCGAGCGCGAGCGTGCGGAGAACCTCGATATCGCCAAGCTGCTCGTCCAGCTCGGCCGCGCGTTCAACTACCACGACTTCAGCCAGTACGATCTGGACGCGCCTTTCCCCGATCTCACCGGCGTCACGCTCAACAGCTACAAGGGCGCGGCCGAGCGGATCATCCGCACCGCGCGCGAGGAGAAGCTGACCTTGCGGCAGGCCGCCCAGCGCGGCCAGAACCCCGGCGGCAAGGGCTTCGTCGGCTCGCCCGAGACGATCGCCGACGAGATCGAGCGCTGGTTCACGGGCCGCGCGGCGGACGGCTTCAACGTCGTCGTCGGCGCCCCGGACGAGTTCGCCCTCTTCCGCGAGCGCGTCGTGCCTATCCTCCAGAGCCGGGGCCTGTTCCGCACCGAATACGCGCATGACACCCTGCGCGGCCACCTCGGCCTGCCGGTGCCGGAGCATCGCCATGCCGCGCCGTCGCTGGCGGTGGCGGTGGCCGCAGAGTGACGGCACGCACCTGACAAGCGCATCCATGCCGGGTCCTCATCCCGTGAACGCACCCCTCAATGCCCTGCGCGCGTTCGAGGCGGTCGCGCGCAATCGCAGCTTCCTGCTGGCCGCGCGCGAACTCGGGGTGACGCCCTCCGCCGTCGGCCAGCTCGTCGCGCGGCTGGAGAAGGACTTCGGACTGGACCTTTTCGCAAGGCCGCGCACCGGCCCCGGCGGGCTGTCTCTTACCCCGCCGGCGGCCGATGCGCTGCCGCATCTTCAGGCCGCATTCGCCAGCCTGTCGCTGGCGGTGCGGCACATGCAAGGCGGCAGCGTGCCGGTCAGAAGTCGACCGTCGCCGAAAGCCACAGGCGGCGGCCCTCCTGATTGATCGAGTAGGCGGGCGTGTAGACCGTCGCCGCGCCGCTCTGGTACGGCACGTACACCGCATAGTCGGTGTCGAGCACGTTGTAGACGGTCGCGGCAAGGCGGAAGGCCGGGGCGATCTGGTACGAGCCGCCAAGGTGGAACACCTCGTAGCTGCGGAAGTCGCCCACCGCCACCTGCTGCGCATTGGCGCCGCGATAGCGGCTGGAGCGCACCTCGGCCCGCGCCCAGACGCTTGCAACATCGCTGACCTTCCAGCGCAAGTTGCCGTTCACCATGTGCTTGGGCATGCCGATCAGCGGAAGGCCCTTTTCCGACCCGCTGAGCTGCTCGGTCTCGGTATAAGTGTAGTTCAGCGCCAGGGTAAGCGCGGGGGTGAAGGCGAAGCGCGTCGCCACTTCGGCCCCGCGCGTGCGGGCTTTGTCGATGTTGATCGACTGGCCGAACAGGTCCACCGCCGGGAAGTTGCCCACGTCCAGACAGCCCGGACGGTTGGGATTGCCCGCGAAGGAACAGTTCGGGATGCCGGGACCGCTGGCGATCTTGTCGTCGAAGTCGTTGTTGAACAGCGTGACGTTGCCGCTGAAGAAGCCCTTGTTGTCGAAGTAGATGCCCGCCTCGTAGGTGGTGCTCGTTTCCGGCGTCAGGCCCGGCGTGCCGATCAGCGGGACGCGGCCCTGGCTGCCGAAGCCGATGATGCCGCTGGCGATCTGTTCCACGCGCGGGGTCTTGAAGCCGCGGCTGACACCGCCCTTGAGGGTCAGCGCATCGGTCACGTTCCACACCGCATAGGCGCGCGGCGACCACTTGTTGCCGAACGTCGAGTGATCGTCGTAGCGCATGCCGCCGGTGACGTTGAAGCCGTCGAACACGGTCAGCGTGGCCTCGGCAAAACCGGCCCACTGGGTGAACTTGAACGGCTCGGGCGCGACGCCGTCGATCATCCGGGCCTTCCAGTACTGGCCGCCGACGGTGAACGCCAGCGGTCCCGCCTTGCCGGCGAAGCGGCTGTCGATGATGTCGTTGCGTGCTTCCAGCGAACGGGCGCTGCCGGGCACCGCGCCGGGGGTGCCGTTGGGGATCAGACGGCCGATGGTCTCGGTGTCGTTGCGGGTCAGGGTGGTGTCGAGCTGGCCGAAATCACCCATCCGCCAGCTATGCGCGAGCACGTAGTTGGTGCGGTTGAACTTCTGCTCGGGCGAATAGCCGCCCGAACCCAGTGTGCCGAGCCGGCCTTCGGTATTGTCGTAAGTCTGCTCGTTCCGGTCGAATTCGACCCACAGGTCATGATCGGCATGGGGCGTGATGCTCAGGCGCCCGCCATAAGTATAGACGTCCGAGCGGACCGGGTTGCGCCCCAGCGTCAGCGCCGGATCGCCGGGGATCTCGATGCTCGATCCCTCGCGGTGGAACACGCTGCCGCGCAGCGTCAGGCCGACGAGGTCCTTCACCACCGGCCCCTGCGCGAAGCCGTTGATCGACTGGATGTTGCCGAAACGCTCGTCCCCCTGGATCGTGCTTTCGGCGGTGGCGGTGCCGACCCAGCGGCTGCCGACCTTGCGGGTGATGATGTTGACGACGCCGCCCATCGCGTCCGACCCGTAAAGCGTCGACATCGGCCCGCGCACCACCTCGATCCGGTCGATGGCGGAGTAAGGCGGCATGAAGCTGGTCGAAGTCTCGCCGAAGCCGTTGGGGGTGACGCCGCCCGGCGCGTTCTGGCGGCGGCCGTCGATCAGCACCAGCGTGTAGTCGCTGGGCATGCCGCGAATGGAGATGTTGAGGCCGCCGGTCTTGCCCGCCTCGCCGCCGACGTCGATGCCGGGCACGTCCTGCAGAGCCTCCGCCAGACTGCCGAAGCGCTTGTCCTGCAGATCGGCGCGGTCGATCACGGTGATGCTTGCGGGCGCCTCGATGATATCCTGTGCATAGCCCGCCGCCGTGACCACGATCGGCGATCCGGTTTCGGCATCCGCCGCGTCGTCAGCGCGGGCAGTCTGCGCCCCGAGACACGCAAGCAGGACAAGGCCGCTCCCGGCAAGCTGACGGGAACGATTACTGGCGATGCGAGAGACGATGGACACGGCTGAACCCCCTGTTGGTAATGCGACGTACTCGCATTAGCGGGGCCGGTTGATAAATTTGGCCGGGGTGTCAATCGGGAGGCGCTCAAGGCAATGGTCGGGAAATAAAATATGACCGAATGGAAATGCCATGTGAAATTAAATGGATAAACATTGCGTCAATATTGCCGCTGAATTGCAGGACGCCGCCCGCGAATTGAGTGGCGACGTCGTCTGCACCTCACTGGGCAAACAGCGCCTTGCGCCCTGCCCCGACCAGCACCGTGTCCGCCTGCGGTGAGTGAATCCGGCTGCACAGCACGTCGCGGTAATGCCTCTCGAGCGGGTTGTTGCGGCTGATGCCCGGGTTGCCGGTCAGTTCCAGACCCAGCGCCACCGCCCGGATCGCATTCGCATTGGCGACATGCTTGATCAGGTTGGCCTCGGTGGAGGAGGGCAGCGCGCCTTCGTCGGCCGCCCGCGCCGCGCCTGCGATCAGGGCGCGGTTGGTGTAGAGCAGCGCCTCGATCTCGCCCAGCTTCTCCTGCACGCGCGGCAGGGTCGCCAACGCAGCCCCGAGGTTCGCGGGCACCCGCGCGTTGAGATAGCCGACCAGCCAGTCCCGTGCGGCGCGGGCGACGCCGTCGTAGATCGTGGCGATCGCCAGCGCGTTCCACAGGGCTTGCCCCGCCGCCGGTTCCCACTCGGCGGGAAGCCGGACATCGACCGCGTGTTCCGCCGGGATCGCCACGTCCTCGAACACGACCTTGTGGCTCACCGTGGCGCGCATGCCGAGGTGGTCCCACTCGGGCACGATGGTGATACCGGGCGTCGCCGGGTCCACGAGGAAGCTGCCAACGCGCGGGGCTACCTCGTCGGTGCGCGCCCAGACGACGAACCAGTCGAGCCCGGTGGATCCGGTGGAATAGATCTTCTCGCCGCTGATGCTCCAGCCTTGCGGGGTGCGCGTGGCGGTGGTCTTGGGCAGGCCCCCGCGCACCGGGGTGCCGAGTTCCGGCTCTACCCGGAACGTGCCGATCAGCCCGCGCCCCGCCACCGCCTCGCGCGCCAGTCTTTCGTAGAGCGGGCGCGGCCAGCGGGCGCCTTTCTCGGCGGCGTGGAAGGCATAAGTCATGAACAGGATCAGCGCAGTGGACGGCTCGCCCTCAGCCACCGCGCCCAGCACCCTCAGCGTATCGGCATAGCCCGTGCCCGCGCCGCCAAGCCGAGGATCGACGGTCAGGCCGATGAGGCCCGCCTCGGCCAGAATGGCGAAGTTGGCGCGCGGGAACGTGGCGGCGCGGTCGTGGTCCTGCGCGGTGACTGCCAGCCTGCGGGTGATCTCCTGCAAGGCGGCGTCATCGGGATGGCGCAGCGCAGCGGGTTCAAGTATACGGGTCGCCATCGTCGAAGCTCCGGAAGCACAAGGTGTCTGGCGCAACCTGTGTTCACTGCCGCCGCGTCGGGCAAACGAGTTCGGCGCGATCTGGCTTGAGAGTTTGTGGACTGAATTTCTGTTGAGATAGCTCAATAGTCACATTGCCATTGCCCGATAGTCTTGTCCGATCGCGGCGCTAGGCTTGGGGAGCAAGGATTGATCCTGCCGGGGCACTTCGCGTGAAACCCCCGGCGTGCGGGTCTCCATTTCCCTTCCAGCAAGCGAACCCGCATGACTTTCACGCCGCCTGACGACGACATCGCCGAACCCGAAGCCCCGCCGCCGCGTCCGCTCGTCAACCGGCGCAGCGTGCTGGCGGGCGGCGTGGTCGCGGCGGCGGGAGCGGCCGGGCTCTATGCCGCCGCGCGGCCCTCGCCGCTGCCGCGCAATGCGAAAGGGCAGCGCAAGATCACGCTGGCGTGGAATGCCAACGCCATCTGCCTCGCCCCCGCGCTGCTGGCCAAGGAGCAGGGCATTTACGAGCGCTTCGGCCTCGACGTGGAGCTGATGAACTTCGCCGGGTCCACCGATCAGCTGCTGGAAGCGATCTCCACCGGCAAGGCCGACGCCGGGGTCGGCATGATCCTGCGCTGGATCAAGCCGCTGGAGCAGGGCTTCGACGTGCGGCTGATCGCCGGCACCCACGGCGGCTGCATCCGCGTGCTCGGATCGCGACGGGCGGGGATCACCGATGCGGTGGAGAGCCTGCGCGGCAAGGCGATCGGCCTGTCGGAAATCACCGGCGCCGGTCGCAACGCGCTGGCAGTGCTGCTGAAGGCCAACGGCCTCGACCCGAACCGCGACGTCGAATGGAAGGCATTCCCCGCGCCGCTCCTCGCCGCCGCGGTCGAGAAGGGCGAGATCCAGGCTTTCGTCGATTCCGATCCTATCGCCTACGTGCTGCAGAAGAATTCGGGCGGCGATCTGGTGGAGGTGCTCTCCAACCTCTCGGCCCCCTGGCAGGACCGCGTGTGCTGCGTGCTCGGCGCCAGCGGCGACCTGCTGCGCCGCGACCGCGCCAGCGGCGTCGCGCTGGCACAGGCGCTGACGACGGCAGCCTCGATCTGCTCGCAGCAGCCCGAGGCAGTGGCCCGCGCCTTCGCGCCCTATGCCAAGGCCAGCGTCGAGGATCTGGTCGCGGTGCTGAAGATGCAGACGCACGATCACCACCCGGTCGGCCGCGATCTCCACAATGAGGTCGCGCTCTACGCCGGAGAGCTGCGCGACGTCGGCGTGATGAAGCCGACCACCGATCCACAGACCTTCGCCAGCCGCACCGTCGAACAGCTTTTCGCATGAAGGACACGCCATGAGCAGCAGCGCCCTCGCCCTATCGTCTGACGGCTTCGCCGCGCGCAGTGAAGAGGTGGTCGAACCGGCTTCTCCGCGC
This sequence comes from Novosphingobium sp. FG90, assembly GCF_057808725.1. Classification (NCBI taxonomy): domain Bacteria; kingdom Pseudomonadati; phylum Pseudomonadota; class Alphaproteobacteria; order Sphingomonadales; family Sphingomonadaceae; genus Novosphingobium; species Novosphingobium sp. FG90. The sequence goes on from NZ_JBMDIO010000005.1 coordinate 17,365, forward strand.
GCGCCGGTGTGGCGTGGCGGCATCTTCGCGGCGCTGGCATGGGCTGGCGCCGCCGGGGTCACCTGGACATGGCCTGACATCACCCCATGGTCGCGTTCGGGGCTGTTGGGTGCCTTTGAGTGCACGTTGAGTGCCGCCCTGTGCCTCCTTGCATTCGCCGGAAATCGCGGCCGACTGGCGGCGCTGCGGCCGTGGGATCGCTGGCTCGGCGCAGGCGCGGTGCTGCTCACATTGTGGCAGATCCTGACCGCAAAGACCGCAATTCTGCCGCTTCCGTTCTTCCCCCCACCCCAGTCGATCCTCGAAGTTTATACCGACGACAGCGCCAGATTGCTCGAAAGCGCGGCCCGTTCGCTGCTTCTGCTGCTGCCGGGCTATGCGATCGGCGGGGCGGTCGGTTTCGCCAACGGCGTCGCCATCGGCTGGTGGAAACAGGCGAGCTACTGGGGCCATCCGATCCTGCGTTTCGTCGGTCCGCTGCCTGCGACCGCATGGCTGCCGCTGGCGTTCTTCGTGTTCCCCGGATCGCAGAGCGCGAGCACCTTCCTGATCGCGCTGGCGACCGCCTTTCCGGTCGCGGTGCTGACGTCCTCGGGCGTCAAGGGCGTCAACGCGGCCTACTACGACATCGCCCGGACCCTCGGCGCGAGCGAGCGGTTCCTGATCCTCAAAGTGGCGATCCCGGCCGCGCTCCCGGACGTTTTCGTGGGCCTTTTCATGGGCCTCGGCGCATCGTTCGCGGTCCTGATCGTGGCCGAGATGATGGGCGTGAAGGCCGGGCTTGGCTGGTATCTCCAGTGGGCGCAGGGGTGGGCGGCCTATGCCAACCTCTACGGCGCGCTGATCGTGATGGCACTGTTGTTCTCGGGCCTCATCGCCCTCCTCTTCACCGTGCGCGACCGCGTGCTCGCCTGGCAGAAGGCAATCGTTCGATGGTAACTCTAGTCCATTCCCCCGCGACCCACGGCCTGTCCGTGCAGGCGCGCGGCGTCCACCACGCTTTCGACACGCCCGGCGGCCCGCTACCGGTGCTGGACGACGTCACCCTCGACATCGAGCCCGGCGAGTTCGTCGCCCTGCTCGGCCCCAGCGGCTGCGGAAAATCCACGCTTTTGCGCCTGCTGGCGGGGCTGGAGGCACCCTCCGAAGGCAAACTGGGGGCAGACAAGGTCCGCATCGTCGGCCCCGATCCGTCGCGGCTGCTCGTGTTCCAGGACCCGACGCTATACCCATGGCGCAGCGTGCACGGCAATGTCGCGCTCGGTCTCGAAGCGCAGGGCGTGGACCCACAGGAAGCCGCCGCGCGCATCGACCGGACCTTGCGCCTCGTCGGCCTCGAAGGCTTCGAGCAGGCCCTGCCGAGCGAACTTTCCGGCGGCATGGCGCAGCGCGCGGCGCTGGCCCGCGTGCTGGTGAACGACCCGCGCCTGCTGCTGCTGGACGAGCCTTTCGGCAAGCTGGATTCGCTGACCCGCATGACCCTGCAGACCGAGATCCTGCGCCTGTGGCGCAATGCCGGATTCACCGTGCTGCTGGTTACCCACGACGTCGAGGAAGCCCTGCTACTGGCCCAGCGCATCGTCGTGTTCAGCCCCCGCCCCGCCCGGATCGTGCGCGAGGTGACGATCGAGGAGCCCTACCCCCGCCACCGGGACAGTCCTGCCCTGCAAGCCCTGCGCCGCGACATACTGGGCTCGCTTGGGCATGAGCACGAATTTTGAAAGTACGGATGCCGTTGCGCGCAGCCGGGGCATCCCCGGGCGCGCCATCTCGGGCCGCCATGCCCGGACAGCGCGCCCGACATGCGCAGATTCAGGGCTTCGCTGACTTGCCCGTGGCATCCTCGGGCAGCGCGACGCCCTTCTGCGCCGCGTAGCGATCCCAATCCGCCACGAGTTCGGCCAGTTTGGCCGCATGGCTGGCGGCAAGGTCAGTGGTTTCGGCCGGGTCGGTCGCGAGGTTGAAGAGCTGCCACTTGCCCTCACCCACGCCGTCACGCGGGTAGGTCGAGCCGGACTTCGGCAGGTAGACCGCCTTCCAGTCGCCCTTGCGCAGTGCCCGGCGGTAGAAAAGTTCGGTGCCGATCGGCTCCTCGGGAGAGCGCACTTCGCTGGCCTTCTCGGCGAGGACCGGGACGAGACTGTGCCCCTCGAACGGAAGGATCGCGCGGCCCTTGTAGGTGGTGGGCTGGGTCAGCCCGGCAAGGTCGAGCAGGGTCGGCGCGATGTCAGTGACGCTGAGATACCCGCGCGCGATCCGGTTGCCGACGACGTCCTTGCCCGAGGCGAAAGCCGAAACCCGCGTGCCGCCTTCAGTGGGGTAACCCTTCACCAGCCAAGACGGCGTGCTGTTAGCCTGCGCCCATCCGGCGCCGTAGCCGACGTAGGAGGTCACGTTGCCGATGTTCTCCAGCCGGTTGTCGATGCCCAGCTTCTTTGCGCCGTCCGGCACGCCGCGCACCTGGAACGGAGCGTCGATCTCGCTGCCCTCGGGGCCGTTGTCCGACAGGAACACGATGACCGTGTTGTCGTACTGGCCGGTGCGCTTCAGTTCGGCGACCACGCGGCCGACGTTCTGGTCCATGCGGTCCACCATCGCCGCGTAGACTTCCATTTTGCGGGCCTCGAAAGCCTTCTGCTCGGCGGTCAGGCTGTCCCACGGCTTCACGCCGTCAAGCGCATGGGGCTGCTGGTCGAGCGCGACGAGGCCAAGCTTCTTCTGCCGCTCCAGCCGCTGCGCACGCAGCACTTCGTAGCCCGCATCGTAGCGGCCCTTGTACTTCGCGATCGTCTCGGCCGGGGCCTGCATCGGCCAGTGCGGCGTGGTGAAAGTGAGGTAGGCGAAGAACGGGCGCTTGTCAGCGGCCCCGTCATCGAGGAAGCCGATCAGCTTGTCGGCGAACTGGTCCGCCGAGTAGTGCCCGACCGGGAACTTCACCAGCTTGCCGTCCTGCCGGTAGAGCGAATTGGCCTTGGCCTTCGTCCAGGCCGCATTCTGGTCGGCGCCGAAGTGATTGCCCAGCCCCTGCAGCAGCGCGTAGGAATGGTCGAACCCGCGTGCCGCCGGGCCGCGATCCTCGGTGAGGCCGAGGTGCCACTTGCCCGACATCAGCGTGCGGTAGCCACCCTGCTGCAGCAGTTCCGCGATCGAGGCGACGCGGTCGTTGAGATAGCCTTCGTAGCCGGGCCGATCAGCAAAAGCGGCGGGGCGCGATTCCACCATCGTGCCGATCCCGGCCTCGTGGTTGTCCACACCGCTCAGCAGCATCGAGCGCGTGGGCGAGCAGGTGGGCGCGGTGTGGAAGCCGGTGAAACGCACGCCGCCGTTGGCCAGCGCATCGAGGTTCGGCGTCGCGATTTCGCTGCCGAAGGCGCCGAGGTCCGACCAGCCGAGATCGTCGGCAACGATGACGAGGAAGTTGGGCCGCGCAGCACTCTGCGCGGTGCCCGGAGCGGGCGCAGGCGCGGCGGGGAGCGCCTGCGCGGCGGCGGGACGGGTCATCAGGGTGCTCATGAGAGCGGCGGCGATCAGGGCGGCCTTGCGGGTCACGTCGGTTCCGTTCGTGGCGTTGCGTGGGAGCGCAAGACCTAACGAGAGCACCCCCGGCGGCCCACAAAGTTTTACTCTACCAGTTATGTAGAGAATCTTTGTTGCTGCACACAATGAGTTCTCTACTAAAACAGTTGAGTTTCAGGTGGCCGCCCGGTCGCCGGTCGCATCATGCAATGAGGGTCTTTTTCATGAACACGTTCCTGCGTGCCACTACGCTCGCCCTGCTCGGGTCGAGCGCGCTGGCTGCCGCCCCCGCATACGCCGACGAGGCGCCTGCCGCCGAAGCCGCTGCCGACGCAGAAGGTGGTGGAGGCCTCGATATCATGGTCACCGCCCGTCGCCGCAACGAGCGCATCCAGGACGTTCCGGTGGCCGCCAACGCCTTCGGCGGCGAGCAGCTGGCCGCGACACGCACTTACAACCTGCGCGATCTGCAGCAGTTGACCCCCAGCCTCGTCGTCACCAACACCAATCCGCGCAACACTAGCATCAACATCCGCGGCCTCGGCAACAATGTCTCGGTCTACAATGACGGGCTGGAACCGGCGGTCGGCGTCTATGTCGACCAGGTCTACCTCGCGCGGCCTGGACAGGCGGTGTTCGACCTCTCAGACGTGGAGCGCATCGAAGTGCTGCGCGGGCCGCAGGGCACGCTGTTCGGCAAGAACACTTCGGCGGGCGCGGTCGTCGTCACCACCAAGTCGCCCACGTTCGAGCCCGAGGCGGGCGGCGACGTGACCTTCGGGAACTACGATTTCCGGCAGGTTCACGCCTATACCAGCGGCGCGCTGGTGGACGATCTGCTGGCCGCGCGCCTCTACGTGTCAAAAACTGACCGCGACGGCTACATGACCAACCGCTATGACGGTTCGGACACGCAGGACTACCACGATTTCGGCCTGCGCGGGCAGCTGCTGTTCACGCCTGCCAGCAACTTCAAGCTGCGACTGATCGGCGACTATGGCCGCCAGCATTCCAAGACGGCGGCGGCGGTCCTAACCGGCGTGCTCACCCAGTACGACAACGGCACGACCTTCGCGAACAACTACTACGCCCGCGCCGCGCGCACCGGCTATACGCCGCTGCCGATCGATCCTTCGGCGCGGCAGGTCGATGTGGATGCCAACCCTCGCTACAAGATGAACCAGTGGGGCGTGACCTCGATCGCCGACCTCACGATTCCGGGCAACACGATCACCTCGGTCACCGCCTACCGCGCGTGGAACTGGTATCCGCACAACGACGGCGATTCCACCAGCCTCGACGCCGGCACCGACTTCCACCAGAGCAACGAGCAGCGCCAGTTCAGCCAGGAACTGCGCATCGCCTCGGAAGGCACGCGCAAGGTCGATTACGTCGCGGGCCTCTACTACTTGTGGCAGTCGATCGATGCCGAGGCGCTGAATGCCTATGGCAGCGATGCCGCCGCATGGTTCGTGGCGCCCAGCGTGGACCGCACCGCCGCTGCCGCCGCGCTCAACGGCTACACCATCCTCGGCCACTCGCGCCCGGTGACCAACAGTTACGCCGCCTTCGGCCAGACGATCTGGCACGTGACGCCCACGCTCGATCTCACCACGGGCCTGCGCTACACCTACGAGACCAAGACCGGCTGGTTCGAGCAGACTGCCACCGGCGCCAGCCTCGACGGGCTGACCACCGCGCAGTTGGCCGCCGCCAACTCGATCCGCTCGCGTTACGGCGTCGCCAATTCCTATTCCGCCAGCACCAAGGAAGGCCGCCTGTCCGGCTCGGCGACGCTGTCGTGGAAGGTCACGCCCGACGCGCTGGTCTACGCGACATTCGGGCGCGGCCACAAGTTCGGCGGCTTGAACCTTGCCAACATCGTGACGACGGGCGCCTTCGCCGCCGATCCGGTCATCAAGCCCGAGACGATCGACAGCTACGAACTGGGCGTGAAGACCGCGTGGTTCGGCAACAAGCTGACCGCCAACCTAGCCGCGTTCTGGACCGATGACAGCGATTACCAGACCACGGTGGTCGATGTGGAGCGCAACAACCAGTCCTACTTCACCAACGTCGGCAAAGTGCGCACGCGCGGTTTCGAGGCGGACTTGCGCGCAAATCCGGCGCCGTGGCTGTCGCTCTATGCCTCGGGCGCGTTCACCGATGCGAAGTACGTGGACTATCCCAATGCACCGTGCCCGATCGAGGTGACCGGGCAGACCACCTGCGATCTCAGCGGACGGCGTCTGCCGGGCGTGTCGAAGTGGGCGGCCTCGGCTGGCGGCGAAGCGCGTCAGGGCCTGGGCGAAGTGCTGGGCCGCGACAGCGAAGTCTACTTCGGCGCCGATTACAGCTACCGGTCGGACTTCAACACTACCGCCAGCCTTTCGCGCTATTCGCTGATCCCGGGCTATTCGCTGGTCAATGCGCGCATCGGCGTGCGGGCGCTCGACGGGGTACTCGACATACAGCTGTGGGCGCGCAACCTGACGGACAAGCTCTATTACCTCAGCCTGTCCGCCGGGACCACAGGCGCGGTGACCGGCACTCTGGGAGATCCGCGCACGTATGGCGTAACGCTCAGGACGAAGTTCTGAATCCGGAGTGGTCCCGCCACGGCATCTGGCAGAGTTCAATGCCGTGGCAAGGAACGAGCATCCGCACTCAAACGGACTTCGGTCGAGTTGACACTGGCCGGTCGATCACGCGGCGCAAGGTCGATGCTCGCTGTTAGCCTCCTACTCGGGGGCAAAGGGCGGCGCCCTCGCGAGGAGGACGCCGCAGCCGTTTGTCAGCCGTTCAACTTGTCCTTCACGGCCTTTGCGGGCGTAAAGGACAGCTTGCGAGCGGCCTTGATGGTCATCGCTTCACCAGTCGCGGGGTTACGACCTTCGCGCTCCGGGGTGTCCTTGACCTTGAACTTGCCAAAACCGTTTAGCGAGATTTCTTCACCCTTGGCCGCTGCGTCCGTGATCGCAACGAAAACGGCATCGACGATCTTGCGCGCGTCGGCCTTGGTGATGCCGGCATCGGTGGCAATGGTATCTGCGAGATCACTGTTGTTCATAAGCATTCTTCCTGTCGAAATAGGCTTCGAGGGACTGGCCCCATAACGATCCGCCATGCCCGCGTCACCTCAGGATCGACGGACGAAACTGCTGGGGCGTTCACTTCCCGGCTGGCGCTTGAACGGCATCCGAAGGATCTTCTTTCGGTATGCAAGCAATCCGGCTTGGGCTTGCCCGCCTCGCGCGGCGTTTTCGGCCCCTCCGCCGCATCCGGCGCAACGACTTCCCCGGCAGGCGTCTCACTGCGCCCCGCGCCTTTCCGCGCGATCTTGCGGGCAATGGCGCGTCGCTTTGCAGCGAAACCCGAGGAAACAATGGGATCACAACTGATGGCGGTGCCCCCGCGACGGCACCGCCATATCAGATTCAGTACTTCAGAGATAGCGTCGCAAAGGCGGAACGGCCAGGTGCGATGTTCACGAAGTGGGTGGTGTACGTGCGGTCATAATAGCGCTTGTTCGCCAGGTTCTGGACGTTCACGCGCAGCGCGATGTTGTCGCTCACATCCACTGCCGCCGTCGCATCGAAGCGCCAGTAGCCGGGGATCGAGCGGACGATCGTGTTATTGGTGCCGGCGATGATGGCATTGCCGAAACTGCCGTACTGCTTCGAGTTATAGATCGCTCCACCCCCTATCTGGAAGCGTTCGGCGATGTCGAAGGTAGTCCAGGTCGTGAAGCTATGCTTGGGCGTGTTCGGGAACGGCTTGTCCAGCGCGAATGCCGTGGTCGGTGTGACGTTGGTGCCGATGCTGCGCACCTCGGAGTCCATGTAGGTATAACCCCCGAAGATGCTCCAGAACGGTAGCGGTTTGCCGTTGAAGCCGATCTCAACACCCTGGATACGACGCTCGCCGACGTATTCGAGAAGGCCGTTGGCGCCGGTCGTGCGGGCGTTCTTGGTCTCGGTGCGGAACACAGCAAGGCTGAGGCCGACTGCGGAGTCCATGAAATCCCACTTTGTACCGATTTCATAGGACTTGGTGCCCTCCGCCTTGAGATCGTCCAGCGTGGTCAGCGCAATCGCGTTACCTTCCTGCCCTTCACCGACAAGACTGCCGGGCGGCGTGGTAGACTTGGCGTAGGACACGTAGAGGCTGCCGTTCGCCATGGGCTTGAACACCAGACCCGCCTGATAGTTCAGGAAGTTGTCTTTCTTCTCCAGAACCGGCGCGGCGGCGGTGGTCGGGATCGTGGTCTGGACCGTCTTGTACCAGTCGTTGCGAATGCCGAGGTTCAGCTTCAGCGAGTCCGAGAAGCTGATCGTGTCCAGCGCATAGATCGCATAAGTCGTCGCCTCGGTCTTGGCCGTGGCAGCGCTGCGCGTGATCGGAACCCCCGTCGTGCCGCCGACCGGAATGTTCTGCCAGTTGTCATAGGGGTTCGGGTTGAACAGGCTGGTGCAATTGAACGCCGCCTGCTGCGCAGCGCTGCAACGGCCGGCACCCGTGTTGACCGACGTGACGTTGGTATTCACCGCGAAGTTGCCGCGCCTGGACTGCTCCCAACTCGCCTCGGCACCCACCGAGAACGAATGTTCGATACCACCGGTGTCGAAAGTGCCCGACAAGTCGATCTGGCCGACCATCGAGTCGACGTCGCTCCAGCGCGAATTCGCACGACGCCAGACGAGTCCGTTCTGCACATTGCCCTGGCTGTCGTCGGGCTGGGTGATGATGTAGGACTGCTTGGCGTTCGCGTACTTGGCGGTGCCCCGCAGCTTGACCCGATCCGAGAGGTCATGTTCGGCACGCATGAGAAGCTCGTCCACGTTGGTCTTGCGGAAGTCGCGGTTGGCGAGCCCATAGAACGTGCTGCGATCGACCTTCTGGCCATTCACGACCTCGGCAGGGCCGATGTGCAGGAGGCCGGTCGAGGTGACCTGACCTGCGGAACGCTCGAAGGGAATGCCCGGATCGGGGATGTCGTCGCTTTCGAGGTGATAATAGTTCACGAAGGCACGGGTCGAGGTGCCGAGCCCTAGTGCCGCTGAGGGCGAGATGCCCCAGCGGTTGTAGGTGACGACATCGCGCTTGGCGACGTCGGCGTCGTGCCACATGCCGTTCAGACGGATCGCGGCGGTCTCGGCGATCTGGTAGTTCGCATCGATCGTCGCGCGCTTGTAGTCGTCGGTGCCGTAGCTGAGATCAGCGCGGGCGTCGGTGCCCAGATGCGCCATCTTGCTGACGAGATTGAGACTGCCACCGGCACTGCCGCGACCGCCCATGGTGGAATCGCCGCCCTTGACCACTTCGATCTGCTCGACCGCGAAGATTTCGCGCGACTGCCCGCCGACGCTGCGGATGCCGTCAATGTACGTGCTGCCCTGTGCGTCAAAACCACGGATGAAGGGGCGGTCGCCCTGCGGGTTGCCGCCCTCACCGGCACCGAACGTGATGCCCGGCACTGTGCGCAGCGCTTCGACGAAGGTGGTCGAGCCGCTTTCGCGGATCACTTCGGAGGGCAGGACGACGATCGACTTGGGCGTGTCGAGCAGCGGCGCAGTGTACTTCGGCGAGGCGGCGCGGTCGACCTTGTAGGGGGTCTCCTCGATCGCGGTGTCGGAAACGGTCACGCCGCCGAGGTTCGGAGTTGCTTCTTCCCTGGCTTCCTGCGCGAGTGCGGGTGCGGGCGTGGACGCGAAACCGACACAGGCGAGCGCCAGGTAGGCCGGGGCGACCCGGGAGGGTGAACGACGGATACGGGAATTGGACAAGAGAGCCCCCTTGGTTGGATTAACACCTGATTTATTTGAATTTTCGCCGGCGGATCGCGGCGTCGATGACGAGGTCTAGGATGCAAGCATCGCGCCCGAGGCCCCCGGTTTCCGATACAGGCCCAGTGCAACCCGTTCGACGTATCCACGTCGGCACAGGCGGCTCAGCTTCTGGGTGGAGATGCCGAGCGCGCGGAATTGCGCAGCAGTGGCGAACCGGCAGCGATCGACAAGGGCAAGCGCCCGCGCCTCCGCGCTTTCGGCACTGGCATCCGGCGCCGGTTCCAATGTCATATCACATTGAAATTCCATACGAAAACAGTCTTCCCGCTCAATCCTGTCATCAGCAAGAAGCGACCGCCCGGGCAGGCGACGCTCTTCTTGCAGCAGCTGGTCGGCGAAGGCGCGCAGGGCCTGCTGGAAGGGATTGGCCTTGTGAAGATGGACCGATTGCGACGGACGCTGGAGCATCGACAGCCAGCTCAGGATGGCGATTTCGTCGTCGCTGACGAAGCGGGACTGCTCTCGGAACACGACAAGATCGTTGGTTTCCACCTCTACCGCGAGGCGTTCGAGTATGCGACGGAGGGGGGACTGAACGACGCCTAAGGCGCACTGAGCGTCACAGGCCGTGCGCAAAAGAGCAACGACGCGACGTTCAAGCAGGGTAAGCACGCTGAGAGGACGGCCCGCTCGACGCGCGGCGATCGAGCAGGTGCCCGGTCGATCACCCGACCCATCGATCGTCTGCTTTTGCATTTTCCCTCACGGCCTGGCGGCATCATTTGTTGATAGTGAATATTAATAGCGACTATGGGCTTATGCAGGCTGAACAGTACGGTTCAGATTCCGTTTTGATTTGTCGCAGCGGGGCATTCAGGTTCGGTTGGGGGGCACGGAGTATGAGCGACAGGGTACAAAGACACGCCGGGCATAGGGACGCCACCGATATGAAGCTGCTTCCGCGCTCGATCCGCGCCCGGTTGCTGATGGCCGGACTGGCGCTGACCGGCGTTGCGCTGCTGCTGGCCGCCGTGCTGATCCGCGAAGGTGTCTACGATCTGGTGCGCCGCAGCCTCAATGAGCGACTGGACGGGCAGATTGCCCTGCTGCTGCGCAGCTTACGGGCGGACGGAACCGTGGACGCGGCGATGCTGTCCGAACTCGGCCCCTTTACGCAACACCGACGTGGCTGGGGCTGGCAGATCGAGACCCCGACCCGGGTCTATGCATCGCGCGATGTGCCGAGGCTCGACGACATCAGCTGGGAAGGACCGCCAGGACGCGAGGGGCATTTCCGGGGAGGTGACGAAAGCCTGCTCGCGGGCCGCACCCCGAATTCCTACGTGCGCACGCTGGAGAACCGGACACCTGCCGGAACCATCCGCATCACCGCATTCGCACCCGCCCGGATGTTCTCCGGCATGCTGGAAAAGGCGCTGACGCCGATCCTGCTCATCCTTGGCGGGCTGAGCGGCGCGCTACTGGCGGCAACGTTCGCGCAATTGCACTTCGGCCTGGCGCCTCTGGCCCGGTTGCAGAGGGCACTGACTGCGGTGCGCGACGGTACGCTGGATCGCGTACCCATGCGCCAGCCCGCCGAGCTTGCCCCGCTCGCGCATGAGCTCAATGCCCTGCTGGACGAGAACGAGGCCGCACTCGCGCGCGCCAGAGGCCACGTTTCCAACCTTGCGCACGGCCTCAAGACGCCGCTGGCGACACTGAGCATCCGCGTGGCGGAGCCGGGTTGCGATCCGTCCGGACAGCTTGGTGAACTGGTCGGGCAGATCGATGGCGCGATCCGTCATCACCTCGGTCGCGCCCGCGCCGCGTCGCCGGGATCACCGGGCGGCGCACCGGTGCCGCTTTCCGCCGGTGTGGACGAACTGGTGCTCGCCCTCGGGCGCATCCATGCGGACCGTCACATCGCGTTCACCGCTGGCATCCCCCCCAACCTTGCCGTCAAAAGCGACCCGCAGGATCTGGCCGAGATGCTCGGCAACCTGCTCGACAATGCGTGGAAGTGGGCCGCGCGCGAGATTCGCCTGTCGGCGCATGAGGCAGGCAACATGGCCCGCATCGTCATTGAGGACGATGGCCCCGGCCTGTCCGCCGAGGCCATCGATCAGGCGCTGGTGCCAGGCAGCCGCCTGGACGAGCGTGAGGACGGCCATGGTTTCGGCCTGCCCATCGCACGCGAACTCGCAGAGCTGCACGGCGGTTCGCTCGAACTCGATCGTTCGCCGATGGGCGGTCTGCGCGTCTGCCTCAGGTTGCCGCGCTGAGCGGGAACGTGATCGCACCGGAGACAACCATTTTCGTCATTCCCGCGAAGGCGGGAATGACGGAGAAAGTAGGACTGCTACGTGAATTCACTGGATCGCCAGACGATTCCTCATTCGGCCGTCAGCAGATAGCCGCGTCCGCGAATGGTACGGATCATGTCCGCGCCGATCTTGCGCCGCAAGCGGCCGACGATGACTTCCAGCGAGTTGGAATCGACGTCGGCATCGTATTCGTAGACCCGGTCGAGCAGTTCGCGCCGATCCACAACCGTGTCCTTGCGCAGCATCAGCGCCGACAGCACGCGCCACTCGAACGCGGTCAGCCGTACCGGCAGGCCGTCCTTCTCGAAGTGACCCAGTTGCACGTCGAACACCAGCGCACCGCAAGCGACTTTGTTCGATGCATGGCCGCCGGACCGGCGCACCAGCGCACGCAGGCGCAGGATCAGTTCCTGCACGCGGAACGGCTTGATGAGGTAATCGTCCGCGCCCGCCTTGAACCCGGCGACCTTCTCCGCCCAGGCATCGCGGGCAGTCAGGATCAGCACGGGAAGCCCCTGCCCTTCCGCCCGCCACGATTGCAGTACCGTCAGCCCATCCACCTTGGGTAGGCCAAGGTCCAGCACGGCCGCGTCGTATCGCTCGGTCGATCCCAGATGGCGGCCATCCTCTCCGTTCGCGGCGACGTCCACCGCGAAGTTCTCCGCTCTAAGGGCACGGGCGATTTCATCGCTGAGGGCCGCGTCGTCCTCGATCACCAGTATGCGCATCGGGCTTGCGATAGTGCGAAAACCGGGGGCGGACCAGCGGGAATGGAACAGTCTTCACCGATTGCGGCGGCAACGTAAGGGGCAGCACAGCCAAAAGCAGGTCCGGAAAACCGTCAATGCGCCGTGGCTCCGATCCCGATTTCCACAGCGAAGCCCCGCCAATCGTCCAGTATTCGCGCATCCCCACCGTGCGCCTGTGCGATGGCCCGCACCATGCTCAGGCCCAGCCCGTGCCCCGCCGCCGAACGGGCGAATTCCGCGCGGGCGAACCTGTCGAACAGGCGCGGACGCTCCGCTGCGGGGGCACCGGGGCCATCGTCGGCAACGGTGATCCGGACCAGCCCCTCCCCGTCCCGGACGCTCACGGTGACGGCAGTTCCCGTCGGGGTATGACGCAGGCAATTGTCGAGCAGGTTGGTAAGCGCCTGGCTTATCAGCCGCCGGTCGCCCACGATTTCCATTCCGGAGGGCGCAACAAGATGCAGCGAACGCCCGCCGTCGTCGAAATCCGGGCGATAGGTCTCCACCATCTGATCGATCAGGATCGACAGATCGAACCGCTCCTTCGGCAGCCTGTCCGACATGCCTTCGATTTCCGCGATGCGCAGCAGGGCGGAGAATATCGCGAGTATGTCGTCCATCTGCGCTCGCGCGCGGTCGATCTGGGCCACTCGCGCTTCGTCCCCGGTGGCCTCGGCTATGCTGTCAAGGCTTGCATGGAGGCGGGTCAGCGGCGTGCGCAGGTCATGGGCGATGTCGCTGGACACCTGCCGCAGATTGTCCATAAGCGTCTCGATGCGATCGAGCATCCGGTTCAGCGTCCCGGACAGCCGATCGAATTCGCTGTCCGACCCATCGCGCGGGATCCGGCGCGCAAGGTCGCCCGCGATGATCGCCTGCGCGGTCGTGTCGATGCGGTTCAGACGGTGGCGGATCGTCCAGCCGAGCAGCAGCGCCATCGCCGCTCCTGCCAGCGCGATCACCGTCAACGCCCCGGCGAACAGCAGGCCCATCGTGCGATCGATCTGGTCAAGATCGGCGCGGTCCGCGGCGACCACCAGCACGCCCCCCGGGACGACCGTCGTCAGCGACTGGCCGATCCGCCCGTCGCCCGAGGGGAGACGGTAGTGGAAGAACTCCTCGAAACCCGTCTTCCCGGGCACCATGGCGTTCACGGACCCAGCCAGTTTCGTTCCCCCGTCATCGACCAGAAGGTATTCCGGGCTGGCAGTGGAGCGCGCGGCATTGCGCCGGACGATCGCCGCCGCAAGCGCCGGCAGACCGCCACCCTCCGCTTCCGCAAGCAGGCCTGAAGTCTCCGCAGCTATACGGTGATCGAGTTGCTCCTCCAGGGCTTCATGCGTGATCTCGTAGGCGACTGCACCGATGGCGGCCGTCGCCAGCGCGAAGCCCAGCGCCGTGATCGCGATCAGCCCCGGTGTCGTGCGCCAGATCCTGCGCAGCATTCAACCGCCCCGCAACATGTAGCCTGCACCCCGGATCGTCTCGATGGCGTCCTCATCGAAGCCTGCGTTCAGCTTGGAGCGCAGGCGGCTGACGTGTGTCTCGACGATGTTGGTCGTGGGGTCGAAGTCGAAATCCCACACCCGTTCGAGCAGCATGGTGCGCGTCATGACGCGGCGCGGATTGCGCATCAGTTCGGCGAGGATCGAGAATTCGCGCGGTTGCAGTGCGATGCGCATGCCGCCACGTTCGACGGTCCGTTGATGCAGGTCGAGGACGATGTCCCCCACCGCCAGACGGTGCGCCTCGGCCCGAACCGCGGGCCTGCGTCCCAGTGCGACGATGCGGGCGGACAGTTCGGAAAAGGCGAAGGGCTTGACCAGATAATCGTCGGCACCGGCCGTCAGCCCCTCCACGCGATCGCTGATCCCGCCGATCGCCGTCAGCATCAGCACCGGCGTATCGTTCGACGCCCCGCGCAGCGCCTTGAGCACGGAGAGACCATCAAGATCAGGCAGCATGCGATCGACCACGATCACGTCGAGTGCGCCGTCCATGGCCTGATACAGCCCATCCCGACCATTGCCTGCCAGCACTACCGCATGGCCAAGCTCCCCCAGCCCGCGACTTATGAAGCGCGCGGTCTCCTCGTCGTCTTCGATTATCAGGATTCGCATGGGGCCAGACTAGCGCGGAGCGGGCTCGGTGCGCCAGCCACCGCCGAGCGCGCGGAACAGCGCGACTTCGGCCTGCGCCACAGCGCGATCGCTCTGTGCCTTGTCCAGCCGGGCGCTGGCCAGCGTCCGCTCCGCATCGACCTGAAGCAGCCCCGCCGCGTCGCCCAGCCTGACGCGCGCAGCGGAACGACGGGCGTAGGCCTGTGCCTCCCGCGCCGCATCGGCCAGCAGCCTGTTGCGACGGACCTGCGCATCATAATCCGCCAGCCCCGTCTCCACTTCGCGCAGGGCCTTGAGCACCGCCACGTCCCACCCCGCGAGCGCGGCCTGTTCGGAGGCGCGTGCCTGCGCGATCTTCGCCCGCGCGGGTGCCTGGTTGGGAAACGCCCAACTGACGAGCGGCGCGGCGACGGCATCGACCGCTCCCGTCAGCAGGCCCAGTGCCCCACCCAGATTGACCTTCGGATAGAGGTCGGCCCGAGCCACGCCGACCCGCGCCGCAGCCGCCGCCAGCCTGCGCTCCGCTTCACGTATATCCGGGCGACGCAGCAGCAGCGCCGCGCCATCGCCGACCGGGGCCGTCCGGATGTGCGGCGCGGCGGCGCAGGCAATCGTATAGCGCCGCGCCTCGGCGGGTGGACGGCCTTGCAGCGTGGCGATGCGGTAGAGCGCGCCCATGCGCTGCGCCTCGAAAGGCGGGATGGCGGCGCGCGTTGATGCGGCGAGTGTCGCGGCCTGCAAAACTTCCAGTGGCGAGACTTCACCCGCCGCCAGTTGCTCGCGCACCAGCGCCACGGCCCGGTCCTGGGCAAGGGCGATGGCTTTCGCTTCGCCGATGGCCTGTGCGGAGGCGCAGAGTTCCAGGTAGGCCTGCACGGTATCGGCGACTACGGCCACCTTCACCGCGTCGCGCGCGGCGGCCTGCGCTTCGGCATCAGCCCGGGCGGCAAGAGCGCCGGTGCGCAGGCGGCCGAACAGGTCGATGTCCCAGCTTGCGGTGGCGGCAATGTCCCAGTCGCTTGCGGACACCGACGCCGCACTAGGCTGGTTCGCGCTGTTGTCGACGGTGAGGCCGCTTTCAACGGTCGTCACCGGCAGCCGCGCCGCCTGTGCCTGCCTCAGCCCCGCACGCGCCGCGTAGAGATTGGCGTAGGCGACGCGCAGGTCCGCGTTGGCGGAAAGGGCACGCACCACGAGTTCATCGAGTTGCGGGTCTTCGTAGAGCCGCCACCAGTCGTCCGGAACAGGTGCGATGGAAGCGACCGGCGTGTTGGCGAACGGTCCGCTAGCGGCGGCAGGTGTGGCCGGAACCTGTGGCTCTGGCGCGGTCATGCAGGCCGACAGGGCGAGCGCCAGCATCGGCCCGGAGCAACGGGCCAGCTTCATGCCGCAACCTCCGACCGCACCACATCGCCGCCACCATAGCGGCCATATAGCGCAGGCATAAGGAAGAGGTTGAGCATGGTAGACGAGATGAGCCCGCCGAGGATGACGATGGCCATCGGGTGCTCGATCTCGTGGCCCGGCGCATTGCCCGCTACTATCAATGGTACCAGGGCGAGGCCCGCGCAGGCCGCCGTCATGAGGATCGGCACGAGCCGCTCTTCAGCCCCGCGCAGCACCAGTTCGCGACCGAAGGTCACACCTTCCTCGCGCTCCAGATGGCGATAGTGGGACAGCAACATGATCCCGTTGCGCGCAGCGATGCCGATCACCGTCACGAAGCCCACCAGCGAGCCGAGCGACAGCACCCCGCCCGTCAGTGCCACCGCGACCACTCCGCCGACCAGCGCGAAGGGCAGGCTGACACCGACCAGCATGGTGATCCGGCGCGAGCGGAACTCTATCCACACCAGCAGCAGCACGCCGATCAGGCACAGCGCCCCGGTGGTCCACAGGCGCTGGCGGGATTCCTGCAGCGCCGCGTATTCGCCCAGCACTTCGGGATGATAGCCTGCCGCGAACCTTACCTTGCCGACTTCAGCCTCGACCGCACGGGCAACGGTGCCGAGATCGGTGCCGGAGACGTTCAGCGTGACGTCCAGTCGCCTCTGCCCGTTCTCGCGCTTCACCTCGTTCGGCGCGGGGACGATCTCGACATCGGCGACATCGGCCAGGCGGGCCGGAGCCCCGGTCGGCGACTGGATCATCAGATCGCGCAGGGTATGGACGTTGCCGCGCACTGCGGGCTCACCCCAGAGCGTCACATCGAAGGCGCGCTGGTCGCGGTAGATCTCACCCACCTTCTGCTGGGCCACCAGCGTCTGCGCCTGCCGCCGGACCTCGCCCGCGGTCAGGCCGAGCCGCGCGAGGTCGTCTGCGCGCGGACGGATGCGCAGTTGGGCGACGAACACCTGGCTTTCCAGCTTGAGATCGGAGACCCCCCGCACGCCCGCCACGGCATCGCGCACCCGCTGTCCCGCCGCGCGCAACTCGTCCTGATCGGGGCCGTAGATGCGCACGACGATGGTCGCACCCGCACCGGTCAGCACTTCCTTGATGCGTTCGCGCAGGTACGTCAGCACGTCTCGGAACAGGCCCGGATAGCCGTCAACCACCGCCTTGATGCGCGCGACCGAGGCATCGTAGTCGGCTTTCTCGTCAAGGCTGATCCACAGTTCGGTAAAGTTGGGGCCGACCACCTCGTCCGCCTGTTCCGCGCGCCCGATATGCGCACCGAAGTTGCGCACACCGGGGATCGAGCGCAGATCCTTCGACGCGCGGATCGTCACACGGTCCATCGCCTCGATCGACGTGCCGGGCTTCTCTACGAAGTGCATCAGGAAATCGGTCTCGCGAAAGTCTGGCAGGAACTGATCCTTGAAAGTCGCGTAGCCGGCGCCCGACAGGAGCAGCCCGCCCGCAACGACGCATATCACCACGCAAGGCCGTGCTATCACGCGCGGCAACGCTCCCAAGTAGCGCCGCTTGAGCCAGCCGACGAAGCGTGTGTCGCGCTCCTGCATCAGCGGTGCATTCGGCAGCAGCATCAGGCACATCGCTGGCGTCACCGTCAGCGCCACCAGCAGCGACGCCGCAATGGCCAGCACATAGGCGATAGCGAGCGGCTGGAAGAACGTCCCCGCCAGCCCGCCGAGAAAGAAGATCGGCAGGAACACCAGCATCACGATCAGCGAGGCGAACACCACCGCCGAACGCACCTCCAGCGAGGCGGCAAGCACAACCTGGAAGGCGGGCTGCGGTGTTTCCAGTTCACGATTGAGGCGAAGGCGGCGGGCGATGTTCTCGACGTCGATGATGGCGTCGTCCACCACCTCGCCCAGCGCGATGACAAGACCCGCGATCACCATGACGTTGATCGTCGCCCCGCTCCACAGCAGCACTAGCCCCGCCGCCAGCAGCGACAACGGGATCGCGGCGAGGCTGATGACGGCCTGCCGCCAGTCGCGCGTGAACAGGAACAGCACCACGGCGACAAGGGCACACCCGATCAGCAGAGCGCGCGTCAGGTTGTCGATCGAACGTTCGATGAAAGTGGCGGGGCGGAAGATCGTGGTGTCCACCTTCACATCGCCCAATCCCGGCTGCAGTTCGCCGATAGCCGCCTCCACGGCGCGGGTGAGTTCGAGGGTGTTGGCCGTCGGCTGCTTCTCGACAATGAGCATGATGCCGGGAACATCGTCGATGATCGCGTTGCCGATCGGAGGAGCATGGCCGTCCGCCACGCGCGCGACGTCGCCGATACGCACGGAGGCGTCGCCCGTCTGCTTGATGACGGCCTGCGACAGTTGCGTTGCATCCCGGACCATGCCCGTCTGCTGCACGGCGATACGCTGGTTGGGCGTATCGACGAACCCGCCGCCGCCCACCAGCACTGCATCGCCGGCAGCCGCGCGCACTTCGGCCAGCGTCACGCCGGAGGCGCGCAGGCGGTCGGGATCGACAAGCACCTGCAATTGCCGGTCGCGCTGGCCCCACACCGCCACGTTGGCGACGCCGGGCACGGCCATCAGGCGCGGGCGGATGGTCCAGCGCACCATTTCCGACAGCTTCATCTGATCGAGCGTTTTCGACGTGAGGCCAATCTTCATCGCCCGGCTGGTCGAGGACAGCGGCGGCATCAGCACCGGCTGGCGGGCAGCGAGCGGCAGGCGCGCCTGCACCTGCGTCACCCGCTCGCCCACCATCTGCCGCGCGCGCATCACATCGCTGCCGCGCTCGAACAGGATCTGAACGGAGGACAGGCCGAGCACCGACTTGGAGCGCAGCGTCATCAAGCCCGGCACGTCGTTAACCGCCGTCTCGACCGGCACGGTGACCAGACTTTCGACTTCCTCGGTCGAAAGGCCGGGCGCCTCCGTCTGGATCTCGACCATCGGCGGAGCAAACTCGGGGAACACGTCGAGCGGCACATCCCGCCCGGCGCGCATGCCGAGCACGACAAGAAGCACCGCCAGCGCAAGGACGAGCGCCCGCTGGACGAGGGCGAAGCGAACGAGACCGGCCAGCATCAGTGCGCCGCTCCGAACTCGGTGCCGAACAATTCGGCGGCCCCGACCGTCACGACCTCGACCCCCGCTTGCAATCCACGCGACAGCAAGGCGCGGCCATCTTTCTCCGAGGCAACCTCGATCCGCTGGCGCACGAACGTGTCCTTGCCGGTCCGGCAATAGACCCATTCGCCGCCGTAGATATCCCGCAGTATCGCGGAAGACGGCACCGAAAGGCCGCGGCTCTGCCCCGTCAGCGGAAGATCGACCGATACCCGCTGGCCCACGCGGAAGGCGCGGTCGCGATTGTCGAGCGTGTAATAGATGTCGACCGTGCCCGCCGTGCCATTGGCCGAGGGCGGAGCCTGTACTGGCTGGGCCGCGCGCGATTCACCTTCGGAGCCCAGCGGTCGCACCATGGCCTTCGCACTCCGGGCAAGACCGGCCAGATCACTCGCGAAGACCGAAGCACGCACCCACAGATACGCCTGGTTGCCAAGCGCCCCGACCGCCGGGCCGAGCAGCCGTCGCTGCTGGCGTGCCGCATCGGCGGCCGCATCCGCAGCGGCGAGCGCCGCGGCAGCCTCATCGCGCGCGCGGACGCTGCCCGCTTCCTCGCGAACGAGCGCTTCCGCCCGGTTCAGCGCGATATGCGCCAACCGCGCCTGTGCCCGGGTCCGGGCCACCTCGCCATCGGCAACCGCCTGCCCGGAACCGATCTGCTGCAGGTTACTGAGCGAATTGGTCGGCACGCCATTGGCCGTCATCGGCGGCACCACGATCTCGCCCGCCGCCTGCCGCACGCGCCGCGCCGAGCGGCCGCCCACCCGCTCCGTCTCGATGCCGAGCCGCCGCTGCGCCCCGGGCGTCAGGGTGAGTTTCAGAAGTTCCGTCTCATGCGCGATCAGTTCGGCGTGAGCAGGCGGCGGCGCCGACTTCGATCCGCTATCGCCGCAGCCTGCGGCAATAACGGGAAGAGCGAGGAATAGCAGGTTACGCATTGCGGCGCCGTACCGCACCGTCATTGGGCGCACCTTGATGGGACTATACAATTTCCCAATGTCGCGAAAAGGGTGTCCGTTCTCGATCAAACATGCGCGTTGGTTCAATAGACCGGGCGACAGGCTTACGAGGCGGAGGCTGTATTGATCAGAGGCTTCGGGAAGACGATCCCGCTGACGAAATGAGCGGTTACCCCACCGACGATCTGCGAGATGACGAAGGCAGGCATGCAGATCGGGGCGATGCCGGCGAAACTGTCGGTCATCGATCTGGCGATTGTAATGGCGGGGTTTGCGAAACCTGTCGACGACGTGAACCAGTAGGCCGCCACGATATAGAGGGCGACGCTGGCCGGTACGCTGTCGGGGCGCATCCGCGCGGTCCCGATAATTGTCAGGACCAGCCCGAAAGTGGCCATCGCTTCGCCAACCCACTGGCCCGGGCCGCCGCGCAGCCTGGTCGAGATTTGGAAGATCGGCAGGTCAAACATCAGGTGCGCCAGCCACAGGCCAAGCAAGCCGCCAACGAACTGCGCGACGACGTATGACAACGCCATGTCAGTTCGGATATGGCCGCGCAGGCGCATGACCAAAGTGACCGCCGGGTTCATATGGGCGCCGGACACCGGCCCGAGCATCGAGATGAGGACAAACAGGATCGCGCCCGTCGCAACGCTATTTCCCAGCAGAGCGACGGCGACATTCCCACCAGCCAGACGCTCAGCCATGATCCCGGAGCCGATGACCGTCGCGAACAGTATTAAGCTACCGAGCGCCTCAGCCAATATCGCCCGGTGGCTCATGCGGGCTCGATGCGGTTGCCGGCAGCATCGACGACCTGTTCGCCATCTTCCTTGGCGAAAGCGCTGCGCTGCTTCACGGGCAGGATGTCCAGCACCGCCTCCGAAGGTCGGCAGAGTTTCACTCCAAGCTGCGTGACGACCAGCGGGCGGTTGATCAGGATGGGATGCGCGACCATCGCGTCGACAAGGGCATCGCTGCCGAGCGCCATATCGTCGAGGGCAAGTTCGGCATAGGGTGTCCCCTTCTCGCGCAACAGGTCACGAGGCGTAATTCCCGCGCGATCGATCATCTCGACGAGGAGCGCTCGTGTCGGGGGCGTCTTCAGATATTCGATGACATGGGGCTCGATACCGGCGTTGCGGATCATGGCCAGGGCATTGCGGGACGTCCCGCAGTCCGGATTATGGTAGATAATGACGTCGGCCATGGTCTGATCCTTCAGCAGCAGGTGAGTTCGGCGAGGAGCGGCTCGCAAAGGTCGGCGCGGCCACCGCAACAGTCCCTGGCGAGGAAGAGCATAAGGCCGCGCAGTACATCGATGCTCACGCGCTGTATCTGCTGTCGGCCGCGCTTTTCCGGGATCACCAGGCCTGCCTTCACCAATACCGCCAGATGTGTGGAGAAAGTGCTCTGGCTCAGGCCGCTCGCCTCGACCAACTGCCCCGTCGACAGGCCTTCCGGCTCATGCTCGACCAGGAGCCTGAAGGTGGACAGTCGCGTCGGATGCCCGAGCGCCGTGAGAATCGAAAGGGCCTTTTCGGTTTTCATCCATCGGAAATATTCGATGGAATAGCGATCCGTCAACAACCCATCGTGCATTTCCGATGCAACTCATATTCATCTGACCGCCAGCGCCCGGTGTGATTGCGTGAAAGGAATATCAGCCTGCGCAACGAGCCCATAAAACCGGGACTTGACCCTGTAGTGACTACAGGCCCCTATGAGCGCTCCGTGCCCTTCTGTTCATGTCGGGCAAGAATGGGGGAATCGTGCGATCGATATTTCATGGCGATAGGGTCGATACCTGTGCGCAAGTGCCCCGGACGGATCGTCTTTCGCGCAGACGCTGCGCAGCCGACGCTACGATCTGGGCCTCACGGCCGAAACACCGCTGGAAGGCATCGGTACGCTGCATCTGCGAGCCTCGGGCGTCACCCAGTCGCATCGCCATGTCTTTGGCGACACGGTCGAGAATGACCACCACCGCACGGCATTTACCAAGGCATCGATCGGCGGCAAGGCAGGTGCGACGTCATGGCTGGCGGACGCTGCGGTCCAGTTGGACGATTATCGCTCGAGAGCCTTGCCCGCTTTCGACTATAGTTACACCGTACCCGCGCTGTTCGTGCAGGGTGAACAGGAATTGGCCGACAGGCTGACGTTGACAGGCAGCCTGCGCTGGGACGCCCATAGCGACTATGGCTCTCGCGTCAGTCCACGGCTTTCCGCACTTTATCGGGCCGATCCCTGGACGATCCGCGCTTCGCTGGGGCGCGGCTTCTACGTGCCGACGCCGTTCGTCGAGGAAACGGAGGCCAACGGCCTCGCGCGGCTGCTGCGTTATGGAAAGCTCAAGGCGGAGATCGCCGACAGGTGCTGGATAACGTGAGCCTGTTCCTCAATGCCGAAAACCTGCTCAATGTTCGGCAGACGAAGTACGATCCGCTGCTCCTGCCACGCCGGGCAGCGACAGGTGCGTGGACGGTAGATGCCTGGGCAACGATCGATGGCTTCGTCCTCAACGGCGGGGTGCGGTTCCGCTTCGGCGGGGGATGGATGCGCCCCTCGGTTCGCCGCGAGGCGGGGGATGATCTGCCACCCGCCCGACAACGCCAGCACGGCCATGACCACCGCGACCACGATGTCCGGCTGCAGCGCCTAAAGCCAGATCAAGGCACCCACCATGCAGAAGTCCGGCAATACTTCCGTGGTCGGCGAACTGATCAAGAACGTGTCCAACTACTCCGGTTCGCTGTTCCTCGGATATCGCGTGCCGATGATCGAGGGCCGCTGGTTTCTGCGGGCATTTTCCATATCGGACGCAGAGCCGTCAACGCGCTCAACCAAGGCTTCCTGCCGAGCTACGAAACGTTCGCTTTGGGCGTCGATCGGATCGAGCCTGCCCGCACAGGGACTTCCGGCCCCGGTCCGGCTCAGCATCTGCACCCATATTCCGTGAAAGGGCAGCCTGAGCGCCGGGATCGGCATCGAAGGTCGACCCATCACGAAGAAGCCGACGGGAACGTGATCCGGACTGTCAGACCGGGAGGATGCTCCGGTATCATCCAGGCCGCGTCGTGCAGGGTCGCTATTGCCGCTACCAGCGCCAGGCCAAGGCCCGAGCCTTCCGTATGGCGACTGGCATCGAGGCGATAGAACCGCCGAAAGACGTTGCCGCGCTCCGATGCCGGGATGCCCTGCCCGGTATCGGACACCTCGGCCACGATGGCGCCATCGTCCACGAAGAGCCGCGAGGTGATCGTCGTTCCGGCAGGCGTGTGGACGATGGCGTTCTCCACCAGATTGGTGAAGAGCTGCGCCAGCAGTTCGCCGTCGCCGTCCACGACGATACCGGGCGCATGGTCGGCAAGGTAGGTATGCTCCGCGTCCTCGGCCACGGGGGCGTAGGCCTGCTGAACGCGGTCCATCAGTTCGCTGAGGTCGACCCGCGTGAACCGCCTGCGCCCCACCCCGCCTTCAAGCGCGCCGATCCGCAGCAGGGCCTGGAAGGTCGCGAGGATACCCGAGGTCTGCTCGAGGGCGTCGTCGATCATCGCCGGTTCGACCTCGGCGCTCTCCTGCATTTGCTCCAGCCGCTGGTGGAGGCGGCTGAGCGGCGTGCGCAAATCGTGCGCGATGTCGGTTGAAACCTGCCGCAGAGCCTCCATCGCCGCGGCATTGCGATCGAGCATCCGGTTCAGATTCCGCGCCAGTTCGTCGAACTCCGGGCCGAGGCCGATCATCGGCAGGCGTTCGGCACGGTCGCCCTCGACGATGCGGTCGACCGCGCGGTTCACCCGGTCGAGGCGGCGGACGAACAGCATGCCGGTGACGTATCCACCCAGCAGCGCGAAAAGCGCGATGCCGATCCCACTGAGCAGGGTGAATCGGCCGAGACGACGGCGCAGCACCTGCACGTCATAGTTGTCGCTGGCCACGACCAGCCGCAGTCCGTCTGGCAGGCGCGCGCCCAGCGTCGTCATATTTTCCCGGCGCGTGCCCTGCTGCCCGGGTTCGGGTTCCGTCACGTCGACCGTGCTCCAGCCGTCCTTCATCGCCGTCGCGGGAAGGTCGCCGAACAGGCGGCGGCCTTCGGCATCGAGCAAAAGGTAACGATAGGGCGCTTCGGGACGAACGCTCGCGTGCCGCGCCATCGCATCGGTCAGCCCGGATTGGCCGAGTTGCGCGTATTCGCCACGCAGCACGCTCATCTCTGCCTGCAGGCCGCCGTTCGTCGCTTCGGTGGCGTAGCGCCCGATCTGCTGTTCAACGACAATCAGCAGCGCGGCCGCGCCAATGGCGAAGACCCCGGCGAGAAGCAGCGCAAAACGAAAGGCCGCGCTGCGGATCGGCCCGAAGACCTGCCGCTTGGCCCTGCGCTCAGCCACCATCGATTCGATACCCCGCACCGCGCACGGTCTGAATCAGTTCCTTGCCGAATCCGCGATCCACTTTCGTGCGCAACCGGCTCATATGGCTTTCGATCACATTGGTCTTGGGGTCGAAATGAAACGACCAGACGTTTTCCAGCAGCATCGCCCGCGTGACCACTTCGCCCGCGTGGAGCATCAGGTATTCCAACAACTTGAGTTCCTGCTGCTGCAGGTCGATGCGCTGGCCGCCGCGCGCCACGGTCCGCTTAACCCGGTCAAGCTCAAGGTCGTCTATCCGCAGCAAAGTCTGCATCTCGACGATCGGAGGCCGCCGCGCGAGCGCATTCACCCGGGCGAGCAGTTCGCTCGCCGCGAAGGGCTTCGCGAGATAGTCGTCGGCCCCGGCTTCCAGACCTTCGACCCGGTCCTCGACGCCGTTCATCGCGGTCAGGAACAGCGCCGGGCTGCGCACGCCCATGGCGCGCAGAGCCTTGAGCGCGCCCAGCCCGTCGAGCCCCGGCACCATGCGGTCGAGGATCAGCACCGCATGGTCGCCGGTCGACCCCAGGAAAATCGCATCCTGCCCGGTGGAACAGATGTCCACGACATGCCCGGCCGCGCTCAGCACGCGATCGAGATGCGCCTTGGTCGCGTCGTCGTCCTCGAGAAGCAGGATCTTCATGCCATGCCCTTTTTCGCTCGCATCGGACGCACCTGCAAGTTGGCAAAAAACAATGTTTCGATCACCTTGAGCGAAGGTTCGGCCCATTATGCTCACGTCCTATAGAGCAGTCCCGCTCTGAAGGATGCCATGATGAAAACGCACCGCATCATCGTCGCACTTGCCCTGATAGGCGCCGGATCTTCGGTAGCCACAGCCAAACCCGGCGCGTTGAAAGGCGCGCAATACGCGGCGCAAGCAAGGTCACTCTCGCATCGGCGCGCATCGCCGCGCTGAAGGCGCGGCCCGGCACGATCACTGACCAGGAACTGGGGAAGGAAAAGGGTGGCAGCGGCCTGCGCTATTCCTTCGACATCACCAGCCACGGCAAGCCGTTCGAGGTCGGCATCGACGCCAGGACCGGCGCGATCGTCCAGAATGGCGCCGAAAACAAGAACCTGGACTGACGCATCTACGACGGGGCGGTTGCTTGGCCGCTCCACCTTTTCGCAAAGACACTCTACCGGTATGGACAGGCATCGTTTCAGGTACTCCGCAGCGATCTTGCTTGCCGTGGCCCTCTCCGGCTGCGCGCGGTACACGCCCTTGCCGCTTTCGACCGCCGCTCCGCTCGCGCCGAGCCTGGGCGCCCTCGATGCATCGACGCCGCAAGCCCCGCTGAGCGTCGAACAGGTGATAACGCTCGCGCTAGCCAACAACCCCGACCTGAAGGCCGCGCGGCTGCAACGCGGCATCGCCGCCGGACAGACCGAGCAGGCCGGCCTACTCGCCAACCCCTCGCTCAGCGCCGCGTTCCTGCCGCTGCTGTCGGGTTCAGGGACCGTTCCGGCGTGGAACCTCGGCCTCGCAGAGGACATCAAGAGCATCCTCACCTACAAGTCGCGCCAGCGCGCGGCCCGCGCCAGCGAGCGGCAGGTGGATGCCAGCGTCGTCTGGCAGGAATGGCAGGTCGCCGGGCAGGCGCGCCAGATCGCCACCGACCTGATCGTCGGCGCCCGCAACCGCCCGAGCTATCTCGCGGCCTGGCAACTCATGGCCGAACGCAGCGCCAAGCTGGACAAGGCGCTCGCCAGCCAGACCGTCACGCTGGTGACCGTCGCCCCCGATCGCGTCGCGCTGCAGTCCGCCCGCTCCGCGCTGGACACGCTCGACCAGCAGCAACTGAACCTGCGGCACCAGCTCAACGCACTCCTGGGCCTGTCGCCGGAAGTTGTCGTCCCGCTCGCCGCCCAACCCGGCCTGCCGCCTTTCGATCCCGTGCAAGTGCGCGGCGAGATCGCCACCCTGCCCGATCGGCGACCGGACCTGCTGGCCCTCCGCATGGGATATGCGGCGTCGGACGAGCAACTGCGTCAGGCGATCCAGTCGCAGTTCCCCGACCTGATCCTGGGCGGCAGCGTCGCCAGCGACAATGCCAAGGTCATCAACGGCGGCCCGAACCTGCAGATCGGCCTGCCGATCTTCGATCAGGGGCAGGCCGCCGTCGCGACCGCCCGCGCGACACGCGCGCAATTGCACGCCGACTACGACGCCAGCCTCTCCGCCGCGATCGGCACGGTCGGTGCGCTGCTGCGCGAATACGAGCAGCTGTCGGCGCAACTGGCGATCGCCCGGCGCGACCTGCCGAACGCACGCGCCGCCGCCGCTCGCGCGCAGGCCGCGTTCGGCGCATCGAATCTGGACGAGCGCGGCTATGTCGACCTCGTCCTGAACCGCTTCACCAAGGAACAGGAAATCATGACGCTGGAGCTTGCCCTGCTCGATCGCCAGATCGCGATCCAGACGCTTGTTGGCGCCGGGCTGCCGACCGTCGATCTTGAATCGACGCCCCCGGTGGACGCCCGATGAAAAGGCTTTTCGCTTTCTCGGCCGTGGCGCTGCTGGCGGGCTGCGGCTCGAATGCACCGACCCCGACCCCCTCGCCCACCGTGCTCGTCACTACGATCCCGGCCAGGCAGGGTTCCCTGCCGGCAACGGTCGTGGCCTACGGATCGGTCGGCCCGGCCCTCAACGGCACCATGACGTTCAGCGAGGCCCAGCCCGGCCAAGTGACCGCACTGGCCATCGCGCCGGGCATGGCAGTGCATGCGGGCCAGACGCTTGCGACGTTCGTCACCGCGCCCGCATCGCGCAGCGGCTACCTGCAGGCCGTGACCGCCCTTGCCGCGGCACGCAAGCAGGAGGCCAGCACCGCGCAGCTCCTGTCACAGCAGCTCGCCACGCGTGACCAGCTGACCCAGGCCACCAAGGCCGTCACCGATGCGCAGACCGCACTCGCCGCCTTGCAGGCGGACGGCGCCGGCCGAGCCAGCCACACCATCGTGGCCCCGTTCGACGGGGTCGTCACGACCGTCGCCGTCGCGCAAGGGGACCGCACGCAGGCCGGAGCCCCGATCCTCACCGTCGCCAAGGCAGGCGGCATCGTCGTGACCGTCGGCGTCGATCCGGCGGCGCGAGCCGGGGTCGCCGTCGGCCAGTCGGCCAGCCTCAAGCGCCTTTCAGGCGGCGCCGACCTGCGCGGCAAGGTGATCCGCGTGGACAGCGCACTGAACGCGACCAGCCGCCTCATCGACGTCGATCTCAGCTTCCCCGCCGGTACGCTGCTGCCGGGCGAGTCGATGCAGGTCGCGATCGAGACCGGCGCGGTCCAGGGCTGGGTCGTGCCGCACAAGGCGGTCGTCACCGCCGGAGGTCCATCCCGCGTGTTCCAGGTCATCGGCGGCAAGTGCCGGTCGGTGCCGGTTCAGGTCCTGCTCTCGTCCGACAAGGGCGATGTGGTCCAGGGCAAGCTCGATGCCAGCCGCCCGCTGATCGTCGATGGCGCCTATCAGGTCGATGACGGCGCAGCCGTGCGCCGGAGCAACCGATGATCGAGAAATTGCTGGGCTCGCAGTCGCGGGCCATCGTCCTGGTCGCGCTGGCAATGGCGCTCGCCGGGATCGTCGCCGCCCTCGCGCTGCCGATCGGGCTGTTCCCGCAAGTCTCCTTCCCCCGCGTTGTCGTGGACCTCGATGCCGGCAGCCGCCCTGCCGACCAGACCGCGCTGACCGTCACGCGCCCGGTGGAAGAGGCGATCCGCGCCATTCCCGGCGTGCAGAACGTGCGCTCGGAAACGAGCCGGGGCTCCGCGCAGATCTCGGTCGATTTCGGCTGGGGCCGCGACATGATCGCCAGCACCCTGCTGGTCGATACCGCCGTTGGCCGGGTCGTGCCGACGCTGCCTGCGGGCACGCAGTACGACGTGCGCCGCATGGACCCCACGGTCTTCCCGATCATTTCCTACGCGCTGGTGTCCGACAAGGTCGATCCGGTCACCCTGCAGGATTTCGCCAGGTATCAGATCACCCCCCTGCTTTCGTCGATCAGCGGGCTGGCGCGCATCGGCGTGCAGGGCGGCGCCACCGCCGAAGTGCAGGTCCTTGCCGATCCCCACCGCCTGGCCGATTACAACCTGTCGATGACCGACCTCTCCACCGCCATCAAAAGCGGCAACGTCCTGAGCGCGGTGGGCCAGGTGCAAGATCGCGGCCGCCTCTCGCTGGTGATCGCCGACCGCAGCGTCAGCAGCGCGGCGCAGATCGGCGACATCGTGGTCAAGGCTACGCCCACCGGCGTGGTGCGCGTGCGCGATGTCGCGACCGTGCAGAACGGCGCGCTTCCAGTCTGGCAGCGCATCGTCGAAGACGGCAAACCGGCCGTCCTCTTCAACATCTACGAACAGCCGGACGGCAACGCGGTGAAGATCGCGCAGGACGTCGAGCAGAAGCTGAACGGCCTCAAGCTGCCACCGGGCGTCAAGCTGGTGAACTGGTACGACCAGAGCCAGCTGGTCACGCAGTCCGTCTCCAGCGTGCGCGACGCGGTGCTGATCGGCCTCGTCCTCGCGGGTCTCGTCCTCTTGTGGTTCCTGCGCAGCTGGCGGGTGACGCTGGTGGCGGTGATCGTGGTGCCGGCGACGCTGGCCATCACCGTGCTGGTGCTGAGCATGCTGGGGATGAGCTTCAACATCATGACCCTTGGGGGCATCGCAGCGGCGGTCGGCCTGCTGATCGACGACGTCATCGTCATGGTCGAGCATATCGCCCGCCGCGCAGGGGCAAAGGACGCCGACGGCAATCTCGCCGGAAACGCCGCCGTCATGCCCGCCGCGCGGGAGTTCATGGCGCCGCTGACCGGATCGAGCATGGCGACGCTGATCGTCTTCCTGCCGCTCTCGTTCCTGACCGGCGTGACCGGCGCGTTCTCCAAGGCGCTGTCGGTGACGATGGCGGCGGCGCTGGCGATCTCCTGGGCGATGACCGCCTTCGTGGTGCCCATCCTCGCCCGCCGACTGGTGAACTTCGACAAGTGGCACGACCCCGGCGAGGCCGGCGAAGGCCGCCTCGCGCAAGGCCATGACGGCGCGCTCGATCGCCTGTCCGCCCGGCCCTGGCTGCTCGCGGTGATCGCGGTGCCACTGCTCGTCATCGGCTACGTGGGATATTCCAATGTGCCCACCGGCTTCATGCCCAAGGTCGACGAGGGCGGATTCGTGATGGACTACCGCACGCCGCCCGGCACCTCGCTGGACGAGACCGGCAGACAGGTCGGCCAGATCGACGCGATGCTGCGCGCAAATCCCGAAGTCGCGACGTTCTCGCGCCGCCTCGGCACCGGCCTTGGCGGAGACCTTGGCCAGAGCTACCACGGCGACTACTTCGTGCGCCTGAAACCGGACCACAGCCGCCCCACCGAGGAAATCGCCGCCGCCGTGGCCGACGAGATCGCCATCAAGGTGCCCGACGTGCAGGTCGAGGTCGCCCAGCTGATCGAGGACCTCATCGGCGATCTCACCGCCGTGCCGCAGCCGATCGAGGTTAAGCTCTACGCCTCGGACCCGTCGATCCTCGAAGGAGAAGCGCAGAAGGTCGCCGCGACGATCAGCAAGATCTTCGGCGTCGTCGAGGTCAATGACGGTGTCCAGCTGGCAGGCGATGCGCTCAACGTCCATGTCGATCCGGTTCGCGCCGGGATGGAAGGGGTCGTCCCCGCCGACGTCGAGAGCCAGCTGTCCACCGCGCTGACCGGCGCCGTCGCGACGACGCTGGCCCAGCCCAACAAGGCCGTCGACGTCCGTGTGCGCCTGCCCGACGCCATGACCATGAGCGAAGCGGGTCTTGCCCAGCTGCCGATCCGCGCCATTGACGGCCACGTCTTCCCGCTGTCGCGCGTGGCGACGATCGAACCGGTCACCGGGCAGCCGCAAATCGGCCGCGAGAACCTGGAGCCGATGATCGCCGTCACCGGCCGTATCCAGGGGCGCGGGATTGGCGCGGCAGTCGCCGACGTGACCACCGCGCTCGACAAGCCCGGCACCCTGAGCCCCGGCGTGCGCTACGAACTGGGCGGCCTCTACCACCAGCAGCAGATCGCGTTCTCGGGCCTCATCAAAGTGTTCGCCGCCGCACTAGTTGCCGAACTGGTGCTGCTGCTGGTGCTCTACCGTCGCTTCTGGCTGCCGGTCATCATCATCGGCTGCTCGCTGCTTTCGACGACCTCGGTGTTCACGGCATTGTGGCTGGCGGGCGTCGATCTCAACATCACCGCGCTGATGGGCATGACGATGATCATCGGCATCGGCACCGAGATGGCGATCTTCTACGTCTCGGAGTTCGAGGAACTGGCCCACACCATGCCGCCGGAGCAGGCCACCCGCGAGGCCAGCCGCAACCGTCTGCGACCGATCACGATGACGACGCTGGCGGCGATCCTGACGCTGCTGCCGCTCGCCTTCGCGATCGGGCAGGGATCGGGCATTCAGCAGCCGCTGGCCATCGCGATCATCGCCGGCTTGCTGCTGCAGTATCCGCTGGTCCTGATGGCGATGCCGGTACTGGTGCGGCTGACCCTGCCGAAGACCGCATGAGGTTCGGTCCTTTCGCAGTACGACTGGAATACGATCTCACGCCGCCATAACGCGGCGGCCAAGGTCGCCATAAGCGGCGAAGAGCCTTTCGAAATGCTGGAGGTTACTGACGACCTCGCGTGCGCGGTGCGGCGGCTGCGGGCTCCCGCAGAATTTTACGATCGCGTTCGCCAGCGAAAAACGGTTTCCGGCGCTGAAGGTCAGGCCGCCGCCGTGCAGCGCATGATCGGCTGCGCCCCCTGCATCGGGAACGATCACGGTTGTTCCGCTGGCCCGCGCTTCGGCGCCGACCATGCAGAAGGTCTCTGCCTCGCAGCCGTGGACGACCGCGTCGGCGCTTGCCAGGATCGCCGCGAAAGCGGAACGATCGCGCTCGGGCTCGAACAGGCGGACGTGCGGATTTCCGGCGATGGCACTGCGGATCGCGCGCTTTTCGCGGCCTTCGCCAAACAGGACCATCCCCACCGGCACTTGCGCACTCGCGGCGGCGACCGCATCCACCACCATCGGCCAGCGCTTTTCCGGCGCCAGCCTGCCCGCCGCCACCAGCAGATGAGCACTGGGATCGAGGCCGCAGAGGGCCAGAAGCTGCGCCCGCAGCTCCGGATCACGTCGCTCGGGCGTGAAGACGCCGGTTTCGACGCCGAGCGGATGAACGCGCACGCCGGATACCCCGCCCTCGCGAAGCCTGCCTGCAAGGTCGTGGTTGGCGCAGACGGTCATGTCGAACGCCAGGCCGAGGTCGCGCAGGTGATCCCAATAACGCTCGAATCCGCGATCGATGCGGGAGCGCGCGAGGAACGGCTCGAACCAGCGATAGGCGTAGGCGGACAACGGATCGGCGTGCATCACCAGACTGCGGTGCGCGTCGCCCTGCCAGCGGGCCACCATGGCCGGACTGCGCCAGGGCGACGATACCTCCACCACATCGGGCTTCTGCGCATCCAGTGCGGCATGCAGCGCGGCCTCGTCGGCGAAGTAGCCGTACTTGCGGTCCAGCGGGAAGCGCGGGGACGGCAACGTGACGATCGATGCGCCGGGACCGCGCTCGACGATCGCATGTTCCTCGCCCGGGACGATGACGACGATCTCGTGGCCGAGTTGCGGCCCGATCCGCAGCTTCTGCTCGATATAGGTACGCACCCCGCCGCCCTGAGGGCTGTAGAAGGCGCAGACATCGACGATTTTCAACGGTCAGCCCTTTCGCTTGAGCGGCGCGACGCCCAGGCCGCTGCGATAGTTCATCAGTATGGACAGCGGCGTCGGCCCGGCCCGGGCTGTCACCGCAACCTTGGCCGCCTTCGGCTTGCTCCAGCCCAGCTTCGGGTTTCCGGAGAAGCCGATGCCATCGACGGTCCATCCGAACTTGCGATTGCCATCCCTGTTATGCAGCAGGGAGACTGCATATGTGCCCGGTCCCGGAACACGGATGCACAAGCGGACACTTCCTGTCTGCGGAACCGGCGCCTCGACCCGTCGGAAAACCTTTCCGGCGTTGAGCAGGACGTTATCGTCCGCCAGGAAGTCTTCGTCGTTGGCGGGATAGACTTCCAGCTTCAGAGAGCCCTGCCGGTCCTTCAGTCCCTCGACATCGACCAGCAGCGCCGGCCCCTGCTCATCCCGGCGGCATTGCCCTTCCTTCTTGCCCAGGTCAGGCGAAGACGGGAGCGCCGCCGCGCCGAGCAGCAGGGCAGTCACAAGCAGCGACGTCGCGCGGATCACCATGTATCGACGGCTCGGCGCAGCAGGTCGGACATCACCAGACCGAGCCCCAGGACAAGGTGCAGCAGGAGGATCGCCGAGGCCATCATCGTCATGAGCGCGGCGATGTCGGTCTCGTGGCCAAGCGTGAAGACGGCAATGCCCGCGAAGACCACGTCCTTGTTCGGGATGAACGGCAGGCGCGAGATCAGCAGGCGCATCGTCGCCAGCAGCAGCCACCACATCGCCGGGACCGAGGGGAGCACCATGTGCCACAGCACCGCCGAGAGGATCGTCGTGATGACGATGCGCGCCAGATGCATGAAGGTGATGTACCAGAGCGCGTCCTGGTCCAGCGAGAATATCCGGCGCCGGAACGCCATCGCCAGGATCGACGTCACCAGCACCACCGAAAGCGACAGCATGACCGCCCGGTTCTCGAACCCGATCGTGGACGAGCCCAGGAACGGCCACAGCACCACCAGCAGGACGAGCGTGACGCCGTTGCCCGTCATCGCGGACAGGATCGACACGTCCTTGATCGCTCCGAAGGGCGCTGCGGTCATGGCGGCACGCTGGCGCGCCCAGGTGTAGAAATAGGCTTCACCCAGATAGCCGAGCAGGAGTTCGTTGCACACCAGCTTGCGCAGCAGCGCCGCGAAGCCCTCGACAGGCAGTTGCCACAAGCGGCGATAGATGAACCACTCGCTGCCGGGACCAGCGAGATAGCTCAGCGCGAAGACGATCCAGAAGCCCGGATCGCGAGGGACCATGGACAGGATCCTGACCGTGTCCATGCCGCGCAGTTCGAGGATCACCCCCAGTGCGATCAGGATCGAGAACAACACTGGCAGCAGTGCGGTGCGGCGCTTCCACGAAAGCGTATCCTGTGCACGAAGCAGGATGTTCGGTCGTTCCGCCATGGAAAGAGAGGGTGGCTGAAGCACAAGGAATTCCTTGAGAGTGAACAGGATAGCCGGGAAAAGCGCGCGATTATCGCAAGGTTGGAGAGGCCATCAGGACCCGCATCCGCCGGGCCGAAGCGATCGCCCGTCGCATCGTCGTCACGTAGGCACCGGCGGCGATCTCGACGGTGAAGCGGTGCGCATAGTCGCGCTGCATCGGCCCGGGCCTTGGAAGCTCATCCGCGTGTGCAATCTCGCGTGCCATCGCATCGATGTCGCCGACCGGAACCAGCGTTGCGCGCAATCCTCTGCCGGCCAGTTCCTGCATGCTGGAGGAACAGTCGGTGGCAACGATCTGCAGGCCCGCCGCGATCGCCTCCAGGACGACCGCCGGGACGCCTTCGTAATTAGAGGACAGCAGCAGGCAATCGGCGTCCCGCAGGTAAGGGTCCGGATCGATCACGTGGCCGCGAAAGCGTACTTTCTCCTCGATCGCCAGGCTGCGGACGAGCGCTTCCAGATGCGCCCGCTCCGGCCCGTCACCCACGATCGTGAGTTCGTCCCCCGGCCTGAACCCGGCCGCGAACGCGCGCAGCATGACTTCGAGGTTCTTCTGGGGCACGAGACGCGAAAGCGCCAGGAAACGATAGCGATGGCGGCTTCTTTGACTCCGGGAGATCGCGGCAAGACTGTCGTAACGCGCCTTGGTAAGGGCCGGATCGTGGATGGTCGTGACACGATGCCCGCCCACAGACATGCCCTTGACGATCTCACCGTGCATGGGTTCGGCTAGCGCCACGAAGCGGTCCAGGGTCATTCCCTGCACGCGCAGCCACAACTGGTAGGCGCGCCGCCGGAAGATCGACTTGTCGCGGCGCACCAGATCGTTGCTCACCTTGCTGACGACGGGCGGGCAGCGCTCGCCCAGCAGGAGCCGCGCGGCGACGCAGACGATCGCGTACGTGTTGCCGGGGCAGAAGATCACGTCCACCCGCTCGCGGGACAAGTGCAGGAAGAAACACCAGATCATCCAGAGCGTCTCGAACCGCGCGGTCGGCACGCGGCTCGAGAGGATCCGGTAGTCAACGTCCGCGCTGACACGGCCGCGATCCGAGCCTTCGTCCCTTCCCAGGACGATGGAAACCTGGTGGCCGGTCTGCTGCCAGCGTTCAGCCAGATTGAGAGCCACACGCTCGACCCCACCGGGTTCGAAGCTGTGGATGGGTATTGCGATCCGCAAGGGCTCCGTCATGCCCATGGGACTCCGCGTCCCGGCAGGACCCGCACGTCCCGTGATGCGGGAGTGCGAAAATTATTTTAGAAGGTCAGCATAGCGGCCCGGAACATGGCGGCGGGAGAAGGCCCGCAAGGTGGCATCGATGCTGGCGACGATCGAGGCCTTGGTCACGTCGCCGGGATGGACGGCCAGCCGCAAGGTCCGCAACGGCTGCAGCGCCGGCCGCGCCAACGCCGCGAAGGCCAGCGAGGACGCCGTGCGCATCGTGCTGCGCGAGGCCCAGGTGACTACCGGCCCGCGCGCCAGCGGCTTGTCCTCTTGCCCCGGTCGCCACACGCGCATGTGGTCCTCGGCCAGAGCAAAGCCGCATTCACCCAGCGCCTGCATCGCGCCCGCACCGTAGAGCCAGGCGGGCGCGATGAAGCCCGCAGCCGGTCGGCCGATGATGTCCTCGACCAGCGCCTTGCCATCGCGCATGCGCTGCAGGGCCTCGGCATGGGAAAGGCCCAGGAACTCGCCCTCGCCCGCCGTCATGTGCCGAGCCTTCAGGCTGGCCGCACCCTTGTGCTCGGCGGTATCGCGGTGGAACCAGCCATGCACGAACATCTCCACCCCGCTGTCCGCCCAGGCACGCAGCCGGGCCTGGAATGCACGCGCTTCGGTGAGCGGAGCGCGGCCCCAGTGATCGGGCACCACCAGCATGGCATATTGTGACGGACCGAGCCGCGCTTCGATCAGGTCGGCAAGCCGGTCCACCTGGCTTTCGAAGCAGGGCGCGACGTCGTGGATCGAGGTCAGCAGGCGTTTCTCAGAAGCTCGCATCGAAACCTATCCTGATCGAGCGCGGTCGCATCGGCGTCTGCTGCAGTCCGTCCGCGACGGAGAAAGGATTGCCGAAGGCGAACGTATTGGCGCGGGTATTGAGCAGGTTGTCGACGTCCAGCGCCAGCCCCCACTTGCCGAAGCCCAGCCGCGCGCCCGTCGATACGTCATAGTAGCGCCCCTGCCCCAACGCAAACGGCGCCGGGATCGCGAGCTTGGAATGGCCGACGTAGCGTACCGCAGCA
Organism: Novosphingobium sp. FG90; assembly: GCF_057808725.1. NCBI lineage: Bacteria > Pseudomonadati > Pseudomonadota > Alphaproteobacteria > Sphingomonadales > Sphingomonadaceae > Novosphingobium > Novosphingobium sp. FG90. The sequence continues at coordinate 53,209 of NZ_JBMDIO010000005.1, forward strand.
TCGAGCGTGAGCTGCGCCCACGACAGGTCCCGATCGTACTTGGCCGCCACGCGCCAGCCTTCGTCGGCGATGTTGGGCAAGTCGCGATCGGTTGCGTCGGCGAAGGCGGGCGCGGGCCTCGACAAGTCGCTGGAATTGAGGAAGCCCGCCGCTTCGAACGACAGATGGTCCTGTGCGCGCCATGCCAGCGAAAACGCCACGTTCTTCACGCGGCCGGAGCCGATATTGGCGATATAGAGCAGCCCGTCCAGCCCAACGAGATCGGCCTGCACGTCCCGCCACTGCGCCAGCGAGATCGCGAGGCTTCCCGAGAGGCGCGAAGCCTTTTCCATCCCGAAGCGGATTCCCGCCTCGACGGTGCGGATGCGGTCGGCCCCGAAGCGCTCGGCGCTCTGCGAGTTCGAGGAACCCGTGACCTGCAGCCCGCCGGGACGATAGCCCTGCTGGAAACGGCCATAGACGAGCAGTCCGGGCCGTGCCGTCCACGAAAGTGCGGCGGAAGGCAGGACACGCTTCTGGGTGCGCACGGGCTCGAAGTCCTCGGAGGCCATCTGCCCGATGAACTGGCTGGTCTGTCGCACGTAGCTCAAGCGCCCGCCTGCGGTCAGCACGAGCGTTTTCGTGATCGGCACCCCGACTTCCCCGAACCCGGCCAGGTCCAGAGTGGTATTGGACAGACTGGTGAGCAGGTCCGGCGAGCCGGGCGTGCCCATGCTGCGCACGACCCGGTCGTCGTTGTGCACGACGCCGAACCCGGCCAGCCAAGTCCCCGATCCGCCCCAACTGCCTGACAATCGCGTCTCGTGCGACAGGAGGTGCACCGTGATCTCCTCGGTGAACTCGGTCGGCGATGCGGCTCCGCCAGGCGTCGCGTCGAACGTGGAATCGATCGTGTGATCGGCATAACCGGTCGAGGACACCAGTTGCACCGCGCCCCAGTCCCGCCGCACCGTGAGGTCGGCGAGTCGATAGTCGTTGTCGAACGGTTGCGCGATCGCGGACCGGCGGGTCAGGTCCGGCTCGCCCCGCAAGGTGTACTGCCCGTCGCGAGAGGCGATGTCCTGACTGAGGACCGAAAGGTCGACGGTCCACGCCATGTCCGGCTGCCAGCGCAAACCGGCGCGGAAGCCCGAGGTCCTGTTGCGGTTGATGTCGCGCAGGCCCCGCCCGACATCGTCGATATAGCCGCCATCGACGGTTTCGTAGACCACCCCGCGCAGCGCCAGCTTGCCCTTCGCAAGCACGAGATTGCCGGTCGCCGCCCCGTCACCGCCCGGCGCACCGTCCTGCGTCAGACGAACCCCTCCCGACACGTCGAGGGTGTCGGCGTGCAGATCCGGCGCGTTGGGCACCAGCCGGATGATGCCACCTAGCGTCCCCGCGCCGTAAAGCGTGCCCTGCGGCCCCTCCAGCACTTCTACGCGGGCGATGTCGTAGAGTGCCAGATCGGGATCGGGGGCGCTGTAGATCAGGCGCGTTTCGCCTAGATACTGGCTGATCGTCGCCTGACTGGAACCGTTGAAACTGCTGTCGGCGATGCCGCGAATGAACACCTTGTTGCGGCCCGGCCCCAGGTTCGTCGAGGATAGCTGCGGCAGCTTGCCGAGGATGAAGCCGGTCCCCTTGCCGCCAGCACGCGCAAGCTCGGTCCGCCCGGGTTCGACGACCGAGATACTGGCCGGATAGTCGAGCAGGCCAAGGCGCTGTTTGGTCGCGGTGACGACGATGTCGGGACCGGAACCCGCTGCGGACGGCGGAGCGTTCGGACGCGGCGGGCGCACGGTGCTCCTGCGTGGCGGCGGAAGCTGACGCACCAGCTTCACGGTCCGGGCATCGACGAATACGAACCCGTAGCCGCTGCCCGCCAGCAGCCTCGCCAGCGCCTGCGCCGTGTCATAACGGCCGCTGATCCCCCGCGTGCGCAAGGTATCGAGGCGGCTGTCCCCGATAGAAATCGAGATACCCGCCTGCTCCGAAAGCACGATCAGGGCGTCGGACAATCGCCCGGCAGGGACCGAGAACTGCTGCGCGGTGCGCGCCTGTGCCGATGCGGGAAGCGCCACTGCAGCAACCGTCGCCAGGCCCGCGCACGCCCACCCGCTACCGCGTAATCGACCAACCATCGGCAGTTGCCGTCACTTTCAAACCAAGCAGAGTGCCGAGGCGCTTTTGGAGGGAGACGTCATCGCCATCAAGCTGAATGACGCCGGAAAACCGACGCTGCGAAATATCCGAACCCAGTTCGACGGTAATGCCACGTGCACGGGTGATATCCGCCACGACCTCGACCAGCGGCGCATCGTGATAGACCAGTCGCCCGCGCGTCCAGCCCCCGATCTCCGCCGCCGGCCTGGAGCCCTCGACAATGGTGCCGCCGCCCGCATCGAGCGTGTCCCCGGCGTTCAGGCGCACGTGAGTCATGCCGTCCTCAAAGCGCACCGCGCCTTCGGCCACCTCAACCCGCAGCGCGTCCTTGCCGCTGCGCACGTTGAACACGGTGCCGACATCGACGATGCGCTGGTCGCCGACCGAAAGCGTGAAGGGCCGCGCGGTGTCATGATGGACCGTGAACTGCGCCTCGCCGCCCTTGAGCGTGGCGACCCGCGGATCGGACTTGTCCAGCACGATCTCGGTCCCGCCGTTGAGGACGATCCGTGTACCGTCGGCCAGCGCGAAAGTCCGGGTCTCTCCGGGAGCGGTGCGCACCGCGTAATCGCTCGCCAGAAAGCCCGAGCCGGCCCAGCTGCCCAGAGCGACGAAGGCGACGGAGGCGGCCATCGCCGGCCACATCCAGCGGCGTGCCGAGCGCACCGGCGCCATCTCCGGGAACGGTTCGACCTTGATTGCACCGGGGATTTCGACGGGCGCCTCGCGGGCGATCTCCACTGCCGGCTCCAGCGCCAGATCGGCATCGCAGACGGCTTCGTAGATGTCGTTGTGGCGCGGATCGGCTTCGAGCCAATTGGCGAACCCATCCCAGTCCGCGTCCGATCCATCGGTCAGGCGCAAGTGCCAGGCGATCGCTGCATCGCGCATGGTCTGTTCAGCGAGCGGCTGCATCGGTGCCTCCTGCAGTGTCGAGGGCGGTCGAGCCCGAACCGGCCGGAGGCATCGCCTCCGGGTTCAGGTGATTGCGGATTTCCAGGACGGCGCCATAAGCGCGCTGGAGATGTTTTTCGACGGCGCTCAGGCTGATGCCGAGGTCGCGCGCGATCTCCTTCTGCGACACTCCTTCGACGCGGTACTGGCGGAACACGTAAGCCGTTCGTTCGGGCAACTTCGCCAGCCGCGCCTCCACACGGGCCAGATGGTCCCGGGCGAGCACCGTCGCTTCCTGGTCGGGAGCAACGTCCGCCATCTCGACATCCGCCGCGACCGGACCAGAAGGCGCGCCCAGCCAGTCCGCGTCACGAGCCTGCTGGCGTGCTTCGGTACGGCGTCGGGTGTGCGCCATGTTGTTGAGCATCTGGTAGAGATAGGCTCTCGGCGAACGAACCGGTCCGGTCACGCTCGTGTCCACCCGAATGAACAGGTCCTGCAGCAGGTCGTCGACGTCTGCCTCGCTCACCCGGCGCGCGAGCAGGAACCTGCGCAGTTCAGGGCGCAGCGTCAGACACAACTGGCGCAGGCCGGAATCGACCGGAACTTCGTGACCATCGGATGTCATCGCCCGTCCAGCCTCGGCAAATGCAGTCTCCCCTGCAAGGTGGGCCAGATGCTTACGCGAAGGCGCTGCAGGTGTCATCATCGCGCCCATTCAGAACATCGACGTCAGGGTAAGCCCGACGTCGCTCGCATGGCGCATTCCTTCCCCCGCACCGACCGCGCGGCGACCCTCGCGAGCCTCCAGCATCAGCCGGGTGCGCGTTTCATCGCCCGCATTGCCCAGGTTCATCCGCAAGGCGGCACGCATGCCCCGCGCGGCGGCTGGCTCGCCATTACCTATGCGCAGAACGTCGAGGTCCATCTGACGTCCGCCCCAGCCGCCCTGCCGAAACCATCCGGTCGAGACGGACCACCTGCCGCGATGATCCCAGGTCAACTGCGCGGAAGCGTAGCCTGCCGTCGACTTGGTCGGAAAAACCACCGACGAGACACTGCGGCGGCTGGCCTTGCCGATGTCGGCGGCCAGCCCGATGGTGTCCCCATCGCCCACGGCATGCCAGGCGCGCAGCCCGGCCTTATGATTAGTGAAGCGGTCGCCCGAAGCGCAGCAGTCCACGTCCCCGGCGTGCGAGGATCGCAAGGACAGCAAGTCGAGGCTCCATCCCGCATCCCCGCTATCGACCGCCAGACCAGCGGCCTTGCCGCGATCGACGACGCCGCGATCATGCCCGCTCCAGCGCACCTGCTCGGGCAGGAACGATACCGCGCGCCCGCCCTGCACTCTTGCGGTGCGCGCCTCGCACCCGGCCGGAGCGGTCGCTGCCAGCACGCAGAATAGACTCAAGGTTCCGGTTCCGCGCATCCGCGCCGCTTCCCTTCCATTGCCCCCCGAACAAAGCCGGGACGACATTGGGACTCCGCCACCCGCAAGGAACCGCACATCGAATTTCGAAGGTGCGGGTCGCGCCGCGCTGCGGGGTCTAATGCGCAAACCTGTAGGAGTATCCCGCATGAAGCGCCTGCGTATGCTGACCGTTGCCGCCCTGGCGGGAATCCTCGCCCTAAACCTGCCCCTGCCTTCTCCCGCCGCCGTCTCTCCCCTGCCGGTGCACGCACGCCTCCGCGCCGCCGATACGCTTTCAGTCATGACCTACAACGTGCAGGGACTGCCCTTTCCCACCGCCTACGACCGTGCAGACAAGCTCACCGAGATCGGGCAGCGGTTGGGCTACTTGCGCCGCGCCGGAGCGCAGCCGCATGTCGTACTGCTTCAAGAAGCCTTCATTCCGGAGGCCAAGGCGATCGCCCAGACCGCCGGATACGCCTATGTCGCGTTGGGGCCGCAGATTTCCGACGTAAGGAAAGTGCCCACGGATCTTGCTGCGGGTTCATCCTGGCTCAAGGGGGAAAGTCTCGGAAAATGGATCGATAGCGGCCTCCTGATCCTGTCAGACTACCCCATCGTCCGCACGCGCAAGATGGCATTCCCGGCCGACATGTGCGCCGGCTATGACTGCCTTGCCGCCAAAGGCGTGCTGCTCGCATGGATCAAGGTGCCGGGGCACGACGCTCCCTTCGCCATTGCCGATACGCATCTCAACTCGCGCAGGGCCTCCGGCGTCGACGTGCACCGGGCCAACACCGCTTACGGGCTTCAGGTCGCCGCCGTGCGGAATTTCATCCGCGCCAACGTGCCAGTTGACGCAGCCATCATCTTCGGCGGCGACTTCAATCTCGGCCACGACCCCCGCCGCCTTGCCGCCGAGGCGGCCGCTGGCGGGATTGTGCCCGGAGCGCGAGAGGTGACCTCTCTGGCGCATTCAATCGACACGACAGGAATGACCGCGGGCGACCGTGCAGCAATTTTCTCACGCGCCAAGGACAAGCAATATTTCCGCGCAGGCGCGGGCGCCGGCAACGGACTCGCCTTGCGCGATCTGGAAGTACCGTTCGGGATCGGCAATGGCGGCCCCGAGCTGTCGGATCATCTGGGCTTCGTCGCCAGCTACGCGGTTCAGTGCCGGCGCAATTCTGCCATGAAAAAAGTTCGCGATGAACCAGGCGATAAAAAGTGCGCCGATCTCTAGCCCGACCACGCTGATAGGCCGAAGTGAGCGCGCGGCGTATCGTGATTCTCAACCCCAGCGCGGCGCCTGAGCGCCGGTGTCGCCTCGATCCTCGATTGATATTGCCGTTGAATCAACCCCAAACGCCGAGACCATGGCGCGCCTCTCAATTCATCTGTGCCATTTCAGGTATACGTCTCAGCCTGCACCTTTAGTCACCTGACATTCAGCCGGCCGGGTGCGAAATCGTGGCATGCAGATTATCCCGCAAGCCATCCGATGCGGCCTCGACAGACACGACCCTGACCGCAGAAATGCCAAGTGGGACGGTCTCTACTACACCGGACAGTGCCGGACATGCGGCATTTCGGTCTATCGCGCATCCAAAGGTAAGTGGCGGGCTATGCCTGTCAAATGTCGAGAGCGCGTTTGAGAAGGCAGGCTTACGCTGTATTCTCCGAAATATCGCGTGGTCACGGAACCTCCGACCCGGCATGAAGAAAAACTGGTCCGACACTAACGAGCCACCTGCTGCCGCAGCGATAGCGGGAAGGAACGCCAAGATACCTCGATGCACCATCATCCCGCCAGTCACAGGCTTGCGCCACCTGAGCGAACATACGTTTGCTCAGGTGAATGCATCAGGAATTGCCCTTCATTCATGCCTTGCCGAGACGAAAATTGGGGCCGATATTCCGGGTTGCCTCAAGGCAACTCCCTTACGGCGTGAGAGACGCTTGACGCGCCGACCTTCCGTCCGCAAGTTGCAATGCGACTGAGGTATCGGTCCGGCGGAGAGCAATATAATGTCGATCAGCCCAGATGCCATCCTCGACATTTTCGAGACCGAGACCGGCCTCCCTCGCGACAAACTCCGCCCTGAAGCGACCTTGGCAGAACTCGACATTGCTTCACTCGACCTTGTCAGCATTGCCTTTGAAGTCGAAGATAAATTGGGGGTCGAGATAAAAACGGACGACCTCAACGCCGACATGACCGTCGGCGCGCTGATAGAGCAGATCCAGCTTCTGCATTCCGCCTGATGGGAGAAGCTGTCGTCCTCACTGGCATGGGCTGCATTAGCGGTCTGGGTGTGGGGATAACGAGAAACTGGTCGCGAACGCTTGCTGGGGAGAGCGCGATCCGACCTATCGAACGGAATGGAATTGCCGGCATAGCTGCTTGGATCGCGACACAGGACAAGCCGGATTCAGCTGTCTGGCGCCGTTTTGGACGGCTCGATCCACTGTCTCTATTTGCGTTGGTTGCCGCAACAGAAGCCGTGGCGCAGGCCGGCCTTGAAGGCCATTCCGTGTTGGCGGACCGAACTGCCATCCTCTTGGGCTGTGGCAGCGGCGGCAATGCCACGATCGATGAGGCATATGAGCGCCTCTATGCTCACCAGTCAAAGATTCATCCCCAGACCATCCCATCCTCGATGATCTCCGCGCCAGCCTCTCACGTGGCCATGGCTCTGGGCGTGCATGGCCCGACCTTCATCCTCGGCAGTGCCTGCGCCTCATCCGCCCATGCACTTGGAGAAGCGATGCACATGATTCGTTCAGGTCGGGTCGACGTTGCCATAGCGGGGGGCACGGAGGCTTGTCTGACGCCGGGGTCATGGACGGCATGGTCGGCGCTGGGCGTGCTGGCGTCCGACACATGTCGTCCCTTCTCCCGTGGCCGGCGGGGCATGGTGCTGGGAGAAGGGGCTGCGATACTGGTTCTGGAACGCGAAACGCATGCCCGGTCGCGCGGCGCAACCATCCTGGGCGAACTGGTCGGCTATGGCGCCAGCAGTGATGCCGCTCATATCACAGCACCTGACCGCGAGGGCGTCATACGCGCCATCCGGGCTGCATATGCCGATGCAGATATCGATCCCACCGCGCCTGCGCTTATCTCCACCCATGGCACGGGAACGCTGCTTAACGATGCGTCAGAGGCGCAAGCACTGCACGCCTTCTACGGCGCTGGCCTCAAAGCGCATCGTGCCCTGGCGACCAAATCAAATCATGGCCATATGATTGGAGCCACCGGCGCGATGGAATTCCTGCTCGGAATGGTGGCTCTTCGCGAGGGATGGGCACCGCCTGTACTCCATCATCTAGGCCCGGACGATAGCTGCGACATGATGCCACTGACATTGAAAGCGGAAAGGATCGGGCAGCGGCTGCTCGTGTCGAACAGTCTCGCGTTCGGGGGCCTCAACGCGGTGCTCATCGGGCGAGTGGAATGAAGGCGCTTGCGCACATCAACGCCATCGGCACCGCCAAGCCGCCGCATGAGGTCCATGATGCTTTCGTTCGTTTCGTTGCGGGTCGCATCGAAGCCCCCAAGACGCGACGGCTGTTCGAGCGGATGGTGGAGCGTGCAGGAATAGAACGGCGTTTCTCCTATCTCGAGCCCGTTACGCTCGAAGATGGGACGATCACGGATAGCGACGGTTTCTATGGTCCTGGGGAGTGGCCTGGGACTGACGAGCGCATGGCACGCTACGAGCGCGACGCTCCACGTCTTGCCCTGGCCGCCATCAGCGCCTTGGGCAAGGCGCTTGACCCTGGCTCCGTGACTCATCTGGTGGTCGCCTCCTGCACCGGTTTCATGGCCCCGGGCCTCGATCAGCGGATCGCTGCGGCGCTCGGCCTCCACCCTGGTGTGGAGCGGACAGTAGTAGGGTTCATGGGGTGTTATGCCGCCGTCAATTCGTTGCGGCTGGCGCATCATATCGTTCGCTCGGAGCCGGCTGCGCGCGTGCTTGTGCTGACGCTGGAACTGTGCACGCTACATTTCCAGAAGACGCTCGATCTGGAGCGGCTTTTGGCGATGCTGTTGTTCGGCGACGGAGCAGCCGTCGCGCTCGTGAGTGCCGACCCGCATGGTCTTGCGCTCGATGATTTTCGTGCAACCACCCTGCCCGGCTCGGCCGAAGCGATCCGATGGTCGATCCGCAATCAGGGCTTCGATATGCACCTGGGCGGCGAGGTCCCGGGGCATATCGGCAATGCGCTGCGGCAGGAGGTGAGGCGGAACGACGCCGACGGGCTGCTACGCGGACAAAAAAATTATGATCTCTGGGCCGTTCATGCCGGTGGCCGATCCATCCTCGATGCCGTGGAGCAGGCACTGGAACTGTTGCCCGATGCGCTGGACGCCTCGCGCACGGTTTTGCGGGAGCAGGGCAACATGTCCTCCGCCACATTGATGTTCGTGCTGGCACGCATGCTGGCAGGGCAAGGGCACGCGCGCGGCATCGCCATGGCTTTTGGACCGGGATTGGCCGCTGAGAGCTTTCGCTTCACGCGGCTTGGTTGATCCATGATCGACCTCTCTGCGCGATCTGGCCAACTGGAATGGATGGACGGTGAGAATGTACCGGAAGCGCTGTTCGCCGCCTGCCTCACCGATCTGGCCAGGGTAAACACTGTCACGCTCGCCCGGCCGCCGACGCTGCGTTTTGTGGCGCAGGCGTTCGAGAGGACGCCGCCGGGCCAGATCCTGACCCTGGTGGATGTAGGCTATGGCGCGGGAGACATGCTGCGCGCCATTCGCCGGCTGGCCGAGCGCAAGGGACGGGAGATCCGTCTGATCGGCATCGACATCAACCCGCGTAGCCTGCCCGCTGCTCGGACCGAGACGCCAGCGGAAATGGCGATCGACTTCCGAACCGGCGACGCCATGGCGATGGATGAGCCGGTCGACCTCATCATCAATTCGCTGGTCACGCATCATATGAGCAATGAGGAGATCATACGCTTCCTCGGCTGGATGGAAAATCGAGCGCGAGTCGGCTGGTTCGTGAATGACCTGCATCGCCATGCGCTGCCTTATCATGGCTTTCGACTGCTTTCGGCGGTGATGCGCTGGCACACCTTTGTACGACATGACGGACCACTCTCCATCGCACGCGCTTTTCGCCGGGAGGATTGGCTAGCGCTGATGGAGCGAGCAGACCTTGCAGACAAGGCCACGCTCCGCTGGCATTTCCCTTTCCGTTATTGCGTGTCGCGCTGGCAGTGAAGCCAGACGCACTGATCGTGGGCGGCGGACTGTCCGGGGCTGCAGCGGCAATCTGCCTCGCGCGGGCGGGCCGATCCGTCCATCTGCTGGAATCGCAGGAAGGCGCTCATCACAAGGCCTGCGGCGAATTCCTGTCCATAGAGGCGCAACAGCATCTGGAGCATATCGGGCTCGACCTCGACGTCTTTGGCGCCTCCCATGTGCGCTTCATGCGGCTGGTGACGAGCGGTGGAATAGCCGAGGCCCGTCTTCCGTTCGTGGCGCGAGGTCTTAGCCGCTGGCGGTTGGACGAAGCACTGATCGACATAGCGACGAAGTCCGGGGCATATATCGAGCGGCCGGTACGCGCGCTTGAACTCCTGCCAGGCGGCATACGCACTAATGTCGGCGAGCGGAAAGGTGGAGCTATCTTGCTGGCGACTGGCAAGATCGGTCTGCGCACCTTGCCAAAGGTAGTGCCCGAAAACGCGCATGTTGGTTTCAAGATGCACTGGCGTCTGCCTGTCCCCGCACTCGCCCGGCTTGAAGGGCTGATCGAATTGACGCTTTTCCCCGGTGGCTATGCAGGTCTTCAATTGGTCGAGGGTGGCACCGCGAACCTCTGTCTTGTCCTGCGGCGGGAACGGCTGGCTGCGCTGGGTGGAAGATGGGAGGATGTACTGGCAATGATCTCCCAGCTTTCGCCTGGCCTGCGCACCATTGCAGATTGGGAGCCCCTATTCGCCCGGCCTGTAACCATCGCCAATCTGCCCTATGGGCGCATCCATGCGTCAGACGATGCGAAAGACATTTATCGGGTGGGAGACCAGGCCGCGATGACGGCCTCGCTCACGGGTGATGGTATGGCCATAGCCCTACGCAGCGGCTGGCTTGCGGCGCAAGCCATTCTCGCAGGACAACTCGCGCCAATCTATCATGAAAGGCTGCGTGCAATGATCGGCCCGCAGGTTCGGCGAGGTATGGCCTTGCAGCGTCTTGCCGAACTATCCTGGTTGCCTGGCACGGCCGTTGACCTGATACGAACTTGCCCCGCTTTGCTTCGATGGATGGTGAGCATGACCAGATTGCCCGACATGAGGGAGGAAGAAGGAGCCGCCTAAGGATAGATGCTCAATTCCCGCGCTTTGTGCTTGCTCGATCATCCAGTGCGCAGAGATATGTCGGGGCGATGACTGGTCACAGAACAGATCGGCCGGCAAGATCCTGAGAAAGGAAAATTTTCGACGGAACGCCTTAAAGGGTTGGCGACCTGCAAACGGCTGGGCCTGCCGGAGACCGCCACCAATGGATTTTGTTCGGAACGAACTAGACGCAGCCGCTAGAAGCCAAGGTCGCTGAGGCCTGTATGTTCATCGGGACGTCGACCGAGAGGCCAGTGAAAGCGCCGGTCTTCGATGGCGATCGGAGTGTCGTTGATGCAGGCGAGGCGCCTTCGCATCAGCCCACTCTCGTCGAATTCCCAGTTCTCGTTGCCGTATGAGCGGAACCAGTTGCCCTTGTCGTCGTGCCATTCGTATGCGAAGCGCACCGCGATGCGGTTGTCCTGGAAAGCCCAAAGCTCCTTGATCAGCCGGTAATCCAGCTCCCGCTGCCACTTGCGCGTCAGGAACGCGATGATGGCGGGGCGACCGTCCAGGAATTCGCTGCGATTTCGCCACTGGCTGTCCGGGGTATAGGCCAGGGAGACCCGGGCGGGATCGCGGCTGTTCCAGCCGTCTTCGGCCAGACGAACCTTCTCCACCGCAGTCTCCATCGTGAAGGGCGGCAAAGGCGGGCGTGGACTGTCCATTATGCTTCTCCTTGGTGTTCCAGGCGGAGGCGCAGCGCCTCGTTCTCGGATTGAAGTTCGGTTATCCGCTCATGCAGCCGGCGGACGGCCTGTTGGATCTCCCGCTCGGTGAAGCGCGGGGTGATGTGCTGGGGACAATTCCAGTCAAACGCCTTCAGTCGGAACCGGAAGATGCGCTCCGGTCGCGCCTTGTAGACCTTGTCCGAGACGAGATCCGTCAGTGCCGGATCCTCGTCGAGCGACAGCCTGTCGGCATGGGCATAGATTTTGAGCCGCATGCGGCGGGGGTAGTCCATCAGGAACAGCGAAGCCTGGTCATTCGCTACCAGATTTCCGGTGCTGATGTACTGGCGGTTGCCGCGATAGTCGGCAAAGGCCAGCGTGCGCTCGTCAACTATCTTGAGGAAGCCGGCGGGGCCGCCGCGATGCTGGACATAAGGCCAGCCGTCTTCCGAGACGGACCCCATATAGAAGCTGTCGCGCGCGGCGATGAAGGCGGCCTCGTTCGCGGTGAACCGGTCGAATTCGCGGTTCCCTTCGAAATTGGCCCACTGCCTGTCCGCGCCCATCTCCGCCTGCGCCGCGCGGACGCTGGGGGTCATGGCGATATCGAGAAATCCGTAAGACATGGTGCATCTCCGGTTTGACGAGCATCAGCGCGTGGGGCAGCCTGGGCGACTGCCCCGCCCTCTTTCAGCGCGCCGCGACCTTGCGATCGAGGAAATCGCGGATCAGCGGCGCCATCTCGTCCAGCTTGTCCTCGAGGGCGAAGTGCCCGGTATCGAGGATGTGGAGTTCGGCCTCGGGCAGATCCCGCAGGTACGGGTGGGCGCCGGACTCGGGGAAGATCGTGTCGTTCTTGCCCCACAGGATGATCGTCGGCGGCTTGCGCTCGCGGAAGAACTGCTGGAACTGGGGGTAGAGCGGCACATTGGTGCGATAGTCATAGAACAGGTCGAGCTGGATATCCTTGTTGCCCGGCCGGTCGAGCAGGGCCTGGTCGTGAACCCAGTTGTCCGGGCTGATCCGCGAGACGTCGCTGACGCCATCGGTGTACTGGAACCTGGTCGCCTTCGGCGTCACCAGCCATGCCTGCGCTGCGCGGTCCTTTGCCGAACCGCTCTTCCAGTAGGTCTTGATCGGATCCCAGAAAGCGCCAAGCCCTTCATCATAAGCGTTGCCGTTCTGGACTATCAGCCCGCTCACCTGTTCCGGGTGCTTGAGCGCCAGCCGGTAGCCCACAGGCGCGCCGTAATCCATGACGTACATCGCATAGCGCTGGGCACCGATCTGGCCCATCAGCGCATCGACCATGTCGGCATAGTGTCCAAAGCCGTAAGCGAACTGCTTGTGATCGGGCGCGTCACTCTCACCGAATCCGGGATAGTCCGGGGCGATCACGTGATAGCGATCCGCCAGCAGCGGGATCAGGTTGCGGAACATGTGCGAGGATGTGGGGAAGCCGTGCAGCAGCAGGACCACCGGACCATCGGCCGGTCCAGCTTCGCGGTAAAACATCTTCACGCCCTCGATTGTCGCGGTGCGGTAGTGAACGGTCGCCGGTGCCGCGCGGGACGCGGTGATCTGCTGCGCGGGGGTCGCCACTGCACCGGTCGGAGCGGTAATGGCCGCGCCCGCGAGCATCAGGGACAGGATCAGTTGCTTGGTCATTTTTCCACCCTCGTCGAGAAGCGCTGAGCGATCTGCATCAGCTTCTGGAGGGAGATATAATTCTTACGATTTGAAGCGATAATTCGAGAATTTTGAAAATCATTGTTCCTATAAATGGAATTATAACGCATTGGCCGTTATTGAAGGCGCGCGTTGTTCCGTAGCGTTTCGACGGCAAGATCGACGAACGCCCGCACTTTGGCGGTCGCGCGTTGACCTTCGCCATGGACCACGTGGATCGGCATCGGGCTTTCCGCATGATCGTCGAGCACGGACTGGAGGCGGCCCTGCGCCAGTGCCGGAGCGATCTGGTAGGACAGCACGCGGGTAATGCCCCAGCCCTGTTCGGCTGCAGCTATGGCTGTCTGGTTGGTGTTGCACAGCAAGCGCGGGTGAACGGTGACACTGGTGCGCGAATCCGGGCCAAAATGCCACTCGGGCGAGACCCAGGCGCCGGTCGGCATGATGACGCGATGCTCCGCAAGATCGGCAGGGGATCGGGGAACACCGTGCTCGGCAAAATAGGAAGGCGCGCCGCAGATCACGCGGCGCACCCAGCCCACGCGGGTGGCGGTCAGGCCTGACGGCGGCAGATTCCCGATCCTGATCGCGACATCGATCCCTTCCTCGATGATATTCACGCTGCGGTCGAGGAACAGGCTTCTTCCGGTCACGCGCGGGTAGAGGTCAAGATATTCCAGCAGGATGGGAAGCACGTGCATCTGCCCGAACATGACCGGCGCGGTGACGACGAGCGTGCCTGCGGGGTTGCCGTGCGATCCCGCCGCAGAAGCCTCGGCCTCCGCAATATCGACAAGGATGCGCCTGCAGTCGTCGAAATAGCGCTGCCCGGCCTCGGTCATCTTCACCGACCGGGTGGTCCGTGCAAGGAGTCGCACGCCGATCTCGTCTTCCAGATACGATATCGCGCGTGTGACGGCTGGTGGACTAAGGTGCATTTGCCTTGCCGTCTCGGCGAAGCTCGCGGTTTCTGCCACCCGGATGAAAATCCTCATGGCCTGCCAGCGATCCAATTTCACGTCCTCCGTCAACACAGCGCGTCGATGGAGATGATCGGAATCAGCCCATGGGGTCAATGCTTTCGTCCCGACTTCGGCACCGAACCTAAGTTGTGAGGCGGCTCCGGGGACGCTTGAGGTGTGAAGCCCGTTGTCTTGATCTTGGGCCGCACTCGAATATCAACTTGGACTCATTTTAGGACGGCGTTGTGGCTAATGCTCAGGGTGGGGGCGCGTTAAGCCATTCCCGATATGTCAATTACCCAAGATGATGTCGAAGCCCGCACCATGGACGGACAGGCCCTCGCGCTGCCCGACGGGGCGTTCGACGCCGTCTTCTCGATTTTCGGGGTCATCATGTTCCCCGACTGGCGAAAGGGGCTAGCCGAAATGGCACGGGTTACGCATCCAGGCGGGCATGGCATTGTCGCTACCTGGCAGGAACGTGGCGCAGCAACCTTCCTGCTGCTGGGCAATATCCGCAGGAACCTCTTTCCTAGTCGCGACAGCATGGCCATGCCGGAAGCGGTGAAAGCTTTGAGCGACCCGGACGACTTCGCCCGCGAGATGATCGCCGCCGGCTATCGCGATCCAGATATCGAGCGCGTCACCCATGACTATGCACTCGAGATCACGGCCCTGGATGATCCCGACACATTGTTCGGCATGTCGCCCGACTGGACCAGTCTTAGCGACGAGGAAAAAGCAGATGTTGTCACCGAGGTTCGGCGAATAGCGGCGGGGCGCCTCATCCTGCCCATCCCATCCACCGCGCTGATCGGAGTGGCTCGGCGCTAACATGGTCCGACCCTGTTGGTCACTCAATCGCCGATTCCCATTCCCCAGGTGCAGCCCGTCTGCTTTGTCGGTCATAAACTAGGAATGGTACGATGTTGTCCGACTAAGTCTATATCTGCGGTGTGGGAGTCCACGATTTGCGTCCGCCTAATCGCCGTTGGCATCGACCATAAATACAATAGGTTTGCCTCGCGATGTCGGATCCCATCCTGCCGACAATGCTGCTCGCACGCCGCGCGAAGCAATCGTGTCGTTGATATGCAGTCGCCCTTTCGGCAATCCTTTCAACAGGCGCTTTGGCGCCGGAAATTCCAGCACTGCTCCACGTGGCATGTCGTGCTGACGCAGGGAGACCGTCATGCCCTTCCAGCCATCGGAAGAGGATAATTGAGGGTCGGTGAGGAGTTCCCAGTCATACTTGAACCCATCGATTTCGACGGTGCCGCCACGGCCATGTTTATGAAGCATGACATGCCTCTAGCATACCGGCAGCGGCACTCCACCCTTCACTCATGCTCGTCGCCTGATATGCGCCCACTTCCTTGAGGCATGCGGCGGACGCAGGCTGATTGCCTGTGCAGGCGGCGTCCTTCAGCGCCCGGCTCTTCCCCCTTCGAAATAAGGGGGAAGAGGGGCATTTCAGCCGCCCAACCAGTCGCATATAATCTCGCCTTTATGTCCTTCGGGGGCTAACGCCGCGCGCAAAGCTTCCAGCAATGGAGCCAGTGTCTGCGTGAAAGCGTAAGGCGGATTGACGATGAAGAGGCCCGCGCCGTTATAGATGCCAGGCTGCTCGCTATCGTAGAGCCAATGCTCCACCACCAGCAATTTCGGGATGCCGAGCTTGCGCAACTGCGCCTTCCATCGCAGGTGCGTGGCGCTGTCTTTCAGCGGATACCAGATCACCGTCACGCCATGCGCCCATTTGCGGTGAGCGGCAGAGAGGGTGGCGGTGATGCGTGCACGTTCGTCTGTCTGCTCATAGGGCGGGTCGACCACCACCACGCCGCGCGCGGTACGGGGCGGCACCATAGCCAGCCACAGTTCGTAGGCGTCGCGTTGATGCACGGCCGCGCCGGTGCCCCGCATCACGCTGCGCAGGGTGTCAGCGTCTTTCGGGTGTTTTTCGTTGAGGATCAGGAAATCCTGTTGGCGCAAAAGCTGCGTCAGAAACCGCGGCGAGCCGGGGTAAAGCTGTGGTTCACCCCCCACATTCACCGCCTGCACGGCAGCACGGTAGTCGTCCAGCAAGGGGTTTGGGTCGGCAAAGGCCTGCATAACGCCCTGCGTGGCCTCGCCGGTGCGTTGAGCTTCGTCACCGCCAAGATCGTACAGCCCGCAGCCGGCATGGGTATCGATCAGAGTCAGCGCGCCCGGCTTCTGCTGCAAGGCCCGCACCAAGGCGATGAGGAGGCTGTGTTTGACGACATCGGCGCTATTGCCGGCATGGAAGGAATGGCGATAATTCATTGCGGTTCAAAAAATCCTGACGATCAGCCTTTAAACGAACTGCTGAACCTTCTGCAAAGCGAAGTTATGATCGTGGCTGTATCGTTAGGCGCGAAAGCGGAGCGGGATCCGACTGAATTGACCAATCCGGTACCTGTATGGAGACCCACATCGCGTTTCGGCGCAAGGCTTCAAGCCTGCGTTAGCGATCGTCATTGGAGGTACGGCTGCCGGTGGGTTCAACGGGTGGTGGCAACGCTTTAATCTTTTGAGGAAGATGGAGCGTCGCGATGAAGCAGCGTCGTCGGATCTCTATTACACGGCCAGTCAGCGAGCGGAGATATGGGATCGCTGGCAGCGCGGGGAGTCGATGAGTTCGATCGGACGAAGGTTTGATCGAGGGTCATCTTCAGTATTTTCGGTGATCTCGCCGACCGGTGGCATCCGGCCTGCCGATCGCAAGCGTTGCAGCCGTGCGCTGAGCCTTGCCGAGCGGGAGGAGATATCGCGGGGCCTGAACGTCAGTGAACCCTTGCGCGCGATAGCACGGCGGTTGGGCCGGGCGCCTTTGACGATCAGTCGCGAAGTCAGGCGTAACGGCGGCCTTGCATGGTATCGGACGACCGCGTCCGATCAGGCGGCATGGGACCGCGCCTTGCGGCCCAAGCCCTGCAAGCTGGCTTGCTCATACCATCCGCAGATCGCGGCACGCCAGCCTCAAGCGCAATGGACATGGCCAGATCAAGGATGCCGTGTCGATCAGTGAACGCCCCGCGTCGGTCGAGGATCGCGCCGTCCCCCGTCACTGGGAAGGCGATCTGATCGGAAGTGCGAAGAACAGCTACGTCGCGACGCTAGTCGAACGGCATTCGCGCTACGTGAAGCTGGTCAAGATCGCCAACAAGGACACAAGGAGCGTCGTGTCGGCGCTGATCAGGCAGACGCAGCGCCTGCCGCGCGAACTCTACAAGTCGCTCACCTGGGATCGCGGCAAGGAACTGGGCGATCATTCGCGCCTCTCACTGGCTAGCGATGTCGAAGTCTATTTCTGCGACCCGCAATCGCCTTGGCAGCGCGGTTCCAACGAAAACACCAACCGCCTGCTGCGACAGTATTTCCCCAAAGGAACCGATCTGTCGCTATACAGCCAGGCCAAGCTGAGTGCCGTTGCACGGCAACTCAACGAACGGCCAAGGAAAACGCTCGAATATCAAACGCCCGCAGAGCGTTTCCAAGCATGTGTTGCCGCCACCCGTTAAATCCACCATGTATAACGGGCGTAGAGAGCGACTTTGGGCATCAAGGGTCCGGTGACGAGGGCCGGCGCTTCTGGGACAGTTTTGACGTGGATAATTCAAATTATGATCGGAGAACTAAGGAAGCGGAGTGAACGATATCCGGGAACGAAGCTTTCCAAAACGTATATTGCCTCCGTGATCAAGCAGCCTGCGTATGTGGGCCGTTTGCCTGCTTGCTGTCTACCGTGACGACGAAGAGCAGTTTCGCGTCGCCGTACAGAAACTCACACTTCTACCGAAGGACTCCCGATCAAATTAGCCGCCGCCATTTCTCCCCAGTGGATCGCACTATTTTGCCCGGTGCAGGTAAAGTAATCGCCCGCTAACTGTACAGGATCGGAAGGGGCCAGCAGATTCTTCATACGATTGATCTGTGTGTAAATTCCTGGTGCAGGATTTGGAATTGCAGCCGCCCAGCGGACCACTTCCACCATGTCGAGTTTCCCCGCGAGTTCGGGAAACAGGCGGGTCACGAAATCGTCGGCCATCTTGCCGAAAACAGCATCATCGCATCCCTGCAGGTCATTGAGACCGCCTTCCTCGAAGTAGCAAGTGATGAGCGAATGTCCGTCAGGTGCGGTTTCGGCGAGCTTGTTGTGGTCAAGCCAGACGAGACCGATATGCGGGTGTTCGATGGTCGGCACCATAACCCCCAGCGCATCGGTCAGGGTCCGACGGCGATAGCCAAGATAGACGTTGACGGCACGATTGTATTTCAAGCACGCATCGAGCGGCGCTACCGCATCGACCAGATCTGGCGCCATGGCGGCCGCCTGCGGCAACGGCGTGGCGATCACGCAGCCATCGGCGGATATGGATCCGCCATCCTCAAGCGTCACCAGCACCCCGCCCCGGTCGCGTCGCACCTGCGACACCGGCGTCGATAACCGGACGTCAAGCATCGCAGCAAGCGCCGCCGGAAAGCTGCCGATGCCCCCTCGCAGCGCCAGCATCCGCTGCCCCGCCAGATTGGCGAGTCCGGAAAACCATTCGAGCGCCGACACGTTCGCACCCCGGTTTATCGTGTATGTACGGATCAAAGGGTCGACGAGAACGTCGAATATCTCGCGATTCAAGCGGCGTTCGCAGTAGGCCTCGGCGGTCTCCGTATCGGCCCGCCAGGCTTCGCTGACATCGAGCACGTCCTTGGGACGACACCGAAGGTAATCGCAAACTCCCCGGATCATCCGCAGCTTGGAACGAAACGACAGCGCCTTCGAGAACAACGCCGCAATCGGCCTTGTCCCGTCGATCTTGTATAGCCGCCCGCCCCGCATCAGCATCACGGTATTGGCGCATTCGGCGATCTGGCCGCCAAGGCCGATCTCCTCGGCGAGTTTCAGATAGGCCCGGTATCCGGTCGACAACTGCGTCGCCCCGCGTTCGAGAAGGTAGCCGTCCTTACGGAACGTGCGGGTACGCCCGCCGATTTCCGCAGCCGCCTCCAGCACGATGACTTCCCAGCCGGCCTTCTGCAGCCGATACCCTGCGGCCAGCCCCGCGAAACCAGCCCCGACGACGACAGCCTTCATTTCTCCAGCCTCATTTCGCGACCGGCACGGGATCGGCATCTGGATAGACGCCGCGCTTCATCGCCCGCACCATCAGCACGGATGCAAGCAGGAACCAGCCGCCGAACGAGCCCAGCGGAATCCAGATGCCGAACAGGCCGTTCCAGGCAAACGGCCCGGTCTTGAAGAAGAACAGCAACTGGTCGGGCAGCAACAGGAAGAACATCCACAGCGCGGTCCAGCCCGACCAGCGCGGGAACACCGGATCGGCGCTGCGGTCGCACAGGGCCGCGATCGCCATGCCCAGTTGCAGCGGCCAGAAGATCGTGGCGCCGCCGATGAGCTGGATCCAGGCCCAGTCGTTGAGCATATAGATGATCTCGGGCGAGCGGTCAGGACGGTAGGCCGCCACCAGCCAGAAGATTGCCGGGTAGAAGGTCAGCACGACGTTGCACACGCCCCCCATGACCACGGCGTACGTCAGGATGCCTGGTTTGCCTTCGATCCGCGCGACGTACTGCGCAAGGATCGAGGTGAAGGGGATGCAGAGCATCGCGCCGATCATCAGGAACACCATGCCCACTCTGATATGGGTGACCGATCCCTGGTAAATGGCGGCGATCTCGTCCGCTCCGGCGGACGGCAGGTGCGGTGGCAGGAACCCGGCGAACCCCGCCCAGCCCAGCAGCAGCACTCCCACGTACCAGAAGCCGCCCCAGGCGCAGAACCTCTGGATCCTGCGCCGCGCGCCGATGCTCATCATCCTCGTTTCTCCCGATGAAACGACGGCCTGACGCCTTGACCCCGGCCGTTCTATAAAGTGAGTTAGCGCACTAGATGTCAGGCGGTCAAGCTGCTATTTGGATGAACATACTAGACAGCGACAGCCGAGGATGCCGATGACCGAAACCGCCGAAAAACTCGAAGGCTACCTGCCCGCCGAGGGCCGGACGAAATGGAACCAGAGCTTCTACTTCAACGCCTTCGACCCGCGGACGCGGATGGGCCTGATCGCGCGGCTGGGCTTCCTGGAAGGCACGGGCAGCGCCAATAGCTGGATGGTCGCGTTCCGGGATGGCTCACCCCTGTTCCAGCGCTTCAACAATGACCTGCCCTGCCCATCCGAGCGGCTGCGCGAAGGTGTCACGCTGGGCGGCATGCACTTGCAATCGATCGTGCCGCTGCAAAGCGCCCGGCTTTCGTTCGACAGCCCCGAGTTCGCCTTCGACCTAACCTGGGAGGCGATCCATCCGCTGATGGACGCGATCGCCTTTGGCAGTGCGGGCGGCGATACCGGCAGCTTCGCGACGAGCCTTGCCCATGCCCATCTGGAAGGCAGTTGCCGCGTCACCGGAGAGATGGTCGTGCGCGGCGAGTGCTTCGCCTTCGACGGTACGGGCGGACGCGACATCGCCGCCGGAGAGCGCGAATGGGGCCGCATGGAACACTACCGCGTCGCCTGGCCGATCTTCGCGGACGGCACCGCCGTGATCGGCATCCATGGCATCGCGGGCGGACGCGATTCCTACATGAGCATGGTCCACGACGGAACCGGATGGACGCGCATGGCCTCCACCGAAGATACCTTCGAATTCGCGGATGACGCCATGACCGTGCGCGCAACCCAGTGGAACATGGTCGACGAAGCGGGGCGGAACTGGAGCTACCAGGCCCGCCCTATCTTCCGCACGTTCCTGCCTGCGGACAACTACGTTCTGGCCGAACACATCGCGCAGTTCACCCGCAGCGACGGCGTGACCGGCCACGGGCTGGTCGAATGTGGCTACCGCCTGCCGTGGCCAGCAGCGCCGGGATGACGCCGCCGGGGCAGGCTCAGCCTTCCATCACCCCCCAGAGCCGCTCGATGAAGCCGCGCTGGGCGGCGCGTACGTCATCGGGCATCGCGCGCTGGAGCGAGCAGATGGCTATGACAATCATATAGGCGCACAGGCGGCGGTAATAATCGAGGTCGTCCGGCTGCCGCCCGCCCAGTTCCTCGTAGCGCTCCAGCCACTGCGCCTGCGAAGGCGGCTGCGGCAAACCGCTCTCGACGGGCGCGGCGAACAGTTCGTTGCCCAGCGTCTGCAGCGCAAGATCGCTTTCGGGCCGCCCGATGCACGACATCTCCCAGTCGAGCATGCTGGTCAGGCGGCTGCCCACGAACATGTAGTTGTGCAGCGTGGAATCGCCGTGCGTCAGCGTTTCGCCGCCGATCGGCGCGTTTTCCAGCAGCCAGCGTCGCACCGGAATCATGCGGGCATGCTCGGGCAACTGGATCCAGTCCCAGGTGTCCCAGTACCAGTTGACGCACTTCTCCATCGGCGTCGTCCCGGCCGCATCCATCGCGAAATCGCCCAGCCCGCGCGCCGCATAGTCGAGCTTGTGGACGGTCACCAGCGAACTGAGGATCTGGTCGACCATGAGCGCTCTGTCCTGCGCGGATGCCTCTGCCATCGGTCCGACCGCGAAGGCGGAAGGGTTGGGCGCCTCGCCGGGGTTCATCTCCATGATGAAGCCCGGCACGCCCAGATGGGCACCGCCGGCATCCAGCCACAGACCGTCGGGCACCGGCAGTCCGCTGCCCTGCAACGCGCGCTGCACCCGGAATTGCCGCGCCAGATCGTAGCGATAGAAGATGCGGTTCTCGCTCGCGGGCGAATAGCGCAGCACCAGATCGCGCTCGACCAGCGCAGTGCCGCTGTCCCAATTCGCGGTGAAGACGATGATCCCGCTCGACGCGCCGACCTTGGAATTGCCACGCACGTTCGACACCCTGACGCCGCCCGCGACATCCGGCTGCGCTGCGATGAAACGCTCGATGGTGGCTGCATCGATGCTCTGCCGGGACGACTGCCCGGTGGCGATGACGGCATCCAGCACGTCCTGCGTGCGCGCGGCCTCGCTCATGTCCTTCTCTCCATTATTATGTTTGCTAGCGTACGATATTGCACTGTAACCGGATGGTCAATCACTCGAAGCCGTAGGGACGGTAGGCTCCGTTGACGTAGTGCTCGAAGTGCGCACCGCCCTCGTACGTAGTCCCGTCCGGTGCGCGCAGCACCGCGCGGGTCAGGTATTCAATGCCGATGATCGGCTTGGCGAAGTTGAAGCCCAGCCCGAAATTGTCCGGCGCATTCGGATCGGCAAGGTTGTAGGGCATGTGCGCCACCGGTTGTTCGCGAAAGTTGAACTCGTCCCATTCGGTCGCGAGGTCTTCCGACCCGTGATAGGTATGGAACGTGCCGCCGTCCTTCCAGCTTCCCGGCGTATAGCCGAGCGTAGCGGGCATCCAGGGCATTGCCACCGGGGTGAGTTCCAGCTGCCAGGCCCCGCCCTCCTCGTCGGTCAGGTCCAGCACGGCATGCGTGGCGATCCGGGTTCCCTCACGATAGGTGATGCGGTGGCTACCGCTGGCGAGGTGCAACACGTCGTCACGTCCCGGCACGTTGAACACGCCGCCGAACGGTGCGCCGAAGGGGTCATCGAGCTGCCCCTGCTCGCCGTCGGCATCCTCGTGAATATGGAAGAAGCCGCTCACCGGGCCGGTGCGAAAGCAGGTCCACACTCGCAGAGCGCGCGGCTTGCCCTTGGGTGCCATCTTCGGCGGCAGCAGGTGCGCAGGGGGAGCCAGCGGCGCGCGCTCGACGTAGAGCCCCCAGCTGTGATCGCGCCCGCCGACCCACTTCTCGGGATCGAGCGCCCAGGACCGATCGCCCAGCGACAGCGAACCGTGCACCCGCCCGGCCTGCGAATAGCGTGTCTGGTCCGTGGTGCGCCGCCCGCGATGCACCACGGTCTGGCGGTCCTCCTGATAGGCGGCGGAGGTGCCCTCCCACAACAGGTCGAAGGCGATACCGGACTCGTTGTCGTCCAGCGTTAGCGCGATCTTCTTCATCGGCTCGGGAAAGCGGATATGCAGCGGGCCGAGGTCCAGTTCGAAATTGCTGCGCCAGGTCCGGCTGAAGCGCACCGTGCGCTGGATGCCGTCGACGTTGATCATCGCATAGCCACCGAACATGTCGGTGTTCGGGTTCACCCGCGCGCCGATGCCAAGGAACACCTTTTCCTCGGGGTTGAACACGGCGAACCAGTAGCCCTCGTCCCAGCTGTAGTCGGTCGAGGGGATGTAGCTGAACGGCTGGGGGGCCTGGTGGACGGGGTATTCGTCGTAGGGGGTCAGCAAGGGACTTCTCCGTTCAAGTTCCGCGCACGGCCTCGGCCGCGGCGATCCGGGTCTCGGTGAGCGCCTGGTAGGCGCCGTGGCCGCGTAGCGGCATCTGCATCCAGTCGATCAGCGCCGGTTCGGTTTCCTGGTACATCGCGGCGGCCGACAGCGTGGAGACGAGCACCTTGCCGATGCTCAGCACGTCGAAATAGGCCATGCGGAAGCGGCTGATGCGGTTGCCGGACAGCTCTTCGTAGAGCGCCACCGCAGCATCGCGATCGATCGCAGAGCCGGCGCACTGGACAAAGAACGAGAGGTCTTCGGCGGGATCACCAAGCCGGGCGATCTCCCAGTCGAGGACGGCGCTGACCGCGTCACCTTCGACGAGGATGTTGTGCGGGCCGAAGTCGTTGTGGAGTACGCGAACCGGCTCCTCGTCTTGCGGAACGTTGGCTTCCAGCCAGTCGAACAGCCGCGCGAAGCTGGGCGAGGCGGGTGCGGGGCTCAGCCAGATCTGATGCCGCCACGCCGCGATCTCGGCGCGGGTGTTCTCCGCAAGCGTGGCATGGCCGGTCCATTGGCCGAGCGCGGTGGCGACAAGGCGGTCGTCGATGGGCTGGTTGTGAATGCGTGCCAGCGTGTCAAGGTAGGAGCGCATCAGCGCCTCCGGGAATCGCTGCGAATCCCCGTAAGCGCTGCCGGTATTGCGCCCCGCCGCGCGGCGCGACACCATGAAGCGGCGGCCCAGGCGCGCCTCGTCGGCCTCCAGCCAGAGTGGTTCGGCAACGAGGACGCCGCGCTTCCACATAAGGCGCACCACGGAGAATTCGTCGGTGATCGCGCTGGCGGTGAACTTCACGAAACGGTCGCTCTTCTCCGCGCGGATGACCATGGCGACTTCCTCACCGTCGCTGCGGATGGCGTCGACGAGGACCGTCTCCTTCTGGAACCCGCCGACGAGGCGGGTGAAGCGCGATACGCGGCTGTAATCGCCGGGAAACCGGGCGTGGAGATAGGCTTCAAACCGTTCGGCCGTCAGCGGCGGTATTTCCGATGCCGCGCCGGCGGCAGTGGGCATGAGCGCGGCATAGAAACGCGCTTCCAGCGCCTCGGCCTCCCGCAGGACGCCCGGATCGACCACAACGCCGTCGTGAAGCACAGCCGTCAGGCGTGCCATGCTGGCGGTCAGCCGCGCGACCATCGCGTCGTATCCGGTGAGCGGCGAGGCGGGCGCGATGCCTCCGCCGCAGCGGGCGACGAGGGCATCGATATCCGCCTCCAGCACCCCCAGAACCGCAAGCGTTTCGGCGCTTTCGCGGGTGACGAGATTGCCCAGCACCATCTGCGCCATACCCAACACATGCGCGATGTCGGTGCGCTCGCCGGGGTCGATCTCGGCCAGCGCCCGCAAAACGCCGCGCAAGGTGCGGTCGGTGGTCGGCACCAGCCGCGCCGGGGACTTGCCGCGCAGCATCACGCGGGCACCGGCTGGGCGAGATGCCGCAGCAGCACCTCGCACTGGTCGACGAACATGTAGGGCGCGAAGATGTGGCCTGCGAGGGCGAAGCGCATCTCGCCGGGCATATGCCGGTCGAACAGCGTCTGGGCATCGACGCAGCCCACCGCATTGCGGGTGCGCGTCCACAAGTCATAGAAAAACGAGGCTTCTTCACACGGCGCCGCGCCGCCGGCCTCGATGTAGGCGGCGAGGAAAGCGTCCCAGCCGACGATCGGGTCGACGAACTGGCGCACGAAGCACAAGTCCTGCGTCGGGTCGCCGAGGGTCGAGAATTCCCAGTCCAGAAGCGCCGTCACCTGCCCGTTTTCGTCGAACATCAGGTTGTGGAAGCCGACGTCGCCGTGGACCACGCGGGCCGGGCGATCGAACAGGACGGGCGGGACATTGGCGCGCAGCCAGACCAGCGGGAGTTCCTGCAGGGGGAAAGCTTCGGCGCGCTTGCGGTGGAACAGGTCGATCCACAGGTCGACCTCGCGCACCATCTGCTCGCCCGCCGAAAGCGCCGCCACCGCCGGGTCAGCGCCCAGCGCCACGGGGTCGTAAGTGTGGAGCCTTGCCAGAAGGCGGGCGAGTTCGTCGCAGGCGGCGCGGGCGCGCTCGGGGTCGCTGCTCCAGGCGGCGACGTCGCTGGTTCCCGCGACCCGGCGCGAGACGAGGAAGGCGCCCCCGAAAAGGCTCGCGTCGTCCTCCAGCCACAGCGGTTCGGCCACAGGAAAACCCTGCGCATGCAAATGCTTGAGCAGCGGAAATTCGCGCACCACGGTCTTTTCGATCAGCGGGACGGGCAAGTCCTTGCGGATCACCAGCGGGTCGCTTCCGCCGCATTTGGCGTCCTCCAGCGTGAAGAAGATCGTCTCTTTGGAGAACCCGCCAGGGATGCGTTTCAGGCCAGTCGCGGTCACGTCTTGGCGCCCGAAACGGGTGCGCAGATAGCGGGTCAGCCCCTCTGTATCGAGGTCTGGGAAATCGGCCTCAGCCGCGTTCACCCGCTCGCTTTCGATGCGCCCGCCGCGGTAGACGACGGCGCTGCCGTTGGCGACGTCGGGGTCCTGCGAGATGTAGAAATCGCGCTCCGCCGCGACCAGTTTCGCCAGCGCCTCACCCCCCTCGCCATCGGCCCCGGACCGCCATTCGGGCAGCTTTTCCGCCACATTCGCCTCTGCCTCGCCCCGCAGCCTTTCGAGGGTTTCGAGATCCGCATCGGCGGGCGGCGCGGGCAGGCACCCAACGGCACTCAACGTGCCCACAAGGGTACGCAAGTCCTCCTCACGCGCCGAAAGCCGCGCGGACACGTCCCACAACAGGCGCGTCACGTGATCGAGCTTGATCCGCGACACGGGGTCGCCCAGCAGCGGCAGGATTTCCCCCCGCAGCGTGGCGACCGCCGTGTCGAGCAACCGGGCAGAGCGCAGGTCCGTCATCCGTCGACCAGCGCTTCCTGGCTATGCACCGCATGCGCGAAGTCGTTCCAGATCACGCACTGCTCGTCGCCGTGACCGATGCGGCCGTCGACCTCCCAGCGGATCAGCGAGATGTGCGCGAGCATGTTCGGCCAAGTCGCATAAGGGCAGCTGGCGATCGTGCGGCCGTTGGCGGTGATCTGCGATCCGTCCTCCAGCGTCATGTCCAGCACGATCGTCTGCGGTCTGAAATTGCCGTCGTCGCGCCGCACCTGCTTGCGCGCAGAAGTGACCAGCAACTGCTTGCCGTCCTTCCACACCCAGCCGCCGTTGAGCGCCTTGTCGGTCGGGATCTCGAAGGGGGTAGTCAGTTGCGGGTTGCTGCCGACGTGATCCATCATGTTGCAGTTGAAGATGAAGTCGTCGCCGAAGCATCCGGTCATCCAGGCGACCGGCGGCATCGGCATGATCGCCTCGGGGCGCAGCTTGCCCCAGCTGCGATCGCGCACGTTGTGGCAGTCGACCGCGTACTCCCTGCCGCGCAGGCGCAGGGTGCCGCGCACGCGCATGCCCTGCTCGAAGTGCTTGCCGTCGCCGAACAGCGCGATCGGGGTGACGCCTTCGGAAATCAGGTCGATCCCGTTGCCCCGCGCCGCGTCGTCATAAGTCAGGTGGAAGCGCTTGTTGGGCTCCAGGATCTTGACGCCGAAGCCGTTGTCCAGCCGGTAGTCGTGAAGGTCGTTCGCCAGCACACCGTCATTCATGTAGGCGCGGAAGTCGAACAGTTCCGCCGCCATGCTGACCGGCTTGATGCCCTGCCAGACCATCAGCCCGCCGGTTACCACCTTGAGGTTGGGATGGTGCCACATGTAAGTGAGGCCGTGGATGTTCTCCTCCGGCACGTTGAAACCGAAATACTGCGTCTCGGTGAGCGTGTCCCCCGATACCCCGGCATTGACGGCGGGGTGCAGCAGATCGTCTTCGGGCACGGCCTGTCGCAGCGCCGCGTTGTTGGCCAGATAGAATGGCTGGTCGGTCATCCGTTCTCTCCTCGGTGTTCCAGTCGCGGACTGCGACCGGGCACGCCTGCAACGCGCCCGGTCGCAGCCACCCTTATCCGCCGAACTTGGTGCTCAGCGTGATGCCATACGTCAGCGGCGCGGCAGGCGTCGTCAGCGCCCCCAGCGCCGAAGGCACGCCCTGCGCCAGATAGTACTTGTCGAGCAGGTTGCGGCCCCACACCCGCACCCCGAAACGGTCGTCTTCGGAGCGCCACTGCAGCGAGGCATTGAGCAGCGTGTAGCCGCTGTTGCGCAGCAGATTGTCCGAACCGACCGAGAAGCCGCTGTTGTAGCTGGCGGTCACCGAAGGCGTGACCTTGCCGAAGCTGCCCTCGAAATCGTAGCTGGCGGTCAGGTTGCCGGTGAACTTGGGCGTGCGCACGGTCGGGTTGCCGCTGGCGTCATAGGGCGCGACGACCACGCCCGCCGAATTGCCGTAGGACACCGTGTTCTGGAAATCGTCGTAGCGCCCGTGGATATAAGCCGCTCCGCCCGACAGCGCGAAGCCGCCGAAGGGGCGCCATTCGAAGTCGGTCTCGATGCCCTTGATCGTCGCCGCCGCCGCATTGGTGGTCTGCACCACACCCGCGCTGGTGGCGCCCGCCGGGATCACCTGCACCTGGATGTTGGTGTAGTCGTAGTAGAAGCCCGCCACGTTCAGGCGCAGCGTGTTGTTCAGCAGCTTGCTCTTGATGCCCACTTCATAGGCATTCAGGAACTCGGGGTCGAAGCTGGTGACGGGCGCGCCGCCCAGCGCGTTGAAGATCGACAGCACGTCGAAGCCGCCGCCCTTCACGCCGCGGTTGAAGCTGGCATAGGCGTGGATATCGTCGGTGAAGCCGTAATCGATCGCCGCGCGCCAGGTCCATTCCTTGTATCCGCGCTTGTCCGAACTGACCCCGAAGTTGGGCAGCACGCCGAGGAGGCCGACATTGCCGCGCATGCTCTGGCGCTCGTCGGTATAACGCGCGCCGCCGGTGATGCGCAGGCGCGGCAGGATTTCATACGTCGCCTGCACGTAGCCGGAGATCGATTCCGTGCTTTGCAATGTCGTGGCAGAGATCGGCACCGGCACCGACGGCACGATGAAGATCAGATCCTTGTACCCGGCCTTGTTGCTGTAATAATAGCCGCCAAGGGTCCAGTCGAGCTTCGAGCCCTTCTTCGACACCAGCTGCAGTTCGCCCGAAACGTTGGCCTGGTACGTAGGCAGCTTCGCTTCCACCAGCGTCAGCGGTGTCGCGTCGGCCTCGGCGTAATAGTATCCGTCCTGATGGCGGTAGGCGAGCGTCGTCACCAGATCGGCAAAGCCCATGTCGCCGTTGGCCTTGGCGGAAAATCCGTACTGCCGGTTCTTGATGACCGGCACGAAGGGATCGCCGAAGCTGGTGATCGCACCGCGCGTATCGTAGCCGTTGGCGGGCGATTCCACGCCGTCCGCGCCGATCGCGCCCTTGGGCAGGCGGTAATCGGCGAAGTTCGCCTTGATCGTCGAATAGTCACCGGCCAGCGTCAGACTGAACGCATCCGACGGGCTGATGAGGATCTTCGAGCGGATCGACTTGCTCTTGCTGCGATACGTGTCCGCATCGACCGTCAGGTTGCGCCCCCAGCCGTCGCGCTGGTTGGAATACATCGCGGCGATGTCCATCGCCACCACGTCGCCCAGCCCGCCCGAGGCATAGACCGAGCCGGAGATCGTGTCGTAATTGGCATAACCCACGTCGGCTTCCAGCGTCGGCGCGAAGCTGGGCGTGCGGGTGACGAGCTGGATGACGCCGCCGGTGGCGTTGCGGCCGAACAGAGTGCCCTGCGGCCCCTTCAGAACCTCCACCCGCTCAAGGTTGTTGAGGTTCATGATGTTGGCATAGGGCGAGGCGATGTAGACGCCGTCCACATAGGTCGCCACCGAAGGTTCGTCGTTCGGGTTGGCGGCGTTGGAGCCGATGCCGCGCAGGAAAGCGGTGCCCGCGCCCGCGACGTGCGAGAAGTTCAGCGCCGGAACCAGCGTCGGCAGATCGGCCGAAAGCGAGACGCCCGAAGTCTTCAGCGTATCGCCGCCCACCACATTGACCGCGATCGGCACGTCCTGCAGGCGCTCCGAACGGCGCTGCGCGGTGACGATGATGTCCTGGATGCCGCGTGTTTCCGGCGGAGTCGAGGCGGTGGCGGCGGGTGCCGGATGGGCCTCCGCCGGGGACGGCGTGGTCTGGGCCTGCGCGGGAGCCGCCGCAATGGCAAGGCCCGCCGCTCCGGTCAGCAGAATGGGGAAATGGCGCTTCATGTCATCCTCCTCTGAAGGCCGCGCATCGGCGTCGGCCCGTGTACGGACAGGGTCTGGTGCCCTGCTCTCCTTTATCCTTGACGCCGGAATCTCCGTCCGGTCAGACGGATAAATGATATGCTGGCATACTATCTGTCAAGAGATTTCGTGTTCGGTGCGATCAGCTGATTTGCGGTATGTTCGGTGGTAATACTCGCTAAATCGGGCATAATAGCGCTCATCGAATTATCCTGAAGCATCAGGATGATCGCCGAATCCGGTATGCTTGCTATTCTTTTTCGGACACTACTTGAGGAGCATCGCGAAGGCGCGGTCCAGTGCGCGGTCGGGGAACAGGCGGGCCAGCGCGGTGACCGCCCTGGCGTCCGCCCCCACCTTGTAGCGGGTGCGCGGGTTGGCGGCGGAAACCGCCGCGTCGATCTGCCGCGCGCATTCCTCGGCCGAAACGCCGCCGCCGCCGTTTTTGCGGATCATCGCGTGGTATTTCCGGTAGAGGCCCTGATAGAGCCGCGCGTCCTCTCCGGTCAGCGCCTGGGTAGCGCGCTCGGCCTCGGCCACCTGCCCCTCGACCATGCGGGTGCGCACGACGCCCGGCTCGATCAGGATGATGCGCGCGTCCTGCCCCGCCGTCTCGCGCCGGGCGGCATCGACCACTGCCTCGATTCCGAACTTGGAGGCGCAGTAGGCGCTCAGCATCGGCCCCGATACTTTGCCCCACAGCGAAGTGACGAGGGCGATGCGCCCGCCATGCCCGCGCAGACGCGGCAATGCTGCGCGCAGCATCCGCACCGAACCCACCGTATTGACGTTGAGCGTATCGAGCACAACCTGTTCGGACTGCACCTCCACCGCGCCCAGCGGACAGACCGCCGCACAGTTCACCACGACGTCCAGCGGCTGCCCCGCCAGCCAGCGATCGGCATCCGCGAACCCGGCCTCGACCGAAGCCGTGTCCAACACGTCGATCCGCACGCCGTGCAGGTTCGGCCCCGCACCCAGTGCGGCCAGATCGGCATCCGATCGCACGGCCGCGATCACCCGGTCGCCTTGCGTCAGGCAACGCTGCACCAGCGCCTGCCCGATGCCGCTGCCTGCGCCGGTGACGAGGATGCTGCGCATCAACGCCCCTCCACCGGTGCAGCATTGCGCATGTCGGGCTTCCAGTGGAACTGCGGCAGCGCGGGCTGGAGCAGCCCAGGCGCCGCAGCGATCACGCCAGGCACCGCCTGGAGCATCGCCACCACCGTCATGATATAGCCCGGCGGCGTCGGCTCCTCGGGCTTTACGTAGACATCGTCCCGATAGGACGCCTGCCCTGCCACGGTGATGCGCAGCGAGGGGCGGCCCTCGATCTCGATCAGCCAGAAGTCGTTGACCGGACACTCCTCGGGCCGCATCGATTCGCCCAGATACCAGTAGACTTCGGTGGTGTAGAACGGCTTGCCGCCCGAATATCCCGTCCACGCATAGGAGACGAGGCCGACGGTGTTCGCCTCCACCGCCATCACTGGCTCGGACAGCGCGACGGGCGTTTCGGCAAGACGCGCGGTGCGCTCGATCCGATCGACCGGGATGCCGAGGCGGTCGGCGTAGAACAGGATCGGCTGGCGCAAGTACGCCTCGGCCATCTGCGCGGCGAAGTCGCTGCCTTCGACATCCGCCTTGGGGCTGCCGAAACCGAACATGCGCAGCATGTCGCCGCCGCCCTCGACCGGTGCGATATTGAAGAATTCGGCGAAACGGATATGCGTGACGTCGTTGACGAGGCCCGTCGCCGCAAGGGCGAACCGCTCGTTGAAGAAACCGGGAGTGATGCCCGAGCCATGGAGAGTTGCCCCGCCCCGCTCCGCCGCCGCGCGGAACCGCGCTTCCACCGCGTCCCCGCGCGAGCGCAGGAAGTGGTAGGGCAGCATGGTGACGACGTTCACGCCGCGCTCCAGCATGCGCAGGATCTCGTCGTCGGTGCGCCAGTCTCCGAAATCGCGGCCGCAGTGCAGCACGCATTCGATGTCAGCGGCCAGGAACGTGTCGAGATCGGTAGTGGCGATCACGCCCGTCGGGCCGACGCCCGCCAGTTCACCCGCGTCCACCCCCTGCTTGTGCGGCGAATAGGCCAGCACGGCGGCAAGTTCGAGTTCGGGAAGGCGCAGCACCTCGCGGATCGCGCAGAGCCCAAGCCCGCCCGGCCCCGCGATGCCCACGCGATAGGGTTTCCTCACCGGCATCCGATGTCTCCCATATGCGATTATCGTAATGAACCTTACGATCTATTCGCGTATTTCATGTTGCAGATGGAACGATACAGAGGATAAACACGCTCAGTCAAGTTCGCATGCGAACCTTTTTTCGAAGTGCGACGCCAATGCTCCGGGAGGAACCGTGACCACCACCACATCGCACAAGCCTGCCCCCGCGACCGCCCACGCAAGCGGAGGCACCGCCGCCATGCTGCCGGACTGCACCGTGGGCGACCTGCTACGCGATCGCGCCGCCGCCTTTCCCGACCGTCTCGCGCTGATCGTCCCGGCGGGCGCGGATGGGGCCGAGCAGCGCTGGACTTATGCGGCGCTGCAAGAGGACGCGCGCCGCGTCGCCGCCGCCCTGCTGGCGCGATTCTCTCCCGGCGACCGGGTGGCGACATGGGCAGGCGGCAGCGCACGGATCGTGCTGCTGCAACTGGGCGCGGCGCTGGCGAGCATCACGCTCGTCACCATCAACCCGGGCAACCGCTCGGTCGAGCTGGACTATACGCTTGGACAGAGCCGCGCGCGTGGGCTGTTCCTCGACCGCGTCTATCGCGGCATGGACAACCAGGCGGTGCTCGAACCCCTGCGCGCAGGCCTGCCCGCGCTGGAAACGGCGGTGTATTTCGACGAGTGGGACGCCTTCCTTGGCGAGACCGCCGCCGCGCCCCTGCCCGAAGTCTCGCCCGACCAGCCCGCACTGATCCTGTTCACCTCCGGCTCCTCGGGCAAGCCCAAGGCGGCGATCCTGCCGCACCGCGCGATCGTCAACAACGCGGCGCTGACCGCGCAGCATCTGGCCGTGCCGGACGGTGCAGTCTGGCTGAACCTGCTGCCGATGTTCCATGTCGGCGGCAGCGTGACGATGACGCTGGGGTGCCTGTCCTGCGCGGGCACGCAAGTCCTGCAGGCGCAGTTCCAGCCCGAGGCGGTGCTGGGTGCCATCGCCAGCTACCGCGTCCACGTCACCATGGCGGTGCCGACGATGCTGGTGGCGATGCTGGAAAGCGCCGCGCTGGCCGATACCGACTTCTCCGCGCTGGAACTGATCGTCGCGGGCGGCAGCGCCGTCGCGCCAGACCTCATCCGCCGCGTGCGCGCAGCGATGGGGGCGGAGATCGCCAGCCTGATGGGCCAGACCGAGGCGAGCGGCGCGATGTTCTCCACCCGGCGCGGCGACAGCGACGAACAGGTGGCCGGCAGCGTCGGCGGCCCGCTCGATCACTCGGAAGTGCGCATCGTCGACCCGGAGGACGGCCGCGTGCTGGCGCCGGGGGAGGCGGGCGAGATCTGCATCCGCTCCCGCTCCACCATGAGCGGCTATTTCGAGATGCCCGAAAAGACCGCCGAAACCCTGCGCGAAGATGGCTGGCTCCACACCGGGGACATCGGCCTGCTACGCGAGGACGGCTACGTCGCCGTCACCGGCCGCAAGAGCGACATGATCATCCGCGGCGGCGAGAACATCTACCCGCGCGAGATCGAGGACGTGCTGGTCGCGCACGAGGATGTCGGGCAGGCGGCGGTCTACGGCGTCCCGGACGAGCGCTGGGGCGAACAGGTCGCCGCCGCGCTGGTGCCGCGCGCCGGGCGCACCATCGATACCGAGGCGCTGACCGAATGGCTGCGCACGCGCATCTCCCGCCACCGCGTACCGCGCTTCTGGCAGGTGCGCGATGCGCTGCCGACCAATGCCTCGGGCAAAGTGCAGAAGTTCGTGCTTCAGGAGGAACACGGGGCTTCGTAGGGGAGCGCTGTGAGCTTCGCTTCCCCGGCCGTCACCCTGAACTTGTTTCAGGGTCCATCGGGCAGTGGGGGGCTGAGCGTCGGATGATAAACCGCCGGACCTGTTTGCGACCGCTGACCACCGCGCGTGCGGAGCAATGGACCCTGAAACAAGTTCAGGGTGACGGGTTATCGGAGAGTGACGTGGCCACGAAAACTCTCCCCGTTCATCATTGCGAGCGCAGCGAAGCAACCCAGGGCGGCCTTGAACTGCCCTGGGTTGCTTCGCTGCGCTCGCAATGACGAGTTAGGTGGGTGTGCCATGGCCCGTCGATGCCGCGAACGCCCGTATTCGCGCCACGAATTCCTCGCCTTCGACAGCCATGAGCACGCCGTCCCGCTCCGCTCCCAGTTGCGCGGCGAAACCCGTCGTCGCGCTGCGTGCCAGCAGCGACTTGGCCTGCCGCACCGCGAACGGCGGAGCCTGCGCCAGATCGCGCGCCAGAGCCATCGCGCGGGTTTCCGCCTCGCCCGCCTCCGCCCGGTGAGTGACGAGGCCAAGGGCCAGCGCCTCGTCCCCGGCCACGTTCGCCGCGCCGAGCAGCAGCCGGGCCGCCTGCCGATGCCCCACCACGCGCGGGAGCAGCCAGCTGACGCCGCCGTCGGGCGGCACACCGATATCGCGCTGGGCGAAGCGGAAGGTCGCGCTGTCCTCGGCCACCACGAGGTCCGCCGCCAGCGCCAGCCCCACGGCGCCGCCCGCGATGGTGCCCCGGCACGCGGCGATCACCGGGATCGGCATTTCCACCAGCGCGGTCAACATCCGCTCCGCCGCTTCGAGCAGCTCCGCCATCGCCGCGCGCCGCCGTGCGGGCGGCTCGTCGCACAGCGCCGCGAAGGCCCTCAGGTCGCCGCCGACACTGAAATGTCGTCCTTTTGCGGCAAGAATCAGCACGCGCACGCTCTCGAGCGCCGAGACTTCGGCCAGCGTTCGTGTCACGGACGCGATGAGTTCGAGATCCAGCGCATTGCGGCGTTCCGGCCGGTCGAGCGTGAGCACGCCGATGCCGTCGGCATGATCGAACAGGACGGCGGGCCGGGTCATCGCCCTGCCCTCGCCGCGAAGACAGTTTCAGGAGGCACCCGATGGAAACTACATACGGCCTTATAAATTTCCGGGACTTCGGCGGCCTGGAGGCTGCCGACGGCATGCGCGTACGCAGCGACCGGCTGTTCCGCAGCGGCCATCTCGGCTGGCTGGACGAAGTGGACGCGCGCTTCATGATCGACATGGATTTCGACGTGGTGGTGGATCTGCGCTACGCCGAGGAGCGGCGCAAGGAACTGTCCCCCTGGCCCGAAGACCGGCTGGCGCGACTCGTCGCCCATGACGGCGCGGCGAACCGCGACGCGCCGCATTTCCAGATCATGCGCGCCGCCGACGCCAGCATCGCCGACATCCGCCGCGCCTACGTCGGCTTCTACGCAGCCCTGCCGTTCGACCGCTGGTATCGCCCGCTGTTCGCCGAAGCGGTGCGCCGGATTGCCTCGGGAGAGGGCCGCGTGCTGGTCCACTGCACGGCGGGCAAGGACCGCACCGGCACGCTCGTCGCCCTGCTGCTGGCGCTGCTGGGCGTCGATGACGAGGCGATCCTGACCGACTACCTGCGCACCCAAGGCGCGCCCGGCATGGACGCGCTGCGCGACCACGTCGCCCGCACGATGCTGTCGCGCCGCGCGGCGGCCGATCCCGGGCTGGTCGATGCGCTCCTCGGCGTCGCTCCGGACTATCTGCGGGCCGCCCTCTCCGCCGTGCGGCAGGAAGCGGGTTCGGTGGAAGGCTACTTCGCGGCAAGCGGTATCGATGGGGAAATCCTTTCGCGGCTGCGCGGCGCCTTGCTGGTGCGACGAGACGATTGACAGGTAGTACGCTAGCGTCTAATTGGTGTTTAGTACAAACGTACTAATTGCACCAGCCTTGGGAGAGGCAAGATGCAGCATTCCCTGATACCTTACCCGCCGACCGATCTGGCGGGCGATCCGCATGTCGACGGCATCGTCGTTTTCGTGATGGGCGCCCTGTTCCTGTGCGCGCTCGGCTATGCGCTGTTCAGTCTTGCGCGCACGCGCAGCCCGGTGGTCCTGCTGATGTTCATCGGCGGCGGCTGCATGATGCTGATGGAGCCGCTGGTGGACACCACTGCCGGTGTCTGGTTCGCCGACAGTTCGCGCATGTTCCTGCACGGCTGGGGCCGGGCGATCCCCTTGTGGGTGTGCCTGACCTACTTCGTCTACTTCGGCGTGGGCAGCGCGGTGCTGTGGCAGATGATGCAGCGCGGCGTCTCAGCGCGGACGATCTGGACGATTTACCTGTGCGAGGTGCTCGCCGACTTCGTGCTGGAAACCGTGGTTCTGGGCACCGGAATCTACACCTATTACGGCGATCAGCCGCTGCTGATCGGCCGCTTTCCGCTATGGTGGGCGGCGGTCAACGCGCTGATCTCGCTGACTTCGGCTTATGCCGTGACGCAAGTGACGCGGCGGGTTGAAGGCTGGCAATTGCTGCTGATCGTGCCGGTGATGGTGTGTGCCAGCGCCGGGGCGAATGCCGCCGCCGGATGGCCTGCATGGTACGTCGTCAACAGCGGCCTGGGGCCGGTGCTGACGCAGATCGGCGGCCTCGCCAGCGTGGCGATCGCCTGTTCGATCGTGGCCATGGTCGCGCGCTCCGTATCCGTCGCGCCGCGCCCCGGTGCGATCCACCCGCTGACACCGATGAGGACCGCATGAACCGCATGTCCCCGCAGGTGCATGTGGCGCAAGCCGAACGCCCCCTCCACGCCACCGCCACGAAAGTCTGGATCAGCGTCGGCGCGTTCTGGGTCGCGCTACTGGCCTATTGCATGATCGCCTGGGTGACCGGACCGGACTTTCGCCCCAACACCTTCGGCCACGCCGCCGCCCCGGCCAGCTACGTGCTGTTCCTGCGCGGGCTGGAAGTGGCGATGCTGGCGCTGACCGCGTGGATCCTGTGGCACTTCATCCTCGGCCCGCTGGTGCGGGACCGGCGCTTCAACTTCGAGGGGCTCTACTTCCTCGCCTGCTTCACGATGGTCGTGCAGGAGCCGTGGCACAGCTGGGTCCGCCCGCAGCTGCTCTACAACGACCTGTTCTTCAACATGGGCAGCTGGATGGGCACCCTGCCCGTCTCCAACCCCACCGCCCACCTGACGCCGCTGCCGCTGGCCTTTGCGGGACTCGGCTACTTCTGGATCTATGGCCTGCCCGCTTATGTCGGCGCGAAGATCATGGACCGGATCAACCGCCCTCGCCCGGGCCGGAATCGTCCGCGCTTCTCGCCTCTGCAGATCATCGCCATCGGCTTTGCGGGCTTCTGCGTCTTCGATCTGGTGATCGAGAGCTTCATCCTGCGCACCGGCATGTTCGTCTATCCCAGCACGATCCCGGCGCTGACGCTGTTCGCCGGCACGGCGCACCAGTTCCCGCTCTACGAGATGGTCGCCTGGGCGGGGACCTACACGTTCGCCGCCAGCCTCCTGCACTTTCGCGACGCGCGCGGCGAGACGGTGGCCGACCGCCACGTCGACATGATCGCCCCGCCGGGCAGGCGCCGCACCCTTGCACGGTGGCTGGCGCTGGTGGGGTTCCTGCAGACCGGCATCCTCGTCACCTACAACCTACCCTACATGTTCTGGGCGCTGCACGGCGGCCCCTTCACCATCAGCGAGGCCGAGAAGCCCTGGCTCACCGCCGGGATGTGCGGCCCCAGCACCGCTTACGACTGTCCCGGCCCCGGCGTGCCCTTCGCCCGCCGCGACAGCCGGACCAACCGCATCCCGCAGGAGCTTTCGAAATGACCACCAGAGGTTCGGTCGCCGTCATCGGCGGCGGCATCGCGGGCATGACCGCCGCCTATCGCCTGCAGCAGCACGGCTGGGCCGCCACCGTGTTCGAGACTCGGGACCGGGTGGGCGGGCGCATGTGGTCGCTGCGCAAGGGCGATTTCCTGATGGACGCAGGGATGTCCGCATACCTCGGCACCTACCGCGAGGCGATCCGCCTGATCGACGAACTGGGCCTGACGCCGCAGATGTCCGACATCCCCGCCATCGGCGCCACCATGCGGGGCGGCAAGCGCCACCACTTCGACTACAACCGCCCGGTATCGACAGCGCTCTCCACCTCGATCCTGTCGTGGCCGAGCAAGCTGAAGGCGCTGCGCCTTGGCCTCGACACCTTCCGCAACCGGGCGAGCCTTGGCTATTCGGACTATACGAAGCTGGCCGAGATCGACGTCGAGACAGTGGGCGAATACTGCAAGCGCGCGCTCAATGCGGAGCTGCACAACTATGTCGGCCGCCCGCTCGTCAGCGGGACATGGGCGGCGGATGACGACAACACCTCGATCGCGCTGCTGTTCTGGACCATCCGCAACATGCTGGCGCCTTCGGTCTACAACCTCAACGAAGGGGTGATGGCGCTGCCCGTCGCGCTTGGCCGCCATGTGGACCTGCGCCTGAGCGCACCGGTTGAGCATGTCGCCGATACCGGTCACGGCGTCGAAGTGACCGCGCTTGGCCGCACCGAGACGTTCGACGGCGCGGTGATCGCCACTACCGCCGAGCCTGCACTGGCGATGTATCCGCAGATGGATGCCGAGACCCGCGCGCTCTATTCCACCGTGCGCTACCGCAAGCTGGGCAACATCGCGATCGGCTACGACACGCGGCCCGGCGATCCCGCCACCTACTACCTGCCCACCCCTTACGAGGACGCGGACACCGTCGCCGTCATCGCCGACCACAACAAGGCCCCCTGCCGCGCGCCCGAGGGTAAGAGCCTGTTCACCGTGCTGCTCAGCCACGACTACCTCGAACGCAGCGCCAACCTCAGCGACGAGGACGTGCTGGACTACGCGGCGGAACGCGCGCGCGCCTACTACGGCATCGCCCCGGGACGAATGGAGCAATTCAACGTGGTGCGCTGGCCGGAGTCGGTGCCCAATCTCGACAAGGGCCGCTTCCGCCTGATCGCGGACTATACGCAAAGGCTGGACCGCACGGCGCGGGTGCAGTTCGCCTCCGACCTCGACCGCATTCCCGGCTGCAACGGCGCCCTCGTCAGCGGCGAGGAAGCCGCCGTGCGGCTCGCGCAGGCGCTGGAAGCACTGCCCGCCCGTCCGCGCGTTGCGGCCTGAAACCATCCGGAGATATTCGCATGAAGACCATCATCAGCTGCGCCGTGACCGGCTCGATCCACACGCCGTCGATGTCGCCGCATCTGCCGGTGACGCCCGACGAGATCGCGCAGAGTGCGCTTGAGGCGGCAGAGGCAGGCGCCGCGATCGTCCACCTGCACGCGCGCGATCCGCAGACCGGCAAGCCGGTGCACGAGCCGGAGGACTTCGCGCCGTTCCTCAAGGTCATCAAGCAGGCGAGTAACGTGGTGGTCAACATCACCACCGGCGCCTCGCCCTACATGCCCGTCGAATATCGCGTGAAGCCCGCCGAGACGTGGCAGCCGGAAGTCGCCAGCCTCAATATGGGCAGCATGAACTTCGGCCTGTTCCCGATGCTGAAGAAGGATCGTGAATGGAAGCACGCCTGGGAGCCGGAGATGCTGGAGGCGAGCCATGACCTAGTCTTCCGCAACAGCTTCAAGGACATCCGCTATGCGCTGGAAACCCTGAACAAGACCGGTACCCGCTACGAGTTCGAGTGCTACGACACGGCGCACCTCTACAACCTGCACTACTTCTGGAAAGAGGGCCTCGTCGAAGGGCCGCTGTTCATCCAGACCTGCTTCGGCCTGCTCGGCGGCATCGGCGCCCACCCGGAGGACGTGATGCACATGAAGCGCACCGCCGACCGGCTATTCGGCGATCAGTACCGCTGGTCGGTGCTGGCGGCAGGGGCCAGCCAGATGCCGGTCGCGGCAATGGCGGCGAGCATGGGCGGTCATGTGCGCGTGGGGCTGGAGGACTCGCTGTGGATCGGCAAGGGCCGGCTTGCGACCAGCAATGCCCAGCAGGTGACCAAGGTGCGCCAGATCATCGAAGGCCTCGGCGGCGAGATCGCAACGCCTGCTGAAGCGCGCGAAATCCTCAGCCTCAAGGGCGGGGACAAAGTGGGGTTCTGACAACGACAACAACTAGGAGGGAGACGTGCCGTGAACTTGCCGAACCAGATGCCCGATCCGCCGGTCAACATGGCGATGTCGCCCTTCTATCCGTATATCCTCGCGCTCAGTATCGGCATCTTCATCGCCGCGCTGGCTTATGGCTGGCGCGACATGCAGCGTACCGGGCGCTGGCTGCCGCTGCTGGTGCTGGCGGGCGCGGGAATCGCCTCGTTCCAGGAGTGCATCTACGACGTCGCCGTGCTGGTCTGGTGGGCGGAGGTGGACACTACGCCGATGTACCGGCTGTTCAACCGCTCGGTGCCGCTGTGGATGGTCTTCGCCTATCCGTGGTTCATCGGCGGCATGGGCTACTGGGCCTATAGCCGTTTTCGCGAAGGGATGAGCCGGGGGCAGTTGTGGAAGCTCTACTTCTTCGGCTGGTTCGCCAACCTTGTGCTGGAAGTGCCCGCGCTGCAGATCGGCCATATCTATACCTATTACGGCGAACAGCCGTTCAAGCTGCTGGGCTTCCCGGTGTGGATGGCGATGACCAACACGCTGATGCCGATCTTCGTGGGCGCGATCCTGCACCTGCTCGACGACGTGCTGCGCGGCCCCCGCGCCCTCTTCGCACTGATCCTGGTGCCTGCGGGCACCGCCTCTGCCGAAATCGCGGCGGGCTGGCCGATGTGGCTGGCGCTCAATTCCGGGCAGGGCGTGTGGGTGACGCAGCTTGCCACGGTGGTGACGCTGGGCCTGTCGCTGAGCTTCGCCTACCTGATCTCGCTCAAGCTGTGCGTCGCCGTGCCTTCGACCGAACGTTCATCCGGGATTGCACCCGCCCATGCCTGACCGGTCATGGCGGTGGGCCTGCGTCCTGCCCGCCGCCTTCATCTGCACGCCCGCCCAGGCCGAGGAGCCCGTTACCATCGGCGTCGAGCCCTATCTGTGGGCGCCCTCGATCGACGGCTCCGTATCGCTGGGGCCGCTGGTGCTGCCCATCGACCTGAAGCCCGGCGACCTCGCCTCCGGCCTGAAGATGGGGGCGATGGGGCGGGTGTCGCTGGAGAAAGGCCCCGCCTTCGCCGCCGTCGAGATGATCGGCGTCGATTTCCAGCGCGACGCCTTCGCGCCCACGCTGGGACAGGACGTGGCGGTGCGCGCGGTGGCGGCGGAACTGACCGGCGGCTACCGCTTCGCCGTGACGCCCACCCTGGACATGACGCCGATCGCGGGGTTTCGCTACAACTATCTCAAGGTGCGCTTCGGGCAGGCTCCCGCCGCCATCGCCGTGCGCGGCGAGTGGATGGAGCCCGCGATCGGCCTGCAACTCGCCGCGCGGCCGCTGCGGCGGGTGAGCGTGCAGGGCAAAGTGCTGGCCGGGCGGCGCTCGGGCGACCGGCATTCGCTGGATCTGCGGGCGGACGTGTCCTACGCGCTGCGGCCCTGGGCGCAGGTGTTTGCGGGGGTATCGGCATATGAAGCAGGACTTCGCTTCTGCGGGGCCAGTGCCGTTCGCGATCGACCTCGGAGCCGATGGTCCGCTGGTGGGGGTGCGGGCGCGGTTTTGAGGTAGCGGCACACCATGTACGGTCTTACCCCGTCACCCTGAACTTGTTTCAGGGTCTATCGGGCAATTGCACCCGACGCGCAGAGCAGCAGACCGCCAGCGCGGTTGGCGACACTACCCACCGGATGCAACCGAGGGATGGACCCTGAAACAAGTTCAGGGTGACGGGGAGTGGGGCTACAAGATCAGTGCACAAAAAAGCCGCCGTGGCTTTCGACCACGGCGGCAGACGGAGAGTTCTTTGTTACACCGCTCGGGTCAGACCATCGCCCTGACCGTCGCGACGATCTGTTCATGCGAGGGCGGGAAGGCGTTTTCGAGCGGCTTGGAATACGGCACCGGGCAATAGGCCCCGCCCAGCCGCCGCACCGGGGCCTTGAGCTTGCCGAACAGTTCCTCGTTCACTTCCGCCGCGATCTCGGCGCCGACGCCGAAGGCGCGCACGGCCTCGTGGACCACCAGCAGGCGCCCGGTCCTGGCGGCAGAGGCCATCACCGTCTCGCGATCCCAAGGGGCGATGGTGCGCAAGTCGATCACCTCGCACGATACGCCGCCAGCAGCCAGTTCCTCGGCCGCCGCGTTCACCGGGCCCATCATCGCCGCGTAGCTGACGAGGGTGACGTCATCCCCCTCGCGCACCACCTTCGCCTTACCGAGCGGGATGACCTCTGGCGTCACCGCGGCGGGGGTGAAGTAGGTCGGCAGGTTCTCGATGAAGATCACCGGGTCGGGGTCCTCGATCGCCGCGCGCAGCAGGCCGTAGGCCTCGTTCGGGCTGGAGGGCGCGACCACCTTGATCCCCGCCGTGTGCGCGAACCAGGCTTCCAGGTAATCGCTGTGCTGGCCGCCGTTGGAAAAGCCCGCGCCGGTCATCATGCGGATCACGATCGGCACGTGCGTCTGCCCGCCCGACATGAAGCGCAGCTTGGCCGCGTGGTTGACGATCATGTCCATCGCCACCGTGGTGAAGTTCATCAGCATGATCTCGGCTACGACCTTGTGCCCGCAGATCGCAGCCCCGATGGCCGAGCCGATGATCGCCTGCTCCGAGATCGGAGTGGAGCGCACCCGCTCTGTCCCGTAGGCGGTCGACAGGCCCTTGGTGGCGCCGACGACGCCGCCTTCCTCGCGGTCGCCGACGTCCTCGCCGATGACCAGCAGGGTGTCGTCGGCCTTCATCGCGTCATGCAGCGCGAGATTGACGGCCTGGATGGTGTTGAGGTTCAGGGTTTCCATGGAGCTGTTCTCTCAGGCCAGTTCGTTCGCGAAGACATCGCGCTTGAGTTCGGCAAGGTCGGGGAAGTCGGCGGCGAAAGCAGCCTCCACGGCGGCCTCGATGGCGGCCTTGTGGGCCTCGTCGATGGCGTCGAGTTCGGCCTCGGTCGCGGCGCCGCTGTCGATGACCTTGCGGCGCAGCAGCGGCACCGGATCGGCGGCCCTGGCGGCTTCCAGTTCGTCCTTGGGGATATAGGCGGCGGCATCGCCGATGAGGTGGCCGTTG
Source organism: Novosphingobium sp. FG90 (assembly GCF_057808725.1). NCBI lineage: Bacteria > Pseudomonadati > Pseudomonadota > Alphaproteobacteria > Sphingomonadales > Sphingomonadaceae > Novosphingobium > Novosphingobium sp. FG90. The sequence continues at coordinate 96,045 of NZ_JBMDIO010000005.1, forward strand.
AAGCGGAAGGTCATCGCCTCGATCAGCGTCGGCCCCTCCCCCGCGCGGGCGCGTTCCACCGCGACGCGGGCGGCGCCGTACATCTCCTCGGCATCGTTGCCGTCCACCGTGACGCCTGCCATGCCATAGCCCGCCGCGCGCATGGAAAGCTTCTCCACCGCGGTCGAGTTGGCGAACTTGGTATGCTCGGCATAGCGGTTGTTCTGGCACACGAAGATCACCGGCAGCTTCCACAGCGCGGCAAGGTTGAGCGATTCGTGGAAGGCGCCGATATTCGCCGCGCCGTCGCCGAAGTTGGCGACCGCGACGCCGCCCCGGCCCGCCAGCCGCGCCGCCCAGCCCAGCCCCACCGCGATCGGCATCGACGAGCCGACCACGCCGGTCGTCACCATGCAGCCGGTCTCCGGGTGAGTGAGGTGCATCGTCCCGCCCTTGCCCTTGCAGCTGCCGGTGACGCGGCCCGCCAGTTCCGCCCACAGCGGTCCGAGCGGGAAGCCCTTGGCCAGCATGTCGTGGGTGCCGCGATAGATGGTGGAGATCTTGTCGTCCGCCGTCAGGTTCACTGAAAGCGCGGCGGGGATGATCTCCTGCCCCGCCACCGAATAGTACGGCGTCATCAACTTGCCGGTCATCATCGCCTTGATGACACGCTGGTCGTTGTGCCGGATCAGCGACGCCTTGCGGTATATCTCCACCAGCGTGGCGGCATCGGGCCTGGGGTAGTTTGCCATGAGCCTCTCCTTTTATGTCAGTGCGCGCGGAACAGGTCGCGGGCGATGAGCTGGCGCATGACCTCGTTCGCGCCGCCCGCGATGCGCGAGATACGGGCGTCGACGTAGGCCTGCGAAATCGGGTACTCGGTCATGTAGCCGTAGCCGCCGAAGAACTGCAGGCACTGGTCCACGACCCGGCCGTTGAGTTCGGTGGCAAGCAGCTTGATCTTGGATGCGTCGGTCGCGGTCAGGCGCCCGTCCATGAAGCGGCGGATACCCCAGTCGACCATCACCCGCCCCTGGCTGACTTCGGCGCAGAGCTGCGCGAGCGTGAACCGGGTGTTCTGCATGTCGCCCAGCGCCTGCCCGAACAGGCGGCGCTGCTGCACGTAGTCCACCGTCCAGCGCAGCGCGGCTTCGCTGGCGGCGAGGCCCTTGATGCCGATGGACAGGCGTTCCTGCGCCAGCTTGGTCATCAGCATGCCGAACCCCGCACCCTCGCTGCCCAGAAGGTGCGAGAGCGGCGCGCGGGCATCGTTGAAGAACAGCTCGGCGGTGTCCTGCGCTTTCAGGCCGATCTTCTCCAGCCGCCGCCCGCGCTCGAAGCCGGGCTGGTCGGCCGCGACCGCGATGAGGCTGACGCCTTTCGCCCCGGCGGCGGGATCGGTCTTGCAGGCGAGCACGACGATGTCGCACTGCGAGCCATTGGAGATGTAGGTCTTCTGGCCGTTGATGCGGTAGCCTTCGCCGTCTTGATCCGCGCGCGTGCGCAGTTCCTTGGCGTCGCTGCCCGCGCCTGGCTCGGTCATGCCGAGCGCGCCGATCACCTCGCCGGTGACCATGCGCGGCAGCCATTCGCGCTTCAGTTCCTCGGTACCCCAGGCAAGGATATAGGGCGCGACCATTTCGGAATGGACCATAAAGCCCGGCCCGGTGACGTTGGCGCGGGTGATCTCCTCGATCATCACCACGCTGTAGAGGAAGTCCGCGCCGATGCCGCCGTATTCCTCGGGCACGGAGGGGCACAGCATGCCGACCTCACCCGCCTTGAGCCAGGCCGAGCGCGGGACGATGCCATCCTTCTCCCACTGCGCGTGGTGCGGTTGAAGTTCCGTCTCGACGAAGCGGCGCACGCTGTCGCGATAGGCGTCGTGCTCGGGCTCGAAGATGTCGCGTTCGACGAAGCTGCCGCTGTAGTGGGCGATCGCGGTCATTGCGCTAAATCCAGTGTACGGCGCGCGGCCTTGAGGTGGGGAATGTCGTACATCCGCCCGTCGATCCCGACCGTGCCAGCATCGGGCTGCGCGGCGAAAGCGTCGATCACCCGGCGGGCGAAGGCGAGTTCCTCGGCGCTTGGCGCGAAACTCTCATTTATGCCCGGCACTTGCGCCGGATGGATGGCGATGCGCCCGGCCCAGCCCTCGGCGCGCGCTTCGCGGCAGGAGGCACGCAGGCCCGCGTCATCACGGAAATCGACGTAGAGCGTCTCGTAGGCCGGCACCCCCGCCGCATGCGCCGCCATCAGCGTGAGCGAGCGGACCATGCGATAGGTGAACGCCCATGCGCCGTCCGGGCCGAGGTTGGTGCTCGCCCCCATCGCGGCGGACAGATCCTCCGCCCCCCAGGTCAGCCCGGCAAGGCGGGTGAGGCCCGCGCCCGCGAAGTCGCCCAGCCGAAACGGCGCGATCGGGGTTTCGGTGGCCACGGGCAGGATGCGCGTCGATCCCGGCGCGATGCCGTGCGCCCGCTCCGCCTCGTCCAGCAGTGCGGAGAGGCGCGCGACGCACGCCGGACCATCGATCTTGGGCTGCATGATTCCGTCCGGCGCACCGGCGATGATCGCGGCGACGTCCGCTTCCGTCAGGCCGGTGTCGAAGGGATTGACCCGCACCCACAGCTGCACAGAGCGCTCTCCACGCGGGCGCGTCTTGAGGAAATCGGCCACCATACGCCGCGCCAGCGGCTTGGCGGCGGGGGCCACGGCATCCTCCAGGTCGAGGATCACCGCATCGGCGCCGCAGCCATCGACCTTGCACAGCTTCTTCTCGCTGTCGCCGGGGATGAACAGGAACGAGCGCAGCGCGGTCATGCCGGCCTCTTCAGTTGCAGGCCCGACCGCCTGCACGAGGCGACCAGTTCGTCCTTCTGGTTGAAGGCGCGGTGCAGGAAAGTGACGACACCCTGGCCGGGCCGCGACTTCGATTCCTGCAACGCGATCACTTCGCTTTCGACCCGCACGGTATCGCCCGCGAACAGCGGCGCGGGGAACCGCACCTCGTCCCAGCCGAGATTGGCGACGGCGGTGCCGAGCGTTGTATCGCCCACCGAAATCCCCACCATCAGCCCCAGGGTGAAGGCCGAATTCATCAGTGGGCGGCCGTAAGGCGTGCCCTTCATGTATTCGGCATCGAGGTGGAGCTGCGCCGGGTTGTGCGTCATGGTGGAGAACAGCAGGTTGTCCGTCTCCGTCACCGTGCGCCGGATCGCATGGTCGAACGTCTGCCCGACCGTCAGCTCATCGAACCACAGCCCGGCCATCAGTGCAGCCCCAGTATCGAGATCGCCGCGATGCCCTGATAGGGCACGCCGCCAAGGTTGTGCGTCAGCCCCAGCGACGGCGCGGCCAGCTGCCGCTCCCCCGCGCGCCCGAGCAGTTGCTGGTACACCTCGTAAGCCATGCGCAGGCCCGAGGCGCCGATCGGATGGCCGAAGCACTTGAGCCCGCCGTCGATCTGGCACGGGATCGCCCCGTCGCGGTCGAACTTGCCGTCGAGGATGTCGAACACCGCACGGCCATCTTCGGAGAAGCCGAGATCCTCCATCGTCACCAGTTCGGTGATCGAGAAGCAGTCGTGCACCTCGCTGAGCGAAATCTGGGCGGCGGGATCGCTTACCCCGGCCTCGGCATAGGCGCGCGCGGCGGCGTTGCGGGTGGTGGCGACGTAGCTGCCGTCCCACTCGCTCGTCTGCGTCTCGCGCCCCGAGCTGGTGGAAAGCTGCAGCGCCTTGACCGTGACCAGATCCTTCTTGCCCAGCGCGCGGGCGATCTCGGGCGTCGTCACGATCGCGCAGGCGGCGCCGTCCGACACGCCCGAGCAGTCGAACAGGCCCAGCGGGTCCGAAATCATCGGCGCGTTCATGATGGTTTCCATCGAGACCGCCTTGCGGAAGTGCGCCTTCGGGCTGTGGACACCGTTCTGGTGGCTCTTCCACGAGACATGGCTGATCGCGCGCTTCAGATCCTCCTTCGAGGTGCCGTACTTGGTACGATAGTACGGCGCGAGCTGCGCGAAACCGGCGGGCGCGGAGCCCATCGGCATCCACATGTCATTGAAGGTGCCCTTGAACGGCGGCGGCAAGCCGCCGAAGCCGGTGTCCTTGAGCTTCTCCGCGCCAATCGCCAGCGCAATGTCCACCGCGCCGCTCGCCACCGCGTAGACCGCGCCGCGCAGCGCCTCGGTGCCGGTGGCGCACATGTTCTCCACGCGGCTGACCGGGATGCCCTCCAGCCGCAGCGCCATCGCGGCGGGGATCGAGGAATTGCCCACGTTGATCCCGTCGCCCCAGCAGCCGAACCATGCCGCCTCGATCTGGCCGCGCTCGATCCCGGCGTCGGCGAGCGCTTCCTCGAAGGCTTCCGCCATCAGCTCCGGCGAACCCGCGTCCCACCGCTCGCCGAACTTGGAGCAGCCCATGCCGAGGATCGCGACCTTGTCCTTGATGCCCGTTGCCATGTCAGTTGTTCCCCGCGCCGATCGGCGTCGCTTTCCAGAAATAGCGGTTGTAGCCGCGCTGGCGGTCCTTCTCCTTGATGCGATAGACCATGCGCAGCGGCGTTCCCGCCTCCAGCGCGGCGGCGCCCGCATCGACCATCTCCATCAGCAGCCGCGCGCCGTTCTCGAACTGCACGAAGCCGACATTGAGCGGCGGCGCGGGGTGATAGGAAAGCCAGTCGGCGGTCGAGGTCAGCACTTTGGCGGGCGCATCGCGTAGCGACACTTGCGCGAAACCCTCGGCAGGCGCGTGGCACGAAACGCAGTATTGCAACTGCGGGAACTGCACCGCACCGCACGATCCGCATTCGCCCGCATTGAAGGCTTCCAACTGCCCGGCGGAGCGGTACTGCTCGGTCAGCGCGGTCTTGGCGCTCTTTTCCGAGCGCATGCCCCATTCCATCTCGATCCCGCCCTGGAAGCTGAGCATCCGCAGGTAGCTGTCGGTCGCCAGCCCATCGGCGAGCGAGCCCGAAACTCCGCGCGCCGGGCGGCGGGTGAGGATCGCATCGGTCGCCTGCAACACCAGCACGTCCGCGCCCTGCCCGAAGCCCACCACCAGCAAGCGGTCCCCCGGTTGCGCCGTTTCCAGCGCGGCGGCGAGCATTAGCAGCGCATGCGCCGCGCCGGCATAGCCGACGCCATCGTCCAAGCCGTCGACCACGGTGCCGCCAAAGCCGATCGCCTTGGCCACCGCCGCCGCCGCGCCCTTGAGGTAGGACGGCATGACGAAGTGCTGCATGTCGCCGATGGCCAGCCCCGCATCCTCCAGCGCCGCCTTGACGGCAGGCGGTACGATCTTCGCGTAGCCCTCGTCGCGCACCCAGCGCTCCTCCCAGCCGTAATCGGCCGAGGCATCCGCCAAACGGAAGTGATCGACGAACACCGCGCTCGACGTGGCTGAGCCGATCAGCCGCGCCACCACGCCCTCAGTGCCCAGCACCAAGGCCGCCGCACCGGCACCAAAGCTCAACTCCTGCGTGCTGGCAGGCTTGCCGCGCGGGTTGTCCGCACTGACGACCAGCGCGTGCTCCCGGCCCTTCAGCGCCTGCAACAGCGCCGAAGTCCCCGCCCGCTGCGATCCCGCTACGTCCGAACAGGCGACCGAGCCCGCCGCGCCGATCGCCCCCGCCACAATCGCGGCATTCTGCAGGTCCGCATAAGGCAGGTTGGTGGAGGCCAGCCGGATCGCATCGACGCCCTGCGTGCCGCCCCCAATTCCGCCAGCGCCCAGTGCATCGCGCGCGGCCTCGACGGCCATGGTGATCGCGTCCTCGTCCCAGCTGGCGAAGGCGCGGCTGCCCTTGGCGGCGGAGCGCAATCCCGGCGCCGCCCACTTGTGGGCCGCAGCGATATGCGCCCTCTCGATCCTGAGGCGCGGGACGTAAGCGCCATATGCGGTGATGCCGAAGTCGGTCATAAGGCTCTCAATAAGATTTCGGAAGGCCAAGCTCTCGCTCGGCGATGAAGCTGAGGATCAGCTGCTCGGTGATCGGGGCGATGCGCATCAGGATGGATTCGCGGAACAGCCGCTCGACCTGATATTCGGTGGAGTAACCCATGCCGCCATGCGTCATCACCGCGCGGGTGCAGGCATCGAAGGCCGCGCGCCCGCCCAGGAACTTGCCCGCGTTCGCTTCCGCGCCGCACGACAGGCCGTTGTCATAGAGATAGGCGGCGCGCATGATCATCCAGTAGGCGCTTTCCAGATAGATCCAGTTCTCCGCCAGCGGGTGCTGGATGCCCTGGTTTTGCCCGATCAGCCGGCCGAACACCTTGCGCTCCCCGGCATAGCGCGCCGCCCGCGCCAGCGCCCCGCGGCCAAGGCCGACCGCCTCGATCCCCACCAGCACGCGCTCGGGGTTGAGGCTGTGGAGGATGTAGTGGAACCCCTTACCCTCCTCACCGATGCGGTCCGCCTCGGGCACGAAGTAGTCGTCGATGAAGGTCGCGTTGGAATCCACTGCGTTGCGGCCCATCTTGGGGATGCGGCGCACTTCGATCTGATCGTGGTCGAGGTCGGTGTAGAACAGCGTCATGCCGTCGGTCGGACGCTTGCAGTCCTCCTTGGGCGTGGTGCGGGTGAGCAGCAGGATCTTGTTCGCCACCTGCCCGGACGAGGTCCACACTTTGCGCCCGGTCACACGGTAGCCGCCGTCCACTTTGGTGGCGAACGTCTTGATGCTGGTGGTGTCGAGCCCGGCATCGGGTTCGGTCACGCCGAAGCAGGCGCGGTCGGTGCCGGCGATCAGCGGGCGCAGCATGCGCTCCTTCTGCTCGGGGGTGCCGTTCACCACCACCGAGTGCGGGCCGAAGATGTTGAGATGGATCGTCGAGGCTGCCGAATAGCCGCCCGCGCTCGCCGCGACCTCGTGCATCATGATCGCCGCTTCGGTGACGCCCAGGTTCGCCCCGCCCAGCTCTTCGGGCATCGTGATGCCCAGCCAGCCGGCATCAGCCATGGCCTTGTGGAACTCGAACGGGAACGCCTTCAGTTCTTCCTTCTTCGACCAGTATTCATCGTCGAAGCCGTCGCAGACGCGGCGGACCGCATCGCGAATGGCTTCCTGTTCCTCGGAAAGGCGGATTTCCAAACATCCCTCCTGATCTTCTATTAGTTTGCATGCGTACCTGTTTCAAACGGACTTTTCAAGAGGCTTGGCAAAGTCCGCGAAAGGCCGCTTCAGCGCGTGGAAGGAAAGGAAGGTCGCCGTTTTTCGATGAAGGCGCGCACGCCTTCTTCGAAATCGGCATCGGCCACCGATTCGGCGACGGCGTCGCGTTCTGCCGACAATTGATCCGTTGGCGTACTTTCCAAAGACTGCTTCAAAAGTCTCCTGGCCCGGCGCACCGAACCGCGCGGCGCATTGGCCAGACGGCGTGCCACCTTGAGTGCCTCGTCCTGCAGTGCGTCCGTCTCGACGATCCGGCTGACGATGCCGATGCGCATGGCCTCGGCCGCGTCGATCGACGCAGCAGTCAGTGCCAGTTCGATCGCCTTGCGTACCCCCACCGCGCGCGGCAGCAGATACGAGAGCCCGCCATCCGGCGGCAGGCCCAGCTTCTGATGCGGGAACACGAAACGCGCGCCCGGCTCCGCCAGCGCTATGTCAGCACCGCAGACATAGGCCACCGCCGCCCCGGCCACCGCGCCTTGGCATGCCACCACGATCGGCATCGGCAGGGCGATATAGGCTTCCATTTGAATGCGCGCCCGGTCCATGCGCGCGTGATAGTCGGCGTACCGGTCTTCGGCACTCTGGTCGATCGTCTGCGCGAAGCCCTTCACGTCGCCGCCGACGCAGAACGCCGCGCCTTCCGCCCGCATCAGCAGGACGCGCACATCCGGCGCCTCGGCAGCCGCAGTAAATATCGCGCCAAGCTCGGGAATCGCCCCGCTGGCGATGGCGTTGCCGATGTCCGGCCGGTTGAACGTGAGGTACAGCACCCCCGCCTCCAGCCGTACCGTAAAGCCGGTGCAGGAACGGACGGCCTGCGCTCCCAGAATATCCGTCATGGCACCCCTCCTGTCCCGCCGTCACTTTTGGTTTGCCTACGTACTATCTTTGCATGGCCAGGCCTGTCAATGGTACTAGATGGCCCGGAAGGTTCGTGACAGATGCGTCATCATCGGGCATGAACACAGGTCAGGCTTTTGTAAGCTTGCGCACGCTTCCGGTCATCGGAAGCAGGACGCCCGAACCGTTTTTGATTGGAAGGCCATGCCCAGCAAGAAAAGTGATACCGCCGTCGCCGAGGCTATTGTCGAAGCTCCCGTCGCCGAAGCGGGCGCCCCGCCGCGCCGTCCTTCCGCCAAGCAGTTCACGTTCGGCTACCTGATCCACGACGTCTCGCGCCTGCGCAGGATCGTCATGGACGATATCATGAAGCCCTACGGCATCACCCGTTCGCAGTGGTCGCTGCTCAGCGCGCTGTCGCGCAGCGGCAATTCGGGCATGATGCAGGTGGACCTCGCCCGGCTGCTGGAAATCGGCAAGGTCACCACCGGCGGCCTGCTCGAACGTCTGGAAAACAGCGGCCACATCGAACGCCGCCCCGACGAGAACGACGCCCGCGCCCGCCGCGTCTTCATCACGGAAAAGGGCTACGAGACGATCGGGCTGATGATCACCGTCGCGAGCAAGGCGAACAAGCGCGTGATGAAGGGCCTCACCGCCGAGGAATCCAAGATCGCCGAAAAGGTGCTGTTCAAGGTCAAGATGAACCTGAAGGACATCCACTACGAGCACGTCCTAAATGGCAAGACCGAGGAAAACATCAACTTCCTCAAGGCGTCGGAGGACGATCTCTAGAGGCCGCAACCATCCGTCATTGCGAGCGCAGCGAAGCAATCCAGGGCAGTCTTGAGCCGCCTTGGATTGCTTCGCTACGCTCGCAATGACGAAGAGGACTATCGCCCCGTAAAGTTCGGTCGCCGCTTCTCCACGAAGGCCGTCACGCCCTCGCGATAATCGTCGGTGTGGCGCGACAGGCCCTCGAAGGCGACGCTGGCTTCCAGGATCGAGGTCAGCTTGTCGCGCAACCCGATGTTCGCGGCCATCTTGGTGTAGCGGATCGCCGTCTGCGCGCCCCGCGCCATGCGGGTAGTATAGGCCGCGACCGCCGCGTCCAGTTCGGCGCCGGGGAGCGCGAAGGCGATCAGGCCCTGCCGCTCGGCTTCGCTCGCCTCCACCGCCTCTCCCGTCAGCAGGTAGTGCCGGGCCTTGCCGTAACCGATCAGCGCGGGCCAGATCAGCGCCCCGCCGTCGCCCGCGACCAGCCCCACCTTGACGTGCGGATCGGCGAACCGCGCACCCTCCGCCGCGAAGACCACGTCGCACAGCAGCGCGATCGTCGCACCGAAGCCCATGGCATCGCCGTTGACCTTGGCGATCACCGGCTTGGGGCAATCGAGCAGCGAGGAGACGATGCGCTTCATCGTGCGCGCCTCCACCACGAAGGGCGCCAGCCCCTCTTCCAGTTCGCTAGCCAACCAGTTCATGTCGCCGCCCGCACAGAACACTGAGCCTGCGCCGGTCAGAACTATGATGTCGCTATCCGGGTCATCGGCCGCCTCGTCGAACACCCGCGCCATTTCGAGATGAAGCCGATGCGTCACCGCATTGGCCTTTTCCGGCAGGTTGATGCGAATCGTCAGCACGCGGCCGTCGCGTTCGAATTCCAGCGCCTGATAGCTGCCCTGATCCAGCATCCTCGTCACCTCTTCCTTGTCCGGGCTTTCCTATCCCGCTTCATATTGATACGCTTGCTTATCAACAAGCCCGAATCTACGGGCTCATCCATCCGGGGGAGCATACATGGACATCGACAGGATCCGCACGATGCGCATCGAGCCCATCGTGCAGGACTATGGCAAGCGCGAAACGATACTCTATGCGCTGGGGCTGGGCTACGGCGCCGATCCGCTCGACAGTGCCGAACTGCCGTTCGTCTATGAGGGCGACCTCAGGATCGTGCCGTCCTACGTCAACCTGCTGTGCCATCCCGGCTTCTGGGCGCAGCGCCCCGAATTCGGCATCGACTGGGTGAAGATTCTCCATGCCGAGCAGGAACTGCGCATGCACGCCCCCCTGCCGCCGACCGGGGCGCTGCGCGGCGAATACCGGGTGCGCGCGGTCGAGGACAAGGGCGAGGGGCGCGGCGCGCTGCTGCACCAGGACAAGGAGCTGTTCGACGTCGCCACCGGCACGCACATCGCCACGGTGCGCTCCAGCCTGTTCCTGCGCGGCAATGGCGGCGAAGGCGGCTTCGGCGAGCCGCCCGCACCCGCCACTCCGCTGCCGGACCGTGCGCCGGATCGCTCGATCGCCATCCCCACCCTGCCCCGACAGGCGCTGATCTACCGCCTGTCGGGCGACTGGAACCCGCTCCATGCCGACCCCGCCATCGCCGCCAAGGCGGGCTTCGCGGTGCCGATCCTGCATGGCCTGTGCACCAACGGCATCGCCTGCCGCGCCGCGATCGCAACGTATTGCGACCACGACCCGACGCGCCTCGCCGCGCTGTTCACGCGCTTTTCCAAACCGGTGATGCCGGGCGAGACGATCCGCGTCGATTTCTTCGAGGAACCGGGCGTCATCCGCTTCCGCGCCGTGGCGCAGGAGCGCGAGGAAGTGGTGCTCGACCGCTGCTCTCTGGAAGTGCGATGATGGCGCCGTCCGGCCTGCTCGGAAGCGATCCTGCGGAGATGCGGGCGCAGCGCCTCGGCATAGGCCGCCGCGTCGCGCTGGCGGGCAAGCTGCGTGCGGTGATTCATGCGATGGCCGCCACCAGCGCCGACGACGCCACGCTCGACCGCGCCGCCGAACGGATCGACGAAGCGCGCGCATTGCTCGCCTCGCAATCCTCGGAACGCGGCAGCCGCCTGCTCGACGGGCCGCTGATGGGGCTGGGCAAACTCAGCGAACTTGGCCCTTTCACCACGCCCAACCATGCCCTCGCCCCGTCGCTCGACCTGAAGCTGGCCGAGACGGAGGCGGAGGCCGTCGCGGTCTACGGCGCGGCGCACGAAGGCGGGCCGGGGCTGCTCCACGGCGGCTTCATCGCCGCCACGTTCGACGAACTGCTCGGCGTCGTCCAGCGCGGCGCGATCCGCATGACCGGCGAGTTGACGATCCGCTACCGTGCGCCTGCGTACCTCAATCGCCCCTTGCGCTATCGCACCTGGCTGGACCGGATCGAGGGGCGCAAGGCCTTCGTCAGCGGCACGCTTCACGATGGCGACACCCTGTGCGCCGAGGCCAGCGCGACCTTCATCGCCCTGCGCGAGGCGCCGTTCGTCGTTCCCGACTGACGGCTATTCCACCGCCAGCGCCTGCGCGATCATTGCGTTCAGGCGGCGGCGGCCTTCCTCGCGCAAGTTCTCGCCGATCGTCTCGACGCTGAGAATGCCGTTGAGCACCGTCGCGCCGATCACCAGGATCAGCGCCAGACCGGCGCGGATCTGCGGGCTGTCCTCCCCCAGTTGCGCGGCGAGCGGCGCGAAGACGTCCTCCACGAAAGCCTCGCCGATGATCCGCGCCGTGGCGGGCGAGGAGGCCGAGCGCAGGATGATGTAGAGCCGCTCCAGATCGGCGCGCTGTTCATCTTCCTGCCCGGCGAAGGCGAGGTCGCCCAGCCATGCCGCCAGTTCGGCGCGGCTGGTGGCGCCGCCGAACCACGGCTCGTCGCGCCGTTCCAGCAGCACCTTGCGGAACAGCTCCTCCTTCGATCCGAAGTAGCGGCTGACCAGCGCCACGTTCACCCCCGCCTCGCCCGCGACATCGCGCATGCCGACGGCCTCGTAGCTTTCGGCCGCGAAACGGCGGCGCGCGGCGGCGAGGATATCGTCCCGCGTGGCGGAAGCATTGCGCGAACGGGAAGAAGCAAGGGCCATGCGCATGGCCTAGCCCCGGCAGCACCGCATGTAAACCGCTGTTGACTTATAGCGAATATGGTACTAATGCGAACCATATCAACACAACAGGAGAGGACCTGTCATGGCTCCGGTACAAAGCCTGGCGATCGACCAGCTCGTTCCACAGCCGAACGAGATGTATGCGCTGGCGTTCACCGCCGTCGTCGCATTCGTTTCGGTGTCGCTGGTGGTGCGCTATTGCATGAAGCACGGCATCTGGTGGCCGATGATCGTGGTCGTGGGCGGCCTCATCACCTGCCTGCAGGAGCCGCTCTACGACCATCTCTATGGCCTGTGGTTCTTCGAGCAGGGGCAACTCAAGGCCTTCACCACGTACGGCATCCATGTGCCGCTGTGGCTGCCGGTGATCTACATCGCCTACTACGGCGCCAACACGATGTGGTACTGGCACCGGCTGGAAAGCGGGTCGAGCATCAAGGCGATGATGGCGATGTTCGCGGTGGAAGTGCTGCTGGCGGGGCTGGCCGAGCAGTTCTACATCAACGTGGTGGGGCTGTATAACTACCAGAGCAACCAGCCTTTCTACATTCTCAACTACCCGATCTTCGTCGCCATCGTGAACGGCGTGCCGCCGACGTTGGGGGCGATCATCATCTACAAGCTCAAGCCGCACCTGCAGGGCTGGCAAAACCTGCTGCTGCTGTTCCCGGTGCCCTGGGCCTTTGCCGCCAACTCTTTCGGCAGCGGATACCTGTACCTCTCGGCGCGCCATGCCGTTCCGGCAGTGTCGCAGCCGGTGCTCTATCTTGCCGCGGCGACAGCGGCGCTGGGCTCGATCGTGACGATCTGGGCGGCGCTGAAGGTAGCGGGCGTGCCGGTGGCGCGGTCGGTAAGCCGGACGGCATCGACGGCAAGAATGGTGCCGGCGGAGTAAGTCTCCCAGCGCGGCCCTCGGGCCGCAAACCTCAAGGGGCGGAGGAACCGGCTGGTTCTTTTCCGCCCCTTTTTCGTTTGCCACCCTCGCTCGCAATGACGAGGCGGTGATCGACTTACCCCAGCATGGCCCGCGCGATGAGGCCGCGCTGGATCTCGTTGGTGCCGCCGAAGATCGACCAGCACCGGCCGTAGAGGTAATGGTGCGCCATCGCGCTCGCCTGCTGCGCGGCCGAGAGTTCGGCGCCCGGCGCAAGGTGGAGGTCGGCTGGATCGTGCACCGCGCCCAGTGGCCCCTCGATGGCGAGCGCCAGTTCGGAGAGCAGTTGCAGGATCTCGGTGCCGCGCACCTTGAGGATCGAGGCTTCCGGCCCGTCGCGGCTGCCGCCCTGCTGCCAACTGCGCACATAGTCCCGCTCCAGCGCGCAGAGCGCCGTCAGCTGGATTTCGGCATCGGCCAGCCGGTCGGCGATTAGCGCGACTTGCGCCGTATCGCCCTCGGCCCCGCGCAACTGTGCGAACATCACCTTGATCACGCCAAGCAGCTTTAGCTTCGGCCCGGTATCGGCGATCGCGACGCGCTCATTGGCGAGGAGGAACTTGGCGATCGTCCAGCCCTGCCCTTCATGACCGACAAGATTTTCCACCGGCACCCGCACGTCGTCGAAGAAGACCTGATTGGTGTGGTGCTGCCCGTCGATGGTGACGATCGGGCGGACTTCGATGCCGGGCGTCGCCATGTCGATCAGCAGGAACGAGATGCCCGCCTGCGGCTTCACCTCGCGGTCGGTGCGCACGAGGCAGTGCATCCAGTCTGCCCAGTGCGCCTCGGTGGTCCACATCTTCGTGCCATTGACGATGTAGTGGTCGCCGTCGCGCACCGCCGTGGTCTTGAGCGAGGCGAGGTCGGACCCGGCATTCGGTTCGGAATAGCCCTGGCACCACCACACGTCGCTCGACAGGATGCCGGGCAAGTGACGGGCTTGCTGCGCCTCGTTGCCGAACGTCTGGATCACCGGGCCGACCATGTTGACGCCGTAGGGGATGATAAGCGGCGCGCCGCTGCGCCCGGCTTCCTGCACGAAGGCGAGCTGGCGGTTGAGGTCCCAGCCCTGCCCGCCCGCATCTTCCGGCCAGGCTCCGGCGAACCAGCCCTCGGCGCGCAGCAGTTTCTGCCAGCGCACGAAATCGTCCTTGCCGAATTCGAGGCCCTTTTCGCCCCTGAGGCGGATGTCCTCGGGCAACTTGTCGCGCACAAAGGCGGCCACTTCCGCGCGGAACACGGCGAGTTCGCCGTCGTCCTCCGCCGCCGGATCGAGGTCGGCCGCGCCTGCGAAACGGGCACGGTGTACCGCTGCCGAACCTTGCGTCGCGCGGATCGCGGCGAGGCGGCGCATATAGTGGCTGACGTCGAGTTCGTCGGACACGCCCATGCCGCCGTGCATCTGCACCGCCTCATGTCCGACCAGCCGCCCCGCGTCGTCCGCCAGCGCCTTCGCCGCGCTGGCGCCGCCCGTATCGCCCGTGGCGTCGAGCGCGGCGATGGCCCGCTCGGTCAGGGCACGGGCACTTTCGGTGGCGATCATCATCTCGGCCAACCGGTGCTGCAGCGCCTGGAAACTGGCGAGCGGCACGCCGAACTGCTTGCGGGTCTTGAGGTAACCGGCGGTGCGTTCGCACAGCGCACCGAGAATGGCGACGCTCTCCACCGCCAGCGCGCAGACGTGGCGCGCCAGAGCCCGCTCGATGGTCGCCGCGTCAACTGGGAGGCGGCGCGCCGGGGTCCGCTCGAAATGGAGCGTCGCGGCCGAGGAACCGTCGATCAGGCGGGTCGGCTCGCGGCGCGTGGACGGCGCATCGGCCTCAACCAGCAGGCAGGCGAGCGCGCCGTCGATTTCGGCGGTGACGATCCACGCATCCGCCAGATCGGCGTGCCGCACCGCGCGCTTGGTGCCGCTGAGGTGCCAGTGCGCGCCATCGGCCTGCGCCGTAACTCGGCGCGGCGCGAAGCTGTCCAGCCCCTCGTCATGCGCAAGGACGACGACCCGCTCGCCGCCGATCAGCGGTTCCACCGGCTCGCCCGCCTGCGCCAGCAGCCAGCCCGCGACGGCGCTGGAGGCCAGCGGCTCGACCAGCAGGTGCCTTCCGGCCGCTTCCATCACCGTGGCGAGATCGCGCATGGTGCCGCCGAAGCCGCCCAGTTCCTCCGGGAAGGCGGCGCCGAGGATGCCCTGCTCGGCCAGATCGGGCCACAGGGCCATGCGCTCGGGCACGGCGGCGGCAAGCCGGTGGCGTCGCGCCTCGAATTCGTTGCGCTGCGCCAGCAGGCGGCCCGCCATGTCGGCCAGCATGCGCTGCGTATCGGTCCTTGCGAAACTCATGACAAACTCTCCGGGCCGGGCGCCATGCGGTCCGGCCCGGTCATTGTCTTACGCCAGCATAGACGCGACCGGTCAGGTTCGCCCAGCCGCGACGTGCCTTCTTTTCAGGAAATCTCGCCGAGCACGGTGCCGACGGGATAGGTCTCGCCCGGCTGCGCGATGATGCGCAGCGTGCCCGAGACTTCAGCCTCGACTTCCTGCGTCGACTTGTCGCTTTCCAAGGCGAACAGCGCACTGCCGGCAATCACCTGCCCACCGTCCGCCACCAGCCATTCGGACAGGACGCCCTCGTTCATCGAAAAGCCCAGCTTGGGCAACACGATCTCAGTCGCCATGGGTGATACCTCCGGTCAGGGGTTGAGCCAGGTTTCGCGGTCGATCCCGGCATTGGCCTTGGCGAGCGCGGCGATTTCCAGCACGCCCGCACCGATGGCGGTCGGATCCTTGCTGGCTTCCATCTGCGGGCCGTGCTGCCAGCTTTCGATCACCGAGTAGCCGAAGCCCCAGGCCTCGAACACGCGGCCGGAAACCGCCTTCGCCTCCGGGCTGCACAACCACGTGACGAGCGCGGCGATCCATTCGGGGTCGCGGCGCTGCTTCTGTTCCTCGGTCAGTTCGCGCAGGCCTGCGGTCATGCGCGTTTCGGCGCGCGGGGCGATCGCGTTGACGGTGACGCCGAAGCGCTGCAACTCGCGCGCGGCAAGCTGCGTCAGCGTGGCGATGCCGCCCTTGGCGGCGGCGTAGTTGGCCTGCCCCATGTTGGCGAACAGCGCCGAATGCGACGTGGTGTTGACGATCCGCGCATCGACCGCCTCGCCCGCCTTGGACAGCGCGCGCCAATGGTTGGCGGCATGGTGAAGCGGCGCGAAAGTGCCCTTTAGGTGCACCTTGACCACCGAATCCCAGTCGGACTCGCTCATGTTGACGAGCATGCGGTCGCGCAGGATGCCGGCGTTGTTGACGAGGATGTCGAGCCTTCCGAACGCGCCCACCGCCTGTTCGATCATCGCCTTGGCATCGTCCCAGCTGGACACGTCGGAGGTGTTGACGACCGCCTGACCGCCCATCGCCTCGATCGCGGAGACGACTTCCTGCGCCGGGGTCTGGTCGGCGCCTTCGCCCGCAGCGCTCGACCCGAGGTCGTTGACGACCACTTTCGCGCCGTGCTCGGCCAGCTTGAGCGCGTGTGCGCGCCCCAAACCGCGCCCTGCACCGGTGACGATCGCGACTTTTCCTTCCAGCAGACTCATTATCCCTCCTCCCGGCGCCCTGCGGCGCGCCGCGGCTCATGCCTTGCCTTCTCCTTGCATGATTCTAGTACGCCTGCAAACTGTTTTCTTGCAATGGAGTTCGCAACCGCTGCGGCGACAATCCGTGGAATTATTCGGAATTATCCCAAAAACCATAAATGTCTTGCGATCGCCATTTTGGTATGCTCGATTACGATATATACGGAATCGCACAAGCGATCGACAGTGGAGGACGCCCCGAAGTGCAACCGCATCAGCCGGTTACCGACACGCCTGCGCCACACATCCCCGGAGAGCCGGGCGTGTGGATTCTCGTCATGGGCGACATGTTCGTGTTCGCGCTGCTGTTCGGCACCGTGGCCTATTACCGGATGGACGGGCCGGAGGTGTTCCATGCCTCGCAGGCCAGTCTCAATCAGGCGCTCGGGCTCACCAACACCTTCGCGCTGCTGACCAGCTCGCTGTGCGTGGTGCTGGGCCTGAACGCCGCGCGCGAGCGGCGTGGCGGGCGAGGCTGGATCACGCTGGCGATGGTGCTGGGCGCGATGTTCGTGGGCTTTAAGCTGCTCGAATACGCACAGAAGGGCGGCGAGGGCTTGTTGCCTGACACCAACATGTTCTTCATGCTCTACTTCGTGCTGACCGGCATGCATCTGGGTCATGTGCTCCTCGGCCTGCTCGCGCTGTTCTTCATGCGCCGGGCGATCGATCCCGACATTTCGCCCGAGAACCTGCGGCTCGTCGAATGCTGCGCCATCTTCTGGCACATGGTCGATGTGCTGTGGGTGATCCTGTTCGCCATCTTCTACCTGCATCGGTGAGAGCCATGACCGCGAAACTCCATAGTCCCGTCGCCACCTGGCTGATCCTGGTGGTCGCCACGCTGCTCTCCTACGTCGCGTGGATCGATCCCGAGCGGCTCTCTCCCGCAGTCGCCGGATCGGCGGTGATCCTCATCGCGATGGCCAAGGCCTGGCTGATCGGCATGCGCTTCATGGAACTGGAAAGCGCCGTGCTGTCGCTGCGGATCGCCTACAACCTGTGGGTGGTGGTGGTCGGCGCCGTGCTGCTGGCGATGTTTGCCGTGGCGTGATGGGCGCCCCGTTTCCCCTGTCTTCGTCACCCTGAACTCGTTTCAGGGTCCATCGCGCCCCAAGCCCGGTGCTTTGCCGCAGCAAACCGACAGGGCCGATGGTGACATGCTCCCTCCTATGGAGCCGCCTGATGGATCCTGAAACAAGTTTAGGATGACGGTTCCGGAACCGAAATCTCAGGGAGCAATCGCCCAGCTTACCCTAACTCCCCGCCGAAACCTCGCGGCAGTATTCGGCGAGGAATTCGGCGTCCACCAACGGCTCGAACAGCGCGCCCAGTTGCAGCAGGCAGGTGTTGATGACGCCCGCGCGGGCCGGTTCCAGATCCTTGTCGCGCGCCTTCTGGAAGAACATGCAGCCCCACATCAGATACCAGATGTTGTCCGCCAGCGCGGAGGGCGAGTTGGGGTAGCGCAAGGGCCGCACCACCTGCTCGTTGACGCCGCGCTGGACCAGCTGCGCCAGCCCCATGCGCGCCTGCTGCTCCACCCGGCGAAAGGCATCGACGATCTCCGGATCGAGCCGGTGCAGCGCCATCATCGAGGTGAAGAAGAACCGGTAGTCCCAGATCAGGTTGAGCATCGAGCGCAGCAGCCGATGCGTCTCCATGGCCGAGGGCATGCGGGTGCCACTGAGCAGCTCGGCCAGAAACTGGCCCTGCATCTGGCTGATCTCGCGGTCGAAACTGTCCTTGAGCGCAATGACGATGTCGCGCTTCTTGGGGAAGTAGTACGTGAGGTTGCCCGACATGATGTCGATGCGCTCGCAGATCATGGCGATCGAGGTGCCGTCGAACCCCTCAAGGTTGAACAGGTCGCGGCTCGCCGTCAGGATCAGGTTGCGCGTCGAGGGCCTGACGCCCGCTTCGCGGTCAGCAGCCAACTTGCGCTGACCGTTCGTGGACGCCATTCTTCGTACCTTCTTGAGCGGGGTGGGAGCTTGCGCCCCCGCGCCCCTTGGTCCTGATTGGCCGCCCAAGTTACCGGCGACCGAGATATTTGTCGATCTCGGCATGATAATGCCGGATGCGGATCTCGGAATCGCCCAGCAGGATGCCGCCGAAGGCCTTGCTGCGGATGCCCTTCTGCACCAGCGGAACGCGCAGCGCGTCCTGCGCCAGCACCGCGCCGAATTCCTCCAGCGTCTGCGGCTCGCGCACGTCGGGCCGCTCGGAGCCGTCCCAGCCGGGGGCGGAGGTCGCTTCCGGCCCGATCGAGGCGATGTCCACCACGCATTCCTGCGTGCCGGGCACCGGCAGGTTCAGTGAAATCGCGCGGTAGAAGCTCTTTTCCGGGTCGGTGGGATGCGGGCGGAAGATCTGGATCAGCAGCGCCTCGGCGAAGTAGTTGATGGTGATGTTGGGGAACACGAAGTAGTTCCAGTCGTCCGTCACCCGCCGGTCGTCGAGCTGGTCGAAGAAGTCGGTGTAGCCGTGGCGCGCCGCCCACTTGCGCTTGGTGTCGGCCAGCGCCTTCCAGTATTCGTAGCCCTTGATGTCGGTGTAGTCGTCGGGATTGCCGCCGAAGAACTGGACGTACATCTGCAGGAACGGATTGACCGTGTCCTGGTCCTCGTGCCGCCCGGAAACGAAGCCGTAAGGCACGATCATGCGGCTGAGGCCACGGTCGTAGAGATCGTACTGCGTCTCGTGCGTGGCCGAAAACGGGATGACCTCTGGATGAACTTCGTCCGCATGGTAGAATTCGATGAAGGCATCGAGCGCGGTCTTCCAATTGGCGTCCCAGGTCGTCTCGAAGTCGCCGATCACGCGGAACTTTTCGAGTGGGAACACCTCCATGTGCTCGATCATGACGTTGAGGTGATCGCGAAGGCTGATGCCCTCGTCCGCCATGCTGATGAATACCAGCGTGTTCCATACCCCGCAGCGCATCCGCTTGAGGCCGGGGCGGTGCGCGATCGTCTCGCTCCGGAACAGCATCTCGTCCTTGATCTCGACGTTCTTGCCGGTGCGGTCGAATTTCCAGCCGTGGAAGTCGCACTCGAAGCAGCCCTTCTCGCCAAGGCTGCCGAAGCGCTGGCTGACGATGCGGTTGCCGCGGTGCGGGCAGACGTTGAAGTAGGCGTTCACACCCTCGTCGCCCGGCCCGTCGCGCACCACGATCACCGACTCGCGGCCGATGTCGATCATGAAATAGTCGCCCACTTCGGCAAGATCGTGCGTCAGCCCCGCGAACTGCCAGGTGCGCGTCCACATGTGTTCCCATTCCCGCTCGGCTTCCTCGCGCGAGTAATAGCGCTCGGCGCTCAGCACGCTGCCGCCGTGGTCGATGAACGGGGCCTTGGCGCCCGGATCGCCCGGCGCCGCATCGGGGTAGCGCACGAAGCCGGTTTCATGGGAATATCTGGGGGTGCTCTGGAAGTTCATTCTTGCCTCTCCAAAGGGTCGTTTACATCGGCTATATGGTTCGCCTGCTTACTGATTGAATAGACTCATGCGATCGGGTACGTCAACCTTTCTAGTAGGCGTGTACAAATCACGGAACGGCGGGAATGTGCGCTTGAGGCGCACGACCTTCGCCTGTTTCGTGCAAGGGTACGGCAAGAACGCAATGTGGAGAGATTCGCGATGAACGCCCCGACCGACCCCCGGACCACCGCGCCCGCCCCGCTCGACCCGAAGGAGGTCAAGCTGTCGCGCACGGCGACGTGGAGCGGGATCGAGACGCCGGCCTTCTACGGCCCGCCCGGCGGCGGCGATGCGGATTACCGCGCGAAGCAGGCCGATCCGGGACAGTACCCCTTCACGCGCGGCAGCTACCCGCAGATGTACCGCAGCCGCATGTGGACCTTGCGCAACATCGTCGGCTACGGATCGCCCGAGGATACGCTGGCGGGCATCCACCAGTCGCTCGCGGGCGGCTCCACCGGCATCAACATCGTGTTCGACGTGCCGACCCAGCAGGGCATCGACCCCGACCACCCGGCGTTCGGCATGGAAGTGGGGCTGGAGGGCTGCTCGGTCCCCTCGCTCCCCGACATGGAGCGGCTGATGGCCGACATCGACGTGACCCGCACCGACGTCGCCTGGCATGCCACACTGTTCGCCTATACGCTGACCGCCGCGATGGCGAAGCGGCGCGGCATTCCGCTCGATCAGGTGCAGGGCTCGCACATGCCCGACCACCTGCAGCAGACGCTGTCCGGCTGGGGCACGCATGTCGTGCCGACCGACCTGGCCCACCGCGCCACGGTGGACTGCGTGGAATTCTGCGTGCTCAACAGCCCGCGCTGGGCGCTGGGCATGCCGCAGGCCTACGACTTGCGCGAACGCGGCGCGACCCCGGCGGCGGAAATCGCCTTCGGCATGGCGATCGTCAACAAGACCATGGAAGACCTGATCGCGCGCGGCCTCCACGTCGATCAGGTGGCGCCCAGCATCGCCTGGGTCTCCACGTCCGACATCGATTTCTTCGAGGAAGTGGCCAAGTTCCGCGCCCTGCGCCGGATGTGGGCGACGACGATGCACGAGCGCTTCGGCGCGAAGGACGCGCGCTCGATGCGGCTGCGCATGGCGTGCCACACTTCGGGCAAGAGCCTCGTCTTCCAGCAACCGATCAACAACATCACCCGCGCCGCACTGCAGAGCTTCGCGGCGCTGTGCGGCGGCGTGCAGAGCCTGGAAGCCTGCACCTACGACGAGCCGATCTGCATCCCCACCGAGGAAGCGCGCGAGATCGCCACGCGCACGCAGCAGATCCTGGCACACGAGGTCGGCGCGGCGCGCGTCGCCGATCCGCTGGGCGGCAGCTACTACGTCGAAGCCCTGACCGACCGGATCGAGGCCGACGCCAGGGCCCTGCTCGCGCAAGTCGAGGACATGGGCCTGCTCAATGCGGTAGAGAACGGCTTTATCGAAGGCTGGATGGACGCGGCGAACCTGCGCTTCGAAGAGGAGCTGGAAGCGGGCGAGCGGTTGCAGGTCGGCAAGAACTGCTTCCAGTCGGCCGACAGCAAGACCCCGCCGCGCTTCGCCTTCAACCCGGCGAATACGCAAGACCATATCGCCCGCTTCAAGGCGATGAAGCGCGACCGCGATCAGGCGGCGGTGCAGACCACCTTGCAGCGCCTCTACGACGACGTGCGCGCCGGGCGAAACATGCAGCCGGGCATGATCGACGCCTTCCTCGCCTCCGCCTCGATCGGCGAGACCTGGGGGGTGGTGCGCATGGGTATGGGGCAGGCTTATGATGCGTACCGTACGCTGGAGTGCCCGTTCGCGCTGACTTGAGGGAGGAGAGGGAGCGGTCGTTGCCCGATCGTCATCCCGGCGCAGGCCGGGATCGCCGGCAAGGCCGCGCAGTTCTGGAAGGCAGCTTTACATCGCAGTGACCCACCGCGAGCTATCGCCTGAAGAGTGCCCAGCGGCCCCGGACCAAGTCCGGGACGACGAAAGCACTGGGTGCGTTAAGTGTAGGGAGCGGACCTGCCCCAAGGGCGCCTCGTCATCCTGAACTTGTTTCAGGATCCATCGGGCAGTTGGTGCCGGCAATTTGTGTCGCAAACTGCTATCTCGGTTCGCTGATCACGAAACCAAGCTATCGGCTTGATGGACCCTGAAACAAGTTCAGGGTGACGGCGGATTTGGGTGGTTAGCTGACATCTAAGAAGCGTGCCAAGTCCTCAAGATCACGCTTGAACTGGTCATGAAAGAAGCGGCCCAGTTCCTCAACTTCGGCCTGCTCCGCTGGAGAGCCGGGCTCAAACTTAACTCTGTCCACGTCCCGCCCAATGCGAGCTTGGCTCCCGCCTAGAACGTGATCTGTTTGGCTCTCGATGCCAGTGAACCCGATTATAGCATCATGTAGTGATGATCCGCCGCCCCTTACCCATGCGTTAAGAATTTGCCGACACTCAAGGATCATGTCCGATCCGCGTAGTTCGGTTTCACTGAAGCGCTTTTGTAAGGTCGCAATGGTTTGCTTGAGCGCAGCTTTGGCTTGATCGCTTGGTTCTGGGTCAGTCGGCATGATGTCTTTCTTACCCGGGACTACCGTGTCCGCAACGGGGCTCTTTCGGTCCAACCGGATTTCGGTCTCTAAGGGGGTGGAAAGCGGCCGCTATTTGAAAATCAATTGGGCCAGCACGATGGCCACGGCCGCGATGCAACCCCAAAGCCTAATTCGCCTCCAACTCATAAATTCCGGGCTGTTCTGCACGCTCTTCTCCAAATAGCGCAGTTAAAATGACCGAGGGCATTGATGTCTGCAACGGGGCGAAAGCCGCCGAACACCAAACTGCCATCGAGCAGGAAAACAACGGTCACAAAACGTGCGCGTCCAGAATTTTCCTACAGGCTGCCGATGCGGGTACATTGGCCGCATGCCCCGCCCCGCTTCACCTTGCGCATCCCGCCTATACCGCAGGCAAATGCACGGAATGCAAGGTGACACTTCCTGCGCACAAGGTGACACTTCCGCACCGCAAGGTTACACATACGTCGCGAGAAAACTCACGGTTTTTCGCCAAAATCGTACTCCCTCGGCCCAAAGTTACACCGTTTCCCCTCTGGACCGTGTAAACCGTGTAAATCCGGTGTCACCTTGCGCAGAGCGCAGCCTATTGCTGGAAGGTCTTTTCCGCCGACACACGGTTCAGCCAGGACACGATGTCCTGCGTCGTGGTGCCCGGCCCGAACAGGCCGCTGACGCCCATGTCGCGCAGGGCCGCCTCGTCGTCGGGGTGGACGAGGCCGCCGACCATCACACTGACATGGCCAAGGCCCGCCGCCTTCATCGCATCGGTGAACAGCTTCATGTAGACGAGGTAGCCGGCGGTGGAGAAGCTGAGGCCGACGAATTCCGGCTCTGCCTCGCGCACGCTTTCGACCATCTGGTCGATGGTCAGGTGCTCGCCGGCGAAGACCACGTCGATCCCGGCCGAACGCAGCATGCTCGCCACTGTGCGGATGCCCTTGGTGTGAACGTCCGACCCCAGCATGCCCAGCACGCAGCGGATGGCGTTGCTCTGCTGCCGGGGCAAAGGCATCGACGGGGCTTCTACGGTCATTTGCGGAAGAGCCGGAACAACGCGAACAGTCCCAGCAGCCCGCCGCCGATCAGCGCGGGAACCGAAGTCCCGCGCACCGGCATGACCGCCGCCTTGGCCATCGTCGGCACCGACATGGTGCGGAAGGCCGCGCGCATGTCCTCAGGCCGCAGCACGGCCTTGACCGGCACGGCGCCCATGATCGTGCCGGACACGATCAGGTTGCCGCCTTCGCTGGTGATGCGGGTGATCTCCATCAGTTCGGAATTGTCGGTCGTGTAGAGCTTCATGGCAATGTCCTTCGCAAGATGGATCAGAGATGGAACACGGCGTTCAGATCGACGCCCATGTCCTTGCACATGACCATCGCCGTGGGCCGGCCGCCCAGCGTCACCGTGCCGCCCGGATGCATGAACGGGCCGGTGAGGTAGAGGCCGTCGATCCCCGGCACGCCGTAGTTGGCGAGCGCGGGCGTCGGACGGCGGCCGAGGATCTGCCCGCCCGCCGTGCCGATGCCGAAGATGTCGCCGTTCTGCATGCTGGCGGAATGGCGGTGGTGGTCCAGCGGCGTCTCGATCAGGCGGCCGAGGATGTGGCTGTCCTTGAGGTTGGTCGTGTATTTCTTGAACGAGGTCCAGACGTGCTCGCCGTATTCGTCGCGCAAGTCCTCCCACGCCGCCAGGCCGCCGTCCTTCAGTTCCATCGGCGCGAAATGGTAGAGGTAGAGCGCACAGTTCTCCGGCTTCGGAACGCGCGTCTTGTCGATGTAGCTGTTGATGATCGTCAGCGGGTTGAAGTGGCCGTAGGGCACCTCACCGTACTTGTAGCCATCGTAGATCTTGCGCATCGCCTCGAAATCGCCGCGCGGCATGTATTCCACGACCATCGACTTCTTGAGGATCGGGTCGTTGCCGCCAATGTATTCAGGCTCGACCGAAAGCGATATCTGCTGGTTGACGGCGCCGTGATTGGACAGGCGCACCTCGCGCGCGGCCTTGGCAATCACGGGATCGACTTCGGGCACCAGATCGCCGAGCAGATGCGGGTGGATCGACGCCAGCACCGCCTCGCGTGCAGAGATGACCTCACCGTCGGCAAGCTCCACCCCGCTCGCCCGGCCGCCCGAGACGATCACGCGCGTCACATGCGCATTGGTGCGCACGGTGCCGCCGAAATGCTCGACCGCCTGCGCCAGTTTGTTGGAAAGCTGCTGCGTGCCGCCCTTCACCGCGAAGGCGCCGTTGGCGTGCACCAGCGCGAAGAGGTTGAAGACCAGGATGCCGGTGCCGTTGGCCTCCGGGTTCTCCATCGCCTCGCCGATCCACTTGAGGTGGTGGAGGCGCACTTCGGTCGATTCGAAGTAACTGCAGATGATGTCGTAGGCGCTGATGTACAGGCTGCGCACCACCTCGTCGCCCAGCGGATTGCCTTCGAGCAGGCTCATGAAGCGGTTGAACGGCATCGGCGGATTGGCCATGCCCATGCTGAGCAGCGGCGCCAGCGTCACGCAGCGGCGGCCCAGTTCGCGGTACGCCTCGGCGTCCTTTTCGGAGAATTGCGCGATCGAGGCCGCAGTGGCGTCGATATCCTTGCTGGAGACTAGGATCGAGCCATCGTCGAACAGCGTCGTGAAGGCCGCCTCCCACTCGATGAATTCCAGCCCGAACTTGGAATAGAGCCCCAGTTCATCGTTGCGCAGCGCCGGGCTGCTGAAGCAGGTCATCAACCCGGTGGCGTGCGGATCGTGGATGAAGCCGGGCGCGACTTCAGTGGACACCGCACCTCCACCGACGTGGTCGTTTTTCTCCAGCACCAGCACGCTCTTGCCGGCCTTGGCCATGTAGGCCGCCGCCGTCAGCGAATTGGAGCCGCCGCCCACCACCACGATATCGTACAAAGCCGTCACCGCATCGCTCTCCCGCTCGCGAAATCCTCAGCGCCGACATTTGGTTCGCCAGCGCACCTTATCGAATCGATCTAGGGCAAGCAATCCATGTCTGTCCAGCCCCTTTGTGTGACTTTCAAAGCCACACTTCTGCTGAATTTAAGGGCATTGACCGAAAGCCTAGTACGTGCGACCAATAATGGATTGCTAGCACACTATAAGCGTGGAGCGAGGGGATATGGAAGTATTTATCGCCAGCCTGGGATTCGATCTCGGCAGCGACTGGGGCATTTTCTGGGCCTGCACGGCGTGGACCTTCGCGGTCGTCACGCTGATATGGGTCATCGGGCTGTTTCAGCCCACGCACTCGATGATGGATGGCTGGTACGGCTTCGGTTACGCGACCGCCGCGGGGCTTGCCTACCTGCTCACGAAGACGTCTTCGCCCACCGCCGCAGTCGTGTTGCTGATGGCGGGGCTACACGGCTGCCGCCTCGGCTGGTATCTGTCGAAGCGCTGGTTTGGCTACGCGAAGGAAGGCGGCGGCGACGCGCGCTATTTCGGGTTCAAGGAAAAGCTTTCGCCCGGATACTGGTGGAAGAGCTTTTTCGTGGTGATGGAGCCGCAGGCGATCGTCATCGCGGTGATCGGCATCCCATCGGTCTGGGGCATCATCGGCAACCGCTCGGACGCGCCGATCGGGGCGCTGGGCATCCTTGGAATGATCGTCTTCGGCATCGGCTATTATTTCGAGACGGTGGGCGACGGCCAGTTGCAGGCCTTCAAGGCGGACGCCAACAACAAGGGCCGCTACCTGCGAACCGGCGTATGGACGCACACGCGCCACCCCAACTACTTCGGCAACACGACCGTATGGTGGGGCATCTGGCTCACCGCCGTTGCAGGCAATCCGTCGATCTGGTGGACCGTCGTAGGCCCGCTATTCAACACGGTGATGCTGACCGGCGTGCTGGGCAAGGCGTTCCAGGACAAGCACATGGGCGGCCGCCCGGCCTACCAGAAGGTCATGGCCGAGACGCGCGGCTTCCTGCCGCTGCCGGTGAAGAAAGCATAGGGGTCATAGGCGCGCGATGACGGCAGCCACCGCCTTGGACGAACGCACCGAGGAGCACGACCTGCTCGCCGCCGACGCGCTCGCGTCCGGCGAGATGACCGGGGTGCGCGCGGGGCGCTGGTTCGTCCTCCTCGTGCGCACGGCCGAGGGGTGGCACGCCCTTAACGACCGCTGCCCCCACGCAGCCGCGCGCCTCTCGCCGGGGCGGCTGCGTGGGCGGCAGGTGCTCTGCCCGCTGCACGGCGCCCGCTTCGACATCGCCAGCGGGCGCTGCGCCGGGTCCGCCTACGGCGCGGTGCGCACGTTCCCGCTGCGGGTCGAGAACGGCCGCGTGCTGGTAACGCTGCCCGCGCGGCCGCCGGAGATGGTGGAGACACCACTTAACTGACGACGATAAATGGTCCGCAATGACGGGCCGAACGGGGAGAGAAAACAATGCGGTACAGCATCACGGCTCTTGCGATCGCGCTGGCAGCGCACGCAACCGCCGCGTCCGCGCAGGAGGACGACGCAGCTACGAATGAGGAAATCATCGTCACTGCCGGCAAGATCGGCAGCGATCTCGATCGCGCGCCCGTCGCCGCCGTCTCGCTCAGTGGCGAGACTCTGGAACGGCTCAATATCCAGAGCGTGCGCGACACGCAGATCCGCATGCCCTCGGTCGTCTACGACACCAGCGGCGGATCGGCGCAGGTCTACATCCGCGGCATCGGTACCAACTCCGCCTATGCGGGACTGGAATCGAGCATCGGCACCTATCAGGACGGTGTCTACCTACAGCGACAGGTCGGCGCCGCGCTCGACGTGGTCGACATGGCCGGGGTAGAAGTGCTGAACGGGCCGCAGGGATCGCTCTACGGCCGCAACGCGACCGGCGGCGTGATCCTCGTCACCACCAAAGACCCGACCGACCGCTACGAAGGTTCCGCCTCGGTCGAGTACGCGCGGTTCGACAGCTTAACCGCCGAAGGCGTCGTCAACGTGCCGCTTTCACAGGACTTCGCGGTGCGCGTGGCGGGCAAGTATGCCTATAGCGACGGCTACGTCACCAACGTCGCCAATGGCGACAGGCTGGGCGGCTATCGCAACGCCACGGTGCGCGGCAAGCTGGGATACAATCCGGCAGGGCCGTTCTCGGCGGTGCTGGCCGTAGAATATTCGCGGCAGGTGAGCGATCCCATCGCCCGGCGGCGACTTGTCGGGGCGCCCGAGTGCCTAGCCTGCGCGGTCTATGGTGAAAACCTGCCCGCGCCGGGCGGCTTTTACGAAGTGGACCAGACCCGATCGCGCGACACGCTGATCTCCTACACTGCAGGCACCCTCAACCTGCGGTACGAGGGCGAGGGTTTCTCCATCGTCAGCGTGACCGGCTACCGCGATTTCTCCTACAAGGTCTTCGTCGATCAGGACTTCGCCGCCGGCGACCTGTTCCGGACCCGCGCCGAGGAATACGGCTGGACCCTCACCCACGACAGCTTCGTGCGTACCGACTTCGACGGGCCGTTCAACTTCCTCCTCGGCGCCAGCGGAGAGATCGACCGCGACACCCTGCTTGGCCAGTTCTTCGGCGATGCCTTCGGCAGCTTTCAGGGTGGGATCAACCATTCCCGTGTCGATCTGCGCTCGATCTCGCCTTACGGTGAGTTCTACTATGCGATCACGCCCAAGCTGAAGCTGACGCTGGGCGGGCGCTACAACATCGACGAGAAGAAGCTGCGGGTCACCAACGACCCCACCGCCGTCATCGCCCCGGGCGCCACCGCGCAGTTCCGCCAGAAGGACGTGTTCAAGGACTTCACCCCGCGCGCGGTGCTGTCCTACGAATTGCCCGACGGCACCGTCTACGCCAGCTTCGGCCGGGGCGCCAAGAGCGGGGGCTACAACACCCCTGCCCTCAACCCGCTGGTCCCGCTGCAGTCGGAGAAGCTGACGAGCTACGAAATCGGCGCCAAGACCGCGCTGTTCGATCGCCGCCTGAAACTGGCCGCCGCCGGGTTCTACTATGATTACAAGGACATCCAGGTCAGCTTCGTCGATGCCGCCAGCGGCGGCGTGCGGGCTGAAAACGCGGCGAATGCGCGGGTCTACGGCCTCGAACTGACCGCCTCTGCCGAGCCGGTCACCGGCCTCACCCTCAGCGGCGGCGCGACGTGGCTGGACGCCAAGTTCAAGAGCTATACCTCGGCGGCGATCTTCTGCCCCAAGGCCTATGCCTCGCCGGGATATCCGGGCTGCCCGACGCCGACCGGAGGCCCCGGCATGATCAACGGCGTCGCCAACCTGTCCGGCTCGCGCCTGCCGCGCGCACCCGAATGGTCGTTCTCCGCAGCGGTGGACTACACGATTCCGCTGAGCGACGGCTACGACGCGATCCTCACCGTGGCCGATCGCTATACCGGCAGCTACGATTTCCTCGCGGGCGCGGGCGGACCGCTGGGCCTCAGCCGTCAGGATTCGTTTCACATGGTCACCGCCAGCGCCTCGCTGGTGCAGCGGCCGGGCGGGCTCAAGCTGCGCGCCTTCGTGGAGAACCTTGCCAAGGCGAAGTACTATCTCGACCTGCCGACATCGGCATTCGGGATCGCCGGCTCGGTCGGCGCGCCGCGCATGTACGGCGCCAGCATCGGTTTCAGCTTCTGACAACGAGAGGAGAGGTTCCCATGACAATGACCCACACTCTTAACCAGGCAATCAAGCAGGCCCGGCAGATGACC
Organism: Novosphingobium sp. FG90; assembly: GCF_057808725.1. Lineage (NCBI taxonomy): Bacteria > Pseudomonadati > Pseudomonadota > Alphaproteobacteria > Sphingomonadales > Sphingomonadaceae > Novosphingobium > Novosphingobium sp. FG90. Next base: position 125,247 of record NZ_JBMDIO010000005.1, read on the forward strand.
GAGCACATCCGCAGCGACGACATTCCCTGGCTGCCCTACGGCCCCATTCCCAATTCCGAATGGCGCGTACTGCAGGTGGACGAGGAGTGGAACATCGTCGTCATGAACTACCGCATGGGCCCGTGGGTAACCACGCCCGTCCACGGCCACCACTGCGCCGCCACCGCCTATACGCTGGAGGGCGAGTGGTTCTACGACGACTACTGCTTCCAGGCGGGCGACATCGCCTTCGAGATCGGCGAGGAAACCCACCAGCCCATCACGAAGGACAAGGGCGCCACGCTGCTGACCACGCTGATCGGCGGCAAGGGCAACGACCGGCTGCTGGAGAACCACTTCCCCGACGGCACCACGCAGATGCTGCGCACCCGGCTGTTCAAGGCCTGCGAACGCCTGACGCCCGAAGAGTTCGCCAAGCTCGACCTGGCGACGCTGTTCGATTGAGATGAAGGTCCTCGTACTCGGCGCCACCGGCTATCTCGGCCGTCATGTGGTGCGCAACCTCGTCTCCGGCGGCCACGCGGTTTCCGGCTTCGTGCGAGGCGAAGCCGGGGCAAGCACCGTCGCCGAGGACGGGGCGCAGCCGGTGCACGGTGACCTTGCCGACATCGAAGCCGTCCCTGCGCTGGTGGACGGCTTCGACGCGGTCATCATGGCCGCGCAGCTCATGCTGGATGAGGAATATCGCCTCGTCGCCGCCGTGCTCGATGCGCTGGCGGGCACGGGCCGATGCTTCGTGTTCACCAGCGGCACCAGCCTCATGTCGATCCCCACCGGCGGCGACTGGGACGAGCGCAGCTTCGCCGAGGACGAGCCTTTCGTCCCCCGCCACCAGATCGCCCCGCGCCTCGCCGCCGAACAGATCGTGCGCGATGCCGCCGCCCGCGGGGTCCGGGCGATGGTGGTGCGTCCGCCGCTCATCTGGGGCAACGGCGGCTGCCAGATCATCGCCCAGTTGTACCACTCTGCGCGCGAGACCGGCGCGGTGTGCCACGTCGGCCGGGGCCTTAACGTCTATTCCAACGTTCATGTGGATGATCTGGCGCAGCTCTATCGCCTGTCCATCGAAAACGGCCGCGCAGGCGCTCTCTACTTCGCGGTGGCGGGCGAGGTAAGCTATGGCGTGATGGCCGCCGAGATCGCCCGGAATCTGGGCGTCCCCACCCGCAGCGTCACGGTGGAGGAAGCCTGCGAAATCTGGGGCAAGGGGCTCGGCGGGATCGTGCTGTGTTCATGTAGCCGCCAGCGCAGCCCGCGCGCACGCGAGGAACTGGGCTGGACGCCCGATCCGGCCCGGCTCGATATCCTGAAGGACTGCCGTAACCCCGCCTACGCCGCGCAGACGGACCGCCCCGCCGCCTCGTGGGTGCGGCCCGCCTCCTGACTATCCGGCAAAAGCCGGATAGTCGGTGTAGCCCTTCTCCTCGCCGACATAGGCATAGTCGAAGTTCGCCTCGGCGAGCGGAAGCCCCTGCCGGAAGCGCGTCACCAGATCCGGATTGGCAATGTAAGGGCGCCCGAACGAGATCGCATCGGCCTTGCCCTCGGCAATGAAGCGAGCGGCGGTTTCGGCGTCGAAGCTGCCGTTCTGGATCACGCAGCCGCCGAAAGCCTCGCGCAGATCCTCGATGACCGGTTTTTCGGGCGCCTCCATGAAGCCTGAAGCAATCGGCTCAATGAGGTGGATATAGGCCAGCCCCGCCTCGCGGGCCGCGCTGCCGATCCCGCGCGCGAGCGCGGCCGGATCGGCGTCTCCCATCCCCTTGCGTTCACTGGTGGGACTGATGCGCAGGCCGATCCGTCCCGGCTCGATCTCCTCGACGACGGCGGCGAGCACTTCGCGCAGGAAACGCAGCCGGCTGTCCACGCCGCCGCCGTAGCCGTCGGTGCGCAAGTTCGATTTCGACTGCAAGAAATGATCGATGATATAGCCGTTGGCGCCGTGCACCTCGACCCCGTCGAAGCCCGCGCGCATGGCGTTGCGCGCACCGCGACGATAGGCCCCGACGACGCCGTCGATATCTGCCTGCGTCATCTCGCGCGGGATCGCATAAGGCTTCATCGGCAGGAACAGCCCGGTATCCCCGTCAGGGCGAGGCGCGAAGGTCATCCCCTCCCCCGCGATCGGCGAAGGGCCGATCGGTGCCTGCCCGGCGATGTAGTCCGGCAGCACCAACCGTCCCATGTGCCAGAGCTGGGACACGATCCTGCCACCCGCCCCGTGAACGGCATCCGTCACCGCCTTCCAGCCTGCCACCATCTCGTCACTCCATATGCCGGGGACGCGATACCAGCCCATGCCGAGCGGATCGACCGCAGTCGCCTCGCTGACGATCAGTCCGGCGTCCGCGCGCTGCGCGTAGTAGCGCGCCATCAACGCAGTGGGGATATTGCTTTCGGTCGCGCGCGCGCGCGTCAACGGCGCCATTATGAGGCGATTGGGCAGGTGCAGAGCACCAAGGGTCGCAGGCTGGAACAGGCGATCGGCAGTCGGCATGCGGGTTCTCTTGACACGTTGATATCAATGCTCAGCATATAGTTCGCATGGTCACTACATGTAAATCGGTAAGTGCCGCTTTCCATCCCACGGATCTATCACGCTACCACATAGGGTCAGGGCGCTCCCGGTTGCCGTCCATGATGCAGAAGGTTTCCGATAGTGTAGGCTACGGTGTGGCTGTGTCCCAGCAGCTTTTGAAAAATCATCTAAGCTGCTGAAAAAATATCTTTTATGAACAGAACCCGTGCGTACGGTGCATTACTTTTCGCCTCCGGCGTGCGCCCCCTCCCGCAGTGCGCTTTGCGACTGCGCCCATCGGTCCACGTGAGGGTACCTCCCTCCTTCAGGCCACCTTTTTCTTCGCCTCCAGGGCGCGCGGCAAATCCCGACCCAGGCGATTGCCATCCCGACATCGGTCTGGAATAGTCGTGCCGACGGGATTCCCTCCTTCGAAGCGAAGGGAGACGCGACGATCCCCAGGATGACGGACCGCGAGCGCCTTGCGAAGATCGAGGCCGATCAGTGCACGCTAGCCAGGGACGCCGAGACAGTACGCCTGACTGTGCGTGCCAGTTACGCTGCACTGGTGACCGACCTGCCGGTGGAACGCCTGAGCGAGCGCGAGTTCCGCGACGTGCTCGCCCAGGCTGTTCGCGTGGGCGGGACAGCGGCGATCGGAGCGATGAAGACAATCGCGGGGACGACGGATCGCCCATCCCCTCCTCGAAACGTCAAGCACCAAGCGGGAAACCTCTTCCGCCCCAGCGGACCGCGACAGCCGGAACCGCTGCTAGCCCCCTGCTGACGTGGTGCAACCTTCCGGCGGCACCCCGGGCTGAGGTCAGCTGCTCCCCTAATCGTTCTGCCTGAAACCGGCGGTGCAGTCGCCCCTGCACCGCCGCGTTTCCGTTGTGGTTCCGCTTATGGATCCGGGCCCTAGCCCATCCCCGACCAGGCATCCCGGGCAGCGCCTTCGCTTTCCCGGTTCCGCCGCGCGATCAGGTCCTGCGCCCGGCCCTCGCCATCGACGATGCTCACCGCTGTGTACCAGACACCCTGCAGCCTGCCGATGACGGCCACCCTGTCGTGCTGCGCGTCCGCATCCTCCTCGTCATCGCAGGTCCCGATCCAGCGTTCGTCGATCCGTGCCTCCCGGAGGAAATCGCATTCCTCGGCATCGAGGTAACGCCGCGCCAATGCGTCGCCCGCGCCCTCGCCGAACTCGATGTCGAGCCCTGCCAGGAGCGCAGCGAACACGCGACCGTCAGCCGAATGCGCTGCGCCGAATGGAAAATGGTCATGCTTCCCTCCACGATTTATGCGTCCAGGCGAACCCAGGACAGGTCCTTGCGGATGATCGTCTACGACAAGCGCGCAGAGATCGTTGCGAAGCGCAAAACGGCGTGGTGGGACATTTGGGACGCGACACGCGCCAAAGAGGGTCGCCCTGCCCTCGTGCGTGACTGCCCGGCCGATAGCCTCATCTGGCGGGTCGAAATCCGCGCAGGCAGGCAACACCTCAAGACACGCTGGAGAATTTCATCTTGGAGCGATCTGGACACTCGCTTCGGCAACACCGTCAACGAGAGCCTGAACGCAATTCGCTATGCCGTGCCGAGCGGTGACAGTAACCGCTCCCGATGGCCGGAAACCCCACTATGGCAAGCCGTGCGGCAGGAAGTCAGCGACGACTTGTTCGAGATGCGCAACTTTGCCGATCCGGATTTGATCAAGTCCGTCCAACGCGCCGAGCACGAGAAACTTCTGGCGCAACAAATGACCGGAATATTGACAACGCGGGCGGCTATCCTCGGCCTTGCTGCGAGCGGACTTCCTGATTTCGCCGAACTGTCTGGCGGTCAGATGGCCGAGAGCATCGAGGAAGAGCCCGAACGCTATTCCCGCAAGTTGGCAGAAGCAGCGGCGCGATACCAAGTCATCGACTAGTCGCATTCAAAAGGGCCGCTTTCGGGCGGCCCTTCCTCGCTGACAAACGGCGATTTTGGGGTGGTAAGCGGTCTTAGCGCTCATCGCCCAATGAAGGTGGCGGCAAGGAAGCCAAACAGCAAAAATGCGATCAGTCCAAGCGCCACTGCTAGTGGCCACAACAGTAGCCGTGACACTTTGGAACCGATGACCGAACCAAACCCAAGAACGACTGGTGGGAGCGCAAGGAACGCGGGATAGAGCCACGTGACTGGATGCCCGCCGGGGAGAAGCAGGCGCAGGCCCATCGGCGAAAATGCCAACGCAATGAAAAGGCTAAGGAGCGCGAAGAAGAACCAGAGCGTTCCTACAATTCCGGCAAGTCGGCTTGTCATCGGCACAAACTGCCATAGTCCGATGAGGTCCGCAAAGGGGCGTGAACGGAATTTCCGGTTCCGGGTAGCTGGCTCCGAAAAGGAGACTTTCGGTTCACGCCCCAAATGGGACGTTGGCATAAGCTTCGGCACCGCCTCTGAGCCTGTCTCGCAACCGCATTCTTGCGACTTATTCGCAAACTTGGTAGCGAAGCGAATATGCGTTACCGCAAGGAAGCTGCTGTGTATTACATCTTGCTCTTGCTCACTTTCCTCGCAGCTTGGGTCCTATCAAGGTGGTGCGGCTCGATGGATCTACCAGCCCGGACGATTACTCGTGCTGTAATTGGTCTATTTCCCACCGCCCTAATCGTCTTGCTCGCCATGAAAGCGGCGATGGACGGCGATGATTTACAGGACCCTAAATTAATCTATATGGCTGTTTGGAGCCTTCCCGTGACGCTTTCATCAGTTTGCGGGACTTGGCTTGCGACACGGAAACGTCGCATTGCGAACTGAACGGGTGTTGGCGCAGCGGACGCAGATTATGCCGAGGTAAGATGCCTAACGGGGGCTCACCACCCTTTCCGGTCGTCAAGCGATGGCAAAGCGATGCCCGGAACCGGACGCTCTGGCGCTCTTCTGTTGAGAAAATTGTGCGAGTAAGAACGGACCTGGAGCGGACACGGCATCGCGCTTGGCGCGGTGTATGCCTGCTAAGTTGTTGTGATTATTGGTTGCGGGGGCTGGATCTGATCTTCACTTGCTGCGTGAGCAAGTAAAGATGGTTGCGGGGACCGGCATCGATCACAACTTGCAATCGGCGCCGGTAAAGATGGTTGCGGGAGGCTGCAACCACCATTACCTGCGACCTACTAACAGCCATTTTCCTATCAACGCCAAATCCAACGCGGGGAGAATGGTTGCTAATAATAGCAGCTTTCATTCCGTCCTATTCCGAACAGCAGCTTGAGTATCGGTTACACTACAACTCAACCGCCACGTTTTCCCGGCGAAAAATCCGGCACTGCGCGACGAACGCGGTCAGCGCAGGTTCGTTTGTCACCTATCACCTCTGACCGACCTGGAACGGGACGCAGGACATCGCCATGCAACTGCGCCCTCAGTTCCAGCCAACGCGCCTTGAGAACCTGCCAGTTGTGATCGTCGTATGTGCCACTGACGACAACAGGGTGAACCCGAATGCGGGGCGGGAGACCATCACCATGATCCCTCCATTTCCGCCATTCGCGAAGCCAAAGACTATTCTTGCGATCCACACGCCCAATCTGCTGCTCGACAATGCCGGGATTCCACTCCGCGTGCAGTAGAATCACTGTGCGACAGGCCTCATGCAGATTCAGGCCCTCACGCCCGACGCGGGATTGCGCGAGGAGCACGATCGGCCAACTGGACGACCGGTTGAATGCAGATTGCAGCATACGCCGCGTTTGCGGTGCGGTTGCGCCTGACATCATCCTGGCGAAGTTGCCCTCGCGCCCGGAATAATCGTTCAGCCAGGCATCCAGCCGGGCTTTCTGCGTATCGTTGTTCTCTGCTTCATCATCCCCGGCAAGCTCCAGGAGCAGTTTTTCGAACAGCCCGAGCATTTCCCGCCCCGTCCAGGAAGCGCCCGCAACTTCCCGCCTGCCACCAAGTGCCTCGAGCAAAGCCCCGAATTGAAGGTCTTGTTTGCCGTCCTCATGGCGCAGAATCTCTGACAGAAATGCAGCAGCTCCTCCCTCCAGCGCAAGGTCTTCCAACTCCCGATGAAGCCGTGCGAGTTCAGCCCGGCGCTCGCTCGCCCACTCCTGATAGCGGGTTTTCAACATCACATCGATTTCGTCGACCCCACCCACCACCGCAAGATCAGGATCCCTCATCGCCGCAATGACGGCTGCTATATTGCTTTCCCCGATCCCACTGGCAGGCCAGTGCTGTCCGTCTCGCAAACGACGCAGCATCTCACGCGCGTCCAGCAGTCTGGTCAGCACATTCATCGGCGTCAGGAACCTGCCGAAGACGAGCACTTTCTCGCCGGCCCGCGTATAGGCCTCGATTTGTCTCACAGCCGCCAGGATCGCAGGGTGGCTGTAGATGTCGTTGCTCTCAGCGGTGAAAGCTTCCGTCCAAAACCCCGCCGGACCAACGAGGTTTGCATCTGTCATGCCAGAAGGGCTGTCTTCCTCATCCTCTCCAAAGCCGAACCCATACCCCTGGGCAACGGCGAGCCTGACCCGTTTCACACGCGGATCATCCTGAGGGAGTAACGACAGCGCCTCAGCCGCACAAAAGCGGCGCAACCAGTCACGGGTAAAACCCTCTGCCTCCGGTGAAACCGGGATATCGGTGACCTCACGATAATCACCATGACTGTCTTTGAAGGCGCAGAATTCGGGGTCACTGCGTTTGTCCCGGCGCAGGACGTATGGTCGCAATGCTGCGCAGAACTGCCGGGCGGAGGTCTCGAATTCCCCGGTCAGCGTCTCGTCCAGTTCTTCGGTTTGAATCCGACGAACAACATCCACATAGCCGGTGATCCATTCCGTCAGCGCTGCGAGCGCAGTAATATCCTGATCGTCATCGCGACCATTGAGCCGCTCCAGCGTGTCGATCCACTGGCTGGAGTCCAGCTCGACCGGGGTTGCGGTCATGCCCAGACGAAAAGGATCATCCGCTTCCCAGCTTACCGGGCCGAGAATGCGCGAAAGGCTTGAATCTGCGCCGCGCGCCTTGTGGGCTTCGTCAACGACTATGAGATCAATCTGACCCAGGCCATAGCCGATCAGCGGCAGGATCCTGTTCTTGTAATCGTCCGCCGAAAGCCATTTCTGATCGCCGTTAATGGCGTCGCGCGGCAGTTCGTGGTCCAGAATCGTTTGGGCAATGTGCCGCGCCGCACGGCGACTGGCATATACATAGCCCACCTCACCCGAATGGAAATTTTCGCGCATGAAGTTGCGCCGTCGGCCGTCAATCAGGCGGGCGACGTTGGGTAAGAGTTCCCGGCGCCAGCCTCCAGCGGGGCCTTCTCCACGAATGGGAAACTGCATGTTCGCGAAGGAATGAGAGATCATTATGATCTCTTCGGCGGCCCAGCCGTTCTCCGGCAACTCACGCTGCTTGCGGCGATCCGAAAGCCACTCCTTATGGCTGTGTATCCGTCTTGCGCTCCCCTCCGCATCGGTATCGTGCAAGAAACCGGAGATGAAACCATCATAGCTGCGCAGCGGCAGCAATGTCTTGTCGTCGGCGTTGAACCGTTTCAGTTCCTGTTGCCATTGTGCCCCAAGGCCCGCGGGCAGAACAATGGCGCTGCGCCCGCCCGCCTCCCGCACCGCTGCGATCAGCGCCGCCGCAATGCGGGTCTTGCCCATACCCACCTCATCAGCCAGCAGGGCCGAGCGTTGGCCCGCCCGGATACGGCACGCTAGTTCTATGACACTCGCCTTCTGGCCATGATCTAGCAGGGTATCATCAGACGTCCCTGCGATACGATCCAGAATGCTCGCGACCTCGTTCCAGTCCACCATCACGCGGCCTCCCGTTCCCAGAGCGATGGGTAAGCGCTGAGCTCCCACGCGACGGACACTGCCAAAAGCGTATCTCTCAATAGGTCTGGCGAAACCCCTTCCGGGCGCATACGCGGATCTGCCAGAGCAGGCAGAGGATTTGCCCTAGCCTTCCGGAAGAACTCGAGCATCGTTTTTTCGCGAGACGCGATAGCGCAAAGGTTCTGTTGCAACTCCCGACACCACCTTTGCCAGTCCCGCGGGTCCAACCTTGCCTGTGTCTCACAAAGACGCACCAGAAGTTCCATCATCCTGCGAATGGGATAGGCAGCTGGCGGAGCTTCGGTGGTATCTGAGGCGTCGGTGAGCGGCTCTTCGCCTTCCTCACCCTCATCTTCGCTGTCAGCATCACCTGGCTCGGGAAATGAGCCAAGGCAGGCAAGGATATCTTCGACCGACATATCGGAGGGGCGAGCGACAACAAGTGCTTCGGAAGAAATGACAGGCAGCCGCCAGCCGCCCTCCGCGAGTGTCACAATCGCTGGAGCCGGTGCGGGCCATGGACAAGGTGTCTGGGCCTGAGCCGCATCGACACCAATTACCATCACCGATTTGCCTTCGGGGGCCGAGAGCACCCCGTCTTGCCATATAAGCCACGCAACTGGCGGCTGGGCTTCTGGCTCATCGGGGCGCACAAAGCCTTCCCCTTGCTGCAGGGCCTCGGGCGTCACCACATCAGTGAACTGGATCGGCAAAACTGCGGCGATACCGTTCCGCGTGTCTCTCCGTCGCGGCCATTTCAGTCCTCCCGGCAGATCGACGATCACACCTGCCTCAAGGTTTCCCCCGGTGCTTGCGGCACGCTCAAACCCGTTCATGCTCAGATTGCCGGATCCAAGATAAGCCCGTCCCGAGGCCTCGGTCTCGCCTGACGCCAGCACCACAAATTTTGCATGCAGGCACCCATCAGTTCCATGCAAGACAGAGCGCGGAGGGCGCAAGGCCCAGCCTGCGTCAATCAAGGCACCGGCCCGGGCAGCAAGCCCCTGACAGGAGGACGGGTTGAGAAACAGGTCGAGAGCCGCTGTTTTCGTCAGGGATTTCTCCTGCACCAATGCGCGGCGCAGTCGCTCTGGCAGGCCAGCAGCACCATCGCCGTCGGTCTCGAAATAGCCAGACCCGATGATGAGACGGTTGGCCTTCTTCTTGGTACCCAGGCGCTCGACCACCTGAGGAAACAGCGCCTGATTGCGGCTATCTATGAAGCGGGGACGCGCGGATGACGCGGGCAAGGCTGTGATCGCGGCCTCCAACAAGGCGTCTGGCCGGTGCCCGTCAAAACTGCGTTCGATCAGGGCGCAATCTGCCCGCTCGCGCAGCCAGCCAAACATCTCATGCGCGGCGCGGATATCGGCAATGTCCTTTGCGTCAGGCACAGCAGAGTCCAGATCGATCGACCAGAACAGGTCGATGCTGCGAGTAAGCGGATCCTGTGTCCAGTTCCCCGTGCTGACAGCGAGGCGAATGACATAGCCATCTCCGCCGCGCTTGCGAAAACCCAGAAGCGCCACCTTGGCATGGAGAAGGTTGTAGCCGCGTCCCTCGAGGCGCATCCACATCCAAGCAAGTCCCGGAACGTCCGAGATCGCATTCACGGTTGGATGGATGAAGGCGGCCAGCACCGGGCGCGCCATCTCGCCTGTGAATGTTCGGCGGATCTGCCCCAGGACCTGCCGCGTCGCGGTGAAGCCGCACATAAGGCCAAAGTCGCCATAACAATCTTCGGGCGGCATGAAGAGGGAGTAGAGCGTCGTGTTCTGCATCAGACGGGCTCCGATCCCGCGTCACGACTGCCCGGGTTCACCTTTCCGGACAGCTCCGTCACCAGACAATGAAGATTGTGCAGCCGGAAAAGCTGCGGCGCGAAGGCCTCGTCCTGAGGGGGCCGATTCTCGTCCTGTGCCTCCGAGCTGCCCCTCAACTCGCCCGCAGCCGGCCCGAGAAAAATGTGGCCTTCGCGCTGACAAATCACGGTAGAATCGCGCTCGGCCAGCCTCTGGATCAGCTGCTGATCGGACAGATTTCGGATTTCCGCGATAAATCTGCGGCTAGTCTCCTCATTGCCCTGATCGACAAGCGCGCCTTTTGCCGAGGCCAGATCGCGCAATTGTTTCAGCGGCTCGGCGGCGACTTCGGCTGCCTCCGCTTCTGACAGGCGCACAGGCTGATTATCGTCGCGAAGCTTCAGCAGGTGCTGTTCCAACTGGTCCAACACGGACAACGCAGCATCGCGCAGATCCATAAAAGCCGCTCCTGCGCGCAGATCCGACCAATGATCCGGCGCCAGCCCCGCCAATGCGGTTTCCTGGTCCAAATGCGCGGAGCTGGGGCCAGTGCCGAGGCGCGCCAGAGCCCAGCGCCGGGTCGAGCCAGGATCATTTCCGTCGAGCAATCGGGCAAGGATCAGTTTACGCACCGCTTCCGGGACAGCCCCAACCGGGGAAAGAACTGTCAGGGCTTCCTTCAGGCCATGTGGCTGCCTGCCATGCGCCCAGGCACCAAGCAAACGGCGCGGTTCTTTCATCGCATTCAGCTCCAACAGCTCTCTGCCAGCGCTATGTATGCGGAACGCGCCGTAGCGGCTGCCCTGCACGAACCCGAGTGCGACCAGAGGCTGCACCATCGCCATGCGGATCGGCTGAACCACATAAGTTCCGCGACGCCTGAGATTGTGGAAACTGCTATCCTTCAAGCCCTGCATCTTCCGCGCCCCTCGCACGCGGCGATCCTGCGGACCCGCGATGACTTCAAGCATGACGCGCGCTTCGACCGCGTTACCGACAGGCAGTGCTGGCACACCAAGTTCCTCGGCGATAGAGATCGCCAGAACCGACCAAAGGATGGGCATGGGAAACCACATGCCGCCGATTCCGGGGACCGCCCGATCATTGAAATGACGAACCGCCGCCGCAAGCCCGAGGTTCTGTTGGCGTCGTTGCGAAACCACGGTATCGGGCGCAAGTATTCCCCAAGGCATCAGTTAACTCTAGCCTGTGCGAAAGCTCCCGCGGACGCGCCCTGATCTGCCAGCTCCAGCCATCCGTGATCGACCCAGAACACCGCCACGCCCTGCAGCGGATGCTGCGGGTATAGTCCGGCCAACAGTCCGGCATAGCTGGAAAGCTGTGGCCAATAGGGGCCAAACCCGTCACCAACGCCGCCGGATTTATGGTCGATCAATATCGCACCTGCCGGGCCGATGGCGAGAAGGTCGAGGGTGCCGGGGATCTCTGCCCCCTCGGGCGTGTAGCCAAGCACCGGGATCTCGGCGCGCAGATCCGTATAGCCCTGATCGGCAAGCCAGGCTTTCAGCGCCGTGGCGCGCTCGGCCACCAGCGCAAGAGTGGCGTCGTCAAGCCCGGTCGCGAGAGCCAAAGCCGGGGCCAGATCGGGCCGGGTCAGGTATGTGCGTAGCGCCAGATGCAGTGCTGTGCCGCGGTAGGCATCGTTCAGTGCCTTTGGCCAGGGTGCTCCGATGTCGATACGGCGGGACACGGGCGGCACCCCCGCGCTACGGGTTTGCGAGGGCTGCAGCCGCCAGGGTGTCAGCGGTGTCATGGGCAACGGCGCAGCGGCACCGAAGCGCAGCGCTGAGGCTGCCGCACCGCCTGCGTATTCGGTAAATCCCGCCTCTTCGGGCAGTTGTGTGACCAGCGCCGGGCAATCTACGCCATTGATGCGCAGGCTGCCCGCCCCGATCTGCGGCGCGCAAGTATCGGACAGGATATGAAACAGGTTCGTAGCCTCGGGCGCGTCTTCTTCGCGGTCTTTCAGAAAACCCGGCCATTCCAGCACCAGCCGGTCACGGGCACGGGTCAGGGCGACATAGAGAAGGTTTTTCGCATTGGCTTCAAAATCGGCGCGGCGGTCTTCGATGAAACGGCGGGTCGCCTCGGGCGCGTCAAAGCCGGGCGTGTGGATCAGGCTCGCGGACCCCAGCACCACCACCATATCGTCGATCCGATCCAGGGCATCGAAACGGGTCGCAGTGGACCCCGCACGTTCCTCGATGCCATAGTCGAACTCGGCGACGACAGTGATCGGCCATTCGCGCCCTTTGGAGGCGTGCCAGGTGACGATCTCCACCGCCTCGGCGCTGTTGGCGGAAGGATCGGGATGACGGTCGAAATCGCGCTCGCCCCCCCGGGCGTCGAGCCAGCCGAGAAAGACCTTGGCAGTCTCGCCGTGGAACCCCGAGGCGGATTTGAGATCGCGATGAGCGGCTTCGAACTCACCCGCCTCAGCCTCTAGCCGCAGAAGATCGGCGCGGGACTGGGCGGCATCGGGCTGACGTTCGGCCCAGAGACGCAGGTCGGCGGCATTCAGCACCAGATCAAGCCCCGCCCCCACCGGCAAGCGGGCCAGAATGTCCGAGAGCGCGGCCAGCCGCATCAGCACAGGGTCATCGACCAGCCGGCCGTCAATCTGGGCGGATAGTGCGTCCTGCAAGGGCAGCGGATCCGGTCCAAGCGTGCGCAAGAGCAGTCCCGCATGGATATCCGCCGGGTTAGCCGCAAAGGCGAGTGCCGCGCGAGCGGCAACGATCACCGCACTTTGCGCCCAACCATCCTCGGCGATCCGCACGGGAACGCCACGGGCGCGCAGTTCCTCGGCATAGCGGGCGGCGGTGGTGTGGCGACAGACCAAGAGCGCGATATCCGAAGGCCGCGCCGGGCGGGCGGCCTTGCTGTGGCGGTCGGTGATCGTATCTCCATCCGTCAGAATCCGAGCGATACGCTCAGCGATATGCTCCTGCGGCTTTGACGCTGTGCGCACGCCGCGCGACTTGACTGCGTTCAGCACTTCAATCGCTGGGCCGGCAACCGCATCGCGGGTCGGCGCCAGCGGGTTATAGCCATCGCCGAACAGCCCCGCGCCCATCGCATTGACGAATTGCATCACTGCGGGCGTCGATCGCCAGTTGCGGTCCAAAGGCTGGGTGGCATCCAAGTTTGCCGCCGCCAGCGCTGTCGACAGGCGCGGATCGGCCCCTTGAAACCCCATGATCGACTGCTTGACATCGCCCACCAGCAGTGTGCGCGGCGCGTGCTGGCCCAGCTGCCACAAAAGCGCGAATTGCACGGGGTTGGTGTCCTGGAATTCGTCGATGATGACGCAGTCGATCTCGTCCAGCACCGCTTGCCGCACGGCGAGATCGGTGCGGAGCAGGTGCTCAGCCCCGGTGATCATGTCAGCAAAGTCGATCAGGCCGAGCGCCTTCTTGCGGGTCTCATAGGCCGCCATCACCTCTTGCGCGCAGGCGATCAGGCAGGACAGGTGCAGCTTAGCATCGGCCAGCGGGCCAGGATGGCAGGGCAGCACATCCGCCGCCGCCATGATCGCCGTGGCAAGGTCGTCATATCCCGCAGGCGTCTTGCTGGAGCGGTTAGAGATGAACAGGCTGCGCAGATCGTTCCAGACCTGCCAATCCCGATCCAGAAGATCGGGCGCGCGATCAACACGTTTGAAAAGCGCGAGGTTTTTCTCCAGCTTCTCGACATTGGTTTTAGCGGTGATCCCGGCCATGCCGCCCTCGGGAAAGGCTGCGATCATGACCTGCACGGCCGTCTGCAACGCGGTGGTCGCGGCGATAGGGTCATCCAGAACCGGCCCGTAAACCGCATCCAGCCGCGCCAGTGCCGGAGCGACCAGGCCAGCGTCACGCCCCTTGTCCCCAAGGCCGCGCAAGAGGTCGATCATCGATAGCACCCGGGCGCGCAAACTGTCTTCGACCGTCTCGCCCCTCATGAAGTTCGGGGCGTAACCGAACCGCTCGGGCGCGCCCTTGATCGGGTCCAGCGCCTTGGCATGTGCCAATGCCTGACGGATCAGCAGATCCCGCTCGGCATCGCCCAGATGGCGCGGCTGCGGCGAGGCGCCAGCCGCCAGAGCATGTTCGGTCAAAAGCCGCAGGCCCAGTCCATGGATGGTCGAGACATAGGCGCGTTCGACCGCCATCGCCTCGGCGACCAGTCCATCGGCCAGGAGGCCGGCACGGATCCTTTCGCGCAACTCGCCCGCCGCGGCCTCGGTAAAGGTCACGGCAAGGATACGTTCGGGCCGGACAATGCCGCGTTTTACCCAATCGGACAGCTGGGTCTTGATGCGGTGGGTCTTGCCCGCGCCGGCACCCGCGGGAACGATGACCAGACCTTGATCTGCATTGACGGGCGCCATGATCATTCCTCCTCGAGCGTGCGGATGAAGGCGGTGACCAGGGCCGAGCCATCGGTCAGCGCATAGGGGGTGAAACCGGCTTCTTTCTTGAAGAAGGCCGCATCCTCAGAGGTGTTCAGCACGACCCGGCCTGCACCAAGTTCGGCCAAGCGTTCCGCCAGCTTGGCTACCGCCCCGGCATTCACCGCATCGCCCATGTCGCGGGCGGGCGAGCCCTCGGGCAAGGCCAGACCCGAAGTCAACAGCCCGCCATCATTCATCAGGTGATAGGCCACCGCCACCTTGCGGCCGATCAGCGGGTCCATGCCGTCCCCCTCGCGCCGCATAGGCCGCGCTATCATATCGGCGTAAAGCCCTGCCTGCAGATCCCAGCCCGCCTCCATCCGCTGCCGTCGGCCCTTGGTGCCGCTTTTCTTGTGATCGATGATCAAGAGCGCACCATCGGGCAGTTCAAGGATCGCATCGGCCTTGCCATGCAGATTGATGCCATGCGCCTCACCGGCCAGCCAGATTTCATTGCCGATGATCTTGGCATTGAGCGCCAGCAAGTGGTCGCGCCAGCGCAGGGCCGCCGCCATGATCTCACGCTCCAAACCGCGGCGCTCCATCTCCCAGGACGGGCTGCGCAGATAGCCCGCGTGACGGGTGAGCGCGCGGTCATAGGCCTCGGGGATCAGTTCTGCCAACGCCTCGGTTTCCGGGAACGGCTGATCCTTCAGGAAGACATGCTCGAAGACATCATGGGCGATATTGCCTCTTGCCATCACATCGAGTTCTTCGCTCGACCAAGACATATCCTCGGCGCCAACCTCGGCCAGAAGCCAGGCGAGCGGGCTGACAAGCAACGTCTCGAGCCGTGAGGGCGATTGCGGTTTGGCGGTGCCGTCATCGCGCCGACGAAGGGACAGAAGGTCATGCCCTGGGAAAGCAAGCTCCTCAGGCAATTCCGCTGGTTCCGGCACCGGCATCAGATGGTGATACGCAATCGGCCATTCCGCGGGGCTCTGACGCGACAGATCGGTGATCAGATCGCTGGCATCCTCAACGCCCGCCACCGCCCGCGCCACCAGCGACAACCCGGCCGAGGGTTGCAAGCGTCCGCCCGCCAGATCGCGCCATGGGATGAGGAAGGTGACGCTGCCGGAAACCGCCTGAAGCTGTTGATCAAGTAACGCGAGGCTTTGCGCCAGCCCCTCGGCCCGACCGCGAAGGTGAACGCCGGTTCCCGCGCGTATCGCAGCGATCTCGCTGTCAAGGAACAGCGGATTGGCACGCGGGCGGGTCGGGTAAAGCCCGTCGGTGAAATCGCTGACGATCAGATGGCGGCATGGGCGCCACGGGCTTTCATGCGCGGACCAAAGGCTGACGCCTTCAAGATTGCGGTCGGGGTCCGCAACCATGGGCGGCGCGACCTGAATGCCACGCAGGATAATCTCCCAATCCGGCGCGCCTTCGCCGGGGGGGACTGTCAGCCGTGCGCGGACCTGATCGCCTTTTCCGATCCGCTCGCAGATCCGGTCCAGCAGGAATCGCAGCTGCGGCAAGCTACCGGCCGAGGCGCGGATATCGTCCCACAGTTCCTTATGTGCGGGCGTGCCCGTGAGGATGGCGCCTCGGAAATCGCCACCCATTAGGCTTTCGGCAAGATCGCGTCCGGTCTGTGCCGCCCATGGCATCAAGGGAGAAAGCGCGAGGCTCGCCAAGACCATAGCCGGAGTCGGCGGTCGCTTGGCCAGCGCCAGATGTAGCGCGGTCTCGCCAATGACATCTCGCTCGGGTAATTGGCCCGACAGGCCCGAGAGCGGCACGCCCTGGGCTGAGAAAGCGCGCGCGATCTGGCGCAGATCATCGCCCGACAGCACGGCGATTTCACGAGCCGAAACGCCGGCCTCAATCAGCGCCCGGGCTTGAGCGGCGGCGAAATCGGCACAGGCGGCGGGATCGCGCAGACCATAGAACGCGAGGCTGTCATCCAGAACCCCGGCCTCGATATCCTGCGCCGAAACACCGCCCTGCAGCGCGTGCAGGCGGCTGCCGATTGCGGCCCGGGGCGTATAGGCGTTTGCGGGAACAGTGCCGAACTCGTCCCTCAACCGGGCAAAAAGCGCCTGCAGCGCCGCAGGAGCTAGAGGATCCAGCGAACCTTCAACCACCGGCAACGAGCCCAGGAACGACCCATGAGGCAGGGCCAACACATGGGGGATCGGTGCCAGCCCCTCTGGCAGCGCATCCCCCAACCTTTGCCACAACGCGACCAGCGCCAAGAGGTGCCGCTTGGCGCGGCTGTCTGGCAGGTGATCGACGTTCGGCACCTTCAGATCCGGCGAGGCCAGCACAAGATCCGTCAGCGCGGCGGTCACCGCCGAGATCGTCTCGACAGGCGCATTGGCAAGACTTTCGGCCCAGACCGGGTCAGGCGCCTCGGAAATGACGCGCCCCGGCGCCCATTCGGCAGAAATGGGGGCGAGGGACAATTCGGCAAGACCGGTATCGGTTAGGCGGTATTGCAGGCCGGAGCGCGGATCAATGACGAGGAAGGGGTAGTGCATGAATGGCCTGCAATCTACTGATTAGGAAAACTGTAACGAGGATGAGGGCTTGGGCATCGAGGTCGACTTCTCGCTTCCGGCCGAGCGCGTAGCCGGACCTGCACCGCCAACACGGTCGACGAAGCTACGGGTTCTCGACATAAGTCACGTAGAAGCCACGGATCATCCGGTGCTCCTGCATGCGTTCCCCCAGCGAAAAACCATTCATCTTACGAGGCGTCGGCTGGAAAATGTCCAACCCTCGATCCAGCACCATCTTCCAACCAGTATCCGTGGTAATGTCGCGGGCATGGAGCGTTCCGGTGCCATCAAATGCCCAGGTGAAGTCAACGCCTGTGTCAGTGCAGGCCTCGACGATCCCGTCCAGGCATTCCCGCTGCTCCTGAATATTCCCATCATCGGGAGCAGTAACAAGATGCACTGCGACCTGATCTTCGGGCTGCTTGCGCCGGATCAGCATCTCGATCAGTTCCATCACGTTGCGCGCCTGATGGTACTTCCGGATATAAGGGTCGGTGATGATGATCCTCGTCGCACCATCCGTCCATGGCCCAAAGATCTTGTCGAAACTGATACCCTTGCGATTTTCCGTAAAAACGACATGTCCAGGCTTCGGAATAAACGCAGGGGTAACGGAAACAGCGGGCGCATCAGAAGTGGTCGGCATTGCGGACGGCTGCGCCGGAACCGGCGTGACATCGGATTGATCCCCACTGCCATCCACATCGTTGACAGATCGGCGATGGTAGAACTGGGGGAACTCCTCTTCCTCCAGCGTGGTGACAGCGCACTTTGCGCCATCCGATGCGATGTAATGGAAATCCGCAGCCTCGAAGGTGCTGTCGATCCGCAGGAGCTGGTCTTTCACCCGCTTTCGGCATTCAATCGCAAACCGCAGCAGTTCTTCAACTTCGGCCTCTGTCTCGCCACCATTCGGGAAGATCAGCTTCAACAGGCCTGACATGGTCTTGTTGATCGCCGCGCGGTCCCGGATATGGGTCTGAACCGGAACGGTGAAGTAGCGATCCGGCCGGTGCGAGAAATCGTCCGCGCGCAGATGGCGCAGGATTTCGGCCAGATAGTCGACGATGAATCCATAGCCAGATGTGAACATCTCGCCCCGAATAATATCGACCTCCCATCCGGGCAGATAAGCGTGCAGCCGATCGATAAAAGCGCTGTCGTGGAACTGCGGTGGCAGAGCCTCGAACAGATCAGTATTCTTCAGCATCCAGGGTACGTTATGGTCGGTGTTGCCGACGAAAGCGAAACTGGCCTCGGCGCCCATCGGATTTACCCCGCGCGAGAACTGCTTGTTCGCCATGTAGTTCTTCATGATATCGACAAGCGCCTTGTTGGCTGTCTTCTCGCGGCCGGCAAATTCGTCAAAGGCCACGACATCCCAAAAGCCGACGAGCCCAATCCGCCCATTGGAGTTGTTGACGAAAAGCTTGGGGACCGTGATTTCTCCGCCGGAGATCAACTGACCATGGGGCGAAAACTCGGAATAGATATGCGATTTGCCCGTCCCCTTGGGGCCAAGCTCGATAAGGTTGTAGTTACGCTCAACGAAGGGGACCAGGCGCAACAGTTGCAAAAGTTTTGACCGGCGCCCGAACAGGGATGGATCAAAGCCGATGCTCTGCATCAGAAGATCGATCCATTCCTCGGTGGTGAACTTGTCCCGCGTCTCGCGATAGCCGTCATAATCAACACGGGCAATCTGGATCGGCTTCAGCGTGTCGATGATCCAGGGGGAAATCCGACTGTCTTCTGAAAATTCGTACTGCACATCGGCGATACACCAGATGCCCGTTACCAGCAGTTTAGGATGCGCCTTGACCGTGGCGCTGTCGATGGCGACCCGCTTGATTCCGAGGTTTTCGAACACCGCCTCATAGGCGTCGGTCTTTTCGTTCAGCGCCACGCTGACCTGATCGATGACCTTGTAGCGGCCACGCTCCTTGATCGTCGACTGGACCAGGCCCGCTTCCGAGCGATGGACATAATGTTTGCGCAGGATGTCCTTGACCGTCTCGATGCCCGTTGCGATCGAGGCTTCGTCGTCTGTCGCGCAATATTGGCCGAGCAGATATTCGAGCACATAGGTGGGGACGATGGCATTGCCCTTCACCGCCTTCACCAGGTCCTTGCGGACCACGAAACCGGCAAAATGCTCGTTGATCTTGTCATCAAGGGTCGACATCGGCACCTCAGAAATCGAAATCTGTGCTGATCCCGCGTTTCAGCAGCAGCGGCTGTGACGCATGATCTTCGAAATGGCTGGTCTTGCCGATGCGCGTTCGCAGCTTCAGGAAGACTGTCTGGTTGTTATAGGCGTCCGCCGCCCGCGACAGCAGGAAGTTGCGCGATAACTCACGTTCGCGGGGATTGTCTGACGCGAAATCGAATTCCAGCTCAACTTCATCAGAGATGAGCGTTTCATCACCGGCAAAGATCGCGGCATAGATCTGCCGGGGCTGCTGTTTATCCGTAACAGGTTCGGCCTGATAGAATGTGATCTGGATCTGACCGGTGGTGATCTGGGCGCGGGCTGGCGGAATGATCTGCACCGACACTTGCCCGACATCCTCCTTGCGCTGCTTACCGACACGCAGAACCGGCAGGACGATCTCCTGCAAGCTTGCCCCGCCATGGACAAAACGGCTGCCTGATCCCTTCACGCGCAGGCGGTTGATCGAGTTCGGGATCAGTATGTCCTGCTCCCCCTCCAGACCAAGCTGCGCGGCCGTGAATTTCTTCATCCCGCCGCTACTGCTGAGGCCCCGCCCGATCACATAGCGCCGGTTGCGCGTGACGATGTCGCCTTCCGGCTCGCTCAGCGCAAAGCCACTCTCTTCCAGCGCCTTGTGCTGCCACAGGAACCCGTGATCGGCGGTGATCAGGATGTTCGAGAAATTGGCCGAGGTCAGCTTGCGCACCAGCTTCACCAGATCCTCGATGGCCGTCTCTGCCGCTGCGGGAACATTTTCCTCGGTGGCGAGCTTGTCGCCGATCGCATCAATCTGATTATGGTAGAGATAGAGGATGTCATGATCCCGGAAGAGGTCTTTGCCCTCTGACGATCCAAGATTCATAAAATCCTTGGCCGCCAGAACCTTTACCCGGTCTCCAGCCCTGCCAGCAGCCAGCGCCTTCTCGCGGGCGGCAGCACCCATGGTGCTTTCACCGTCCAGCAGTACCAGATCATTATCATCGCGGATCGCCAGTTGCCGATGCGGCAAGAGGGCCGCCATGCCAAGCTGGGTATAGCTTGGCAAAGCCCCGACCATCGGCTTCAGTTCGGCATCAAACCGGTTGAGTTTGCGGATCTCGCGCAACGCCTCTTCTGCCACCTCATAGCGCAGCGCATCCGAGATGATGACGACGACCTTCTGGTCCTTGCGGCGGAACTCCGCCGCCTGTTCCCGGTAGAAATCCATCTGGCGCGGAAAGCCCGGAACCGCCCAGTCCGTCAGGCGCGACACCTGATCCTGCCAGGCATCGTTCAGCTTCAGCACGAAATTCGTGGTGTAGCGGTTCTCCACCGCGTCATAGAGCGCGGACAACAGCCCCGACTGTCCGCTTTTCTGCATGTGATAGATGAACTTGCGATAGAGCTGGTCCAGCCGGAACCAGCTTGCGGAATAGCGTTTTACGCCGTCTGACACACTGGTCATGGTCAGGTCCGCTTCGGCCAACGCCTGCTGGAACTCGGTCGCAAAACCGATGGCCTGATAGACGTCCTCGTAACGGCCATACCAATGGCTCTGGCGGCGGTCGCGCACCCATTTCAGCACATCCGTCGCCGCAAGGCTCTGCTGCGCCAGCCCTTCAACCAGGGCGACGACGATCCGCCGGTCCACTTCTTCGAAATGGTCATGCGGGATCAACTGGCGGAAATCGCGGGACGCCAGATCGTTCCTGATCTTCAGCACATCCTGATAATCGCCCGACAGCGTTTCGAAGGCTTCACCCCAGCGGCGCGAGGCGCTCCAGCGGCGGAACATCAGCGCGGCATCGCTGTTCAGCCGCCCTTCCCCTCCCATTGCGCGCGCCCAGGCGCTGGAAAAGAGCGTGATGGCGAAATCCTGATAATCCGGCTCGGGCGCCGTATAGCCATAGCACGCGGAAACCTCTTTCCAGAAGAATTCCGTCAGCCCGGCCCGGTCCATCAGGCGCAGCGCATCATCCTGACCATTGGCAAGTTCGGCCAGCAGCGCCTCGATCACCGTGTCCAGATCGCCATCCGCACCAGCGCAGACGGCCAGCATCTTGCGGCGGACATCATTGGCGCTTTGCGATGGGCGCTCGCGCTCCATCAGCCGCAGCGCATCCAGCCTTTTGCCGGAGCGGTAGAATTCGGCGTGATCGCGCACGGCGGCTTCGTATTTTGCCGGGATGCCCAGATCGGCCACCCAGATCGCCGCCTGATCGGCGCGGAAGACGGCGCTGGCCAGTTGCACATCCAGCAGCCAGTTCTCAGGCATCGGCGGTTCGGGGCCGTCTTTATAGAGCAGGAACCGCCCCTTCGGCTCCTGCCGCAGCATGCGGTATTTCAGGCCGAATTCATTGTTGGCAATCTCCAGCTTGGTCACGCCGGGCAGGTCCACCGCATCGAAGGCCGCGCGCAGATCGCGGGCGGCGTCATACCAGAAGACGATGCGATGCCCCTGATCCTCATAGAGTCGCATCAGGCCGGCGGTGATGCGGTCAGTCATCCGCAGCCTCCAGCCCCTTGATCGGCTTCAGCGCACCCGCAAACAGCGGATAGTTGCGCTTCACCCCGTCATCCAGATCAATGGCGATTTTTTTCTGCGCCATCGGATAGACGACATCGCGTTCCCATTCGGTCAGCTCGGCGATCTGCTTGATCACCCCGCCAATATCTTTCTGCGCCTTGGTGCGCGCGCTTTGGGTGGCGTTCGGGTCGTCGGCCAGCTTTTCCAGCCGGGCGCGCTCGACTACCAGCTTATGGATGAATTCACGTAGATACTGGTTCAGCACGACCGAGACGGTGTCGGGCCGATAGCGGTGCATATAGATCAGCGCATTGAAGCTGCCCTTGGGGCTGGAGAACATCCAGTAGATCGGGCGCTTTTTATAGCGGCGCACATGGTAATCGAAGAAATCCTTCGTGAACCATTTGCGCAGATCCTTGCCGAGCGCGGCTTCGATGAAGGCGAGATTTTCGCGGAACTTCGCCTCCCCAAAGGTCACGCGCAGGAAATCGCGGGTGCGGGTGACGATGTCATCGGCGAACCAGTCGGCATCCAGCACCGGGATGACATTGTCGCGGTCGGGGGCGAAGCCGGGTTCCGGCACGCCTTGCTCTTGTAGAGCGGCCAGATAGTCTTCCACCCCCTCGCCCTGATTGGCGAGGATCAGGCCGGGCGCGTCGAGGCTGTAACGCCCGAACATGCAGCCCACGGCATAGTGGAGCAATTCCGCCACCGTATCCTCGCGCAGCCGCGCCTCGCGGTCTTCCTCCGATCCCTTCACACCATAGCGATAGGCCGGGTTGCAGGTGAGGGTGATTTCCTCGATCGGCACTTCCGGGGTGAGTTCCTCCTGCAATCCATAGGCGTCGATGAAGATACGGTTATTCTCTTCCTCCAGCCGCTGCATCTCATCCGTCAGTCCCTGCCAGTGGGTGCGGAGATTCGCGTAGGTATCCGCCAGCGTCTCGGCCCGGTGATCGGGTGAGAGCAGCGGGAGCTTGGTGAAATCCCAAGAGGTTTCGTAAGCATCCCAGTCGGATTGGGCGAGCGTAACTGCACCAGATACTATCTTGGTTAGGGCCCCTTCTGAAAGAGACGGAGATATGGGTAGTTTTCGGATCTCTCCTGCTTGAAAGTTTAGCGTTGGCGACAAACAACGCAACATAGCTTCACTCACGCGCGAATTGAGCAGTCCGAACACTGTGTTGAAATGTTCTGGACTTATGAAGGCTGTAGGACTAGCCGAGTTGAATACTGTACCTTTTGGAGAAAGGCGAAATGATGCCGTTCCAGAGCTTACGCGTGTGTAGAATACGCCCTCTCTAAAGTAATGAGTTCTAGAAGGCAGTTTATTTCCCTGCCTTCCAAGCGCATCGTAGTCCTGATCGGAAAATGCAATTACATCAGTTAGGTTTCCGAACCATTTCCGATACTCTCCACCTTTCGTGTGGGGAACCCAGCGGGCCTTTGCATCCACCACGTCTTTCTGAGAGTTGCCACAATGCAAGGTTCGAGAGGTTGTCACTTCGTGCCAGAGACGAAGAAAGCGAGCGTTGTCACCAGTATCAAGACCAACACGAATATCGGCTGCATCCCCCACTCGTTGATCAGAAGAAAAGGCATGGATCAGCTCCTCGCTCGCCCAAAACGCAAGGGGTGATCCCGGAAGGCCAAGGCACTCCTGCGCAGGCAGGCAATGACTCTTACGGCCAGCCTTCACTCCGGCAGCTTTCTCGGCCCCCGGCAAATCGCTGACATCAATGAAGTGGCTTGGTCGTGTTGAGGGGCGCGAATTGTTGAAAATAAAGGCCGAGTTCTGAACCTTTTCGCCGTTGATCTCGGGGAAAACGTCGGGGCCAAGGTAAATGAGGTCACAAAGCCACTGAGTGGACAAAATGCGCGACCTAAACGCCTCCAGTCGGGACAGGAACATCCAACTGCGCTGTGTAATCAAAGCGAAATACCCACCCGAAATCGCTCGACGTTTGGCAACTTCGATGAATGTAGAGTCGAGGCCCTGCTTCGAATCCAGATAGTTTTCTTCCACAAAAGACTTCAGAGTGGGGTTCATATTCCCGAGATCAAGGTAAGGCGGGTTGGCCACCACTACATGATATTTCGGCGACAGCGCCTCGGCCATGCGCAGCACGGCCACGACGCGCTCCTGCACCTCCTTCAGCAGCAGGTCGGACCCGAAATCCCGCGCCTCCACCACCCGCAGCGCCTCGGCCGGGTCGCGCAGCTTCGGCACGATCAGCGAGCCGAAGTTCTTCGCCTGCTCGAACTGCCCTAAAGTCTCGCGCAGCTCGTCGGTGAACAGATCCTTGCCCACCACGGCGGCCACGTCCCGGACATCCGCCGCCGTGAAGCGCACATCCTGCAAGACCACGATGTCCGGCTTCGCCTCCATCCGCAGGAAGCGCCGCCGCCCCAGCCGCGCCGCCGCCTTCATCGACAGGGCAAAGGCCGCCAATGCCCCGGCCCGGTCGTCGATCTCGACCCCGGTCAGGTTGTGCACCAATATCAGGCCGGGGATTTCAGCCGCGTCATGGCCTTCCTCGGCATAGATCTCATACAGCAGATCAAAGGCATAAGTCAGCATATGGCCCGAGCCGCAGGCCGGATCGCAGATGCGGATATCCTCAGGGCCCGCAATGCGAAGAAAATCCGTCTCAGGCTCTTCCGGTGCGATGTAATAGTCCATCTGCGCGGCAAGCTTCGATTGCGGGCGGTTCAGCAGCCACAGCCGCCCCAGCGAATTTTCCACCAGATAGCGGACGATCCAGTGCGGGGTGAACAGCTGCGTCGCGGCGGGGATGTTTTCCGCCGTGATCTTGATGTTCTTCTTCAGCCCGGCGAAGACCTGATCTTTTTTCTCGCTGATATAGAATTGATAGAGCCAGCCGATGATCTCGACATCCTGGCAGGCGTCCTCGCTCATCACCTCGCGCAGGCGGGCAAGGATGCTGTCCGGTGACAGCAGATCGTCGGGCATCAGCAGTTCGGTATAATCCTCAGCCCGGTCGAGCATGTCGGCGCGCTCGAACATATAGGGCATCGCCCCGTGCCATTCGTTGCAGGCATGGATCAGCAGCAGGCGATAGGCTTCGGCCTGCCCATCATGAGCCGGGCGGGTGCCATTTAGATACTCGGCAATCTCGGGGCGGGCACGATCGGGCAGATTGCCCGCCATCGCCTCGGCCAGAATTTCGGGCCGGGTCGCGCCATCTGCGGGCGACACCACGCGCGGGTTGGTCAGCCCTGTCGCATCCATGAAACGCAGCGCGGTGAAGCGGTTGAACCATGTGTAGGCCGCCTGTTCGATCACCTGCCCACGGTTGGTTTTGGCCGCAGCTTCCAGTTTCGCAATCGCCTTTGGGTGTTCCCGGCGGGCCGCCGCGCCTTCGGCCAGCACCATATCAAGCCGGGCAGTAACCTGATCGATCAGCAGGTTGCGCGCACTTTGCGCAAATTTCTTCAGGGCGTTGGTATCCATCAGACAATCACTTTCTTGCCCGCGCCAATCTCGGTCAGCAGGGTCTCTTTCATCGCATCAAGGTAGCGGGTCACATCATCGGCATCTTCGAGATAGGCTTTCCCGATGGAGACGGTGATCGACTGGGCGTTGACATATTGGGGCTTTGCCGGCGCCGGTGGCACATATGGCGCTGGCTGAGGTTCGGCTACGCCACCGGCAGGCTGCGGCTGTGGTGCAGGAGCGGGAGCCGGTGCAGGCGTCAGTTCGGCGATCCGAGTCAGCGTGTTAGCCAGAAGGTTGGACCGCGCCTCGGTTGCCAGATTGCGCAAGGCCGGGATCAGGCTCTGTGCGGCAAGGCCGGATTTCCGCGCGGCAAGCCCGTCGCGGATACGCGTCTGCTGTTCGGGCGGCAGCGCACGGAATTCGGAAGTCTGGGCGATCTTATCCGCCACCTCGTCAATCGCCGTGATGACGGCGTTGCGCTCAGCCAGGACCGTTTGTTCGATACGCTCCTTCAGGGCGTAGAAATCCGCCTTCAGTTCCTGAATGGCATTGCCCTTGAAGCAGTGCGGATCGGCCAGCACCTGGCGCAGCTTGTCGGCTGCGGAATCCCCGGCATAGGCAAGGTTCTGGTCCTGCGCGGCAAGGAAAGCGCGCACCTCATCGTAGATGCCCTTCTGCGGCCCGGACATGAAACTGCGGACCTTGTCGAGGATATCCTCCTTCGCATCCAGAAGCTGGTCTTCGTGGCCCACCGGGCCGGTAATGAACCAGGTTGCCGACTGGTCGCGCATGCTGTCGAGCAGGGTCCGCAGCGGATCGAGGGCTGCGATGAAGGGATAGCCCGTCGCCTGCCGACCAAGAGTTTCCAGTTCGCTGATCAGCTTGCGCAACTGCACCTGCCACTCCGCCCCCAGGCTACGGGCGTCATTGCCCGAGGCGGGCAGATCAAACAGCGCCTGAAACAGTTCGCGGGATTTGCGGATCTGGGGAGCGGTGAACTCGATCTGCGGCGAAAGCAGGATATTGCCAAGGGCATGGCTGTTGCGCAGCTGCTGCACCAGCGCATCCCCTTCCAGCAGAGCGCTGTCGGCCCGCGCCTCAAGCTTGCCGCGGGCAACAAGGCTTGCGGTCAGGCAGAGTACGGCGATGGAAGGCCAGCCATAAGGTTTTGCACCGAACTTCTCGACAAGAGCCTTGATGGAGACCCGGGTTCCAAGACGCATCTGGGCCTGTGCATGGTTCAGCACATCCTGCTCGGCTTCGGTCAGACCGCTGCCTTCGCCGCCGAAAAGCCCGCCATCGACGCGGCCCGCGCGCCCAAGGTCGGCTTCGGTGTAGGTGGCGCCGCGCAAAACTGGCAGGCTGGTGTAGACCTTGTCCACCAGGACCTGGAACGCCTTGACCAGCCGTTCCTGCGGGTCTTCCCCGCCGATTTCCAGCTCTGTCCCCCGCACGAACAGCCGCGCATCCGCGATCAGGCTGCGCAGGCGCTGGACCAGTTCCTTTTCACGTCGCGTATTCTGATCGCGCTTTTCCGCAATGATACGATCACGGCCGGGCTGGGCATCGCCGCTGGTGACCTGACGGGCAAATTTTACAGTCTGAAGCCACAGGACAAGATCGCGCGTAAAGCGCACATCCCGCCCGAGCAGGACAACCATCTCATCGCTTGCCATGCTGTTGGAACGGACCACATCCGGCGCGTCAGAATCATCGCTGAAGGGCGAGATGATGTTCACCGACAGCTCATGCTCCCGGTTCAGGCTGTGCCCGTCGAGCTTGCGCGTAAAAGCATAGTCGACACCCGTGCCTGCATGCCTGATCTTGCCGTGACGCAGGATTGCGCCGAACGCCAGCTCATCAAGCTGCCGCTCGATCTCGGCGGGATCGACAGCAATCGCCTTGATCTCGGCCTCGACGTCCTTTTCCTCATTGGTGAGGAATTCGTAGACCTCGCCATTGCGCTGGATCAGCGTCTGGCGTTCCAGCAGGGACAAAGCCTCTTCGATATTGCGGCGCTGCTCGGTCTGGTCCGCCTCGAACCGAGACAATAGCAGAATCGAGATGTTGCGGGCGGTCGGCTTGAATTCCTTGACGTATTTCACAAGGAACAAGACTTTTAGCACCCGCACGGCAAAATCATCGCCAAGGTTCTTTTCGGCCAGCTGGATCGACTGCTGAACCGATGATTTCAGGGCAGTACGAATACCCTCGAACATCAAGTCGAAGGTCGCCAGCCCCCCGACCGGCGTATCCGCCAGCTTTTTGGCCACCTCCTGGAACACCCCCAGCATAGAGCGTTCGCCGACCGAGCTGTGCTTGCCCTCAAACGCGTTATGCTGCGAGAGACCCATGATTGCGCGCTGGAACAGATCATACTGGTAGTTCGGGAACGGATAACTTGCGACGAACTGCTCCTTTCCGGAGAAGTTCTTAAACTTGAAAGAATTATCCCCAAAGTCGAACAGCGTACGCAGGTTGTTCTCTTCAGCATTGTACAGATTGCCAAGGGTAATCTGGCCGGCCTCGGTCTTGGCCAGCAAACGGCGCTGAATAACTTCGGCCACATCCTGAGAGTTCAGCGGCATCCGGTTGGCGAAGCGCGCCTGGATTTTCGAGAAGTCATTTTCCTGCTGCGCCGTGAGATCGCCGATAACCGACCCCATGTCCTGCTGCGCGGTGACAACAATCCAAGCCTGTCCCTTGCATTTGGTGTTCAGACTTTCGGCAATGGTCTGCAGGTTTGTCATGAGCTTGACGTTGTCGGCGATATACTGCCCGACCTCATCGACGAAGAAGTTCAGCCGGAACTTTGGCCCCTGCACATCGATCCACGCCTTCACCATATTGGCGAAATCTTCAATCGAGACCTTCGTGTCCTTGCGATACTGGCCAAGGATATCCTTGACCTCATCGCCCGTGACCTCTGCGAAGGCTGCTGCAATGTGCTTGCCTTCCATCAGCGCCTGTTCGCGCCCACGCTCCCAGGGCTTGCCTGAAAACTGCGCAAAGGCCGTCTTGAAGTCATCAAGCTTGCCGCGGCTGTCCAGATCACGCTCGAACTGTGCGATATGCGGGAGCTTGCCATAATAGCCGCACATCTCGTCAAAGACCTTCTGGAAGACCGCCAGAAGCGCATCGACATCCGTCTTCGAGATCACATCGGCCTTCTGGTCGATATTGAACAAGACCGACCGGGACGGAATCGACACGGCCTTGCGCAGCGCACCCGCCAGCATCGGATTGCCCTCAAGCTTGCGCTCAAAGATTTCGACGGGACGTTGCCCCTCGACCTCGTCATTCTCCAGCAGCAGGGCGAGCATCTTCAGCAGGTGAGATTTGCCTGACCCGAAGAAGCCGGAAATCCACACTCCGTTCGCGGTATCGTAATTGTTGTAGGCGTCGAGGAATTGCTCCAGCCGGGCGCCGATCTCGTTGGTGATGACATATTCATCAAGCTCGGTCAGGAGGCTGGCCTTGTCATCAGCCTTGATCACCCCATCGATCGACCGGTCGACCGGCTTGGCAAAGATATCACGTAGAAGAGTAGCCATCGGTCAGACCTCGTAATTCATGATATTGAACGCGCGGTAGTATTTGTCGTCGTGCAGCAACCCGAACAATTCCAGCGAGGCCCCCGTCGCCAGCGCATGGGTATATTTTCCCGGGAAGAACAGGACCGTCGGCCGGTCTTTGGCGGTACTTTGCAGGTTGTTGAGCACGTTGTGCGATCGCAGGTAGGGGTAAACCTCGCCTACACCTGACAGGAAGATCACATCGTGCGGGACATCCGCGATGCGCCGCGCGATCTCCGGAATCAGATGCTCCTGCGGATCCAGAACGCCCTGCAAGAGCTCCTTGAGCTCCCCCTTCTCCGTCTCGGCTTCGACCTCGAGAATTTGCTCAAGGATCCCTCTGTCCGCCAGTATCCCGAGCGAAAGGTCATAGAGGTCGACATCCAGCACCCGCACACCGGCGTGCCCCAGCCGGGTGATCAGATCCTCGCGGTCTTCCCCCAGGCTCAACCCGTCCTCTGCATCAAAAGCACAGATGAAAAAGGGAACCTCGTTGCCCAGTCCTTGCTTTTGCAGGAACCGTTCACTGGAAATCACTTTGAACAGGTGCTCGGCACGGGCGCGCCGATCAGTCTTTGTGCTCACAATTACCCCCCATTTCCGGGAAAGACCCGCAAGTCCGCCGGATTATTCTCCTCAATCAGCCGCTTCATGCGCCCCGACAACCAGATCGGCTGAATTCTGCCCTCGATGCTCCTCAATCCGGCCTCACGCAAAATCCGAAACAGGACCTGACGCAATTTCGCGCAAGTTGATGACGAAAGCTCCGCAAGGGCAGGATCGGTCTCAGCTTTCTCCGCGAGAAAACGGTCAAAGACCTCATGGCCCAGATCAAGTCGCCAGGATTGGTACCGCTCACTGATCACCTCGACGGCGAACTCGTGGACGAACCGATAGGTCCGGCAGATTGCCAGCCAGATCATCGCCTGCTGCTCGGCGCGGTCAGCCTCTGCCGACAGGTAATGGCGCTCTGCATCGGAGAGATGACCTATTCGGTCATACACTTCACGAAGTGCGCGAGTTTGCGAGGCCAGTTTGGGCAAGGACGACGCGCCCTGGGCAAGCAGGCGCTCGCGAGCACAAGCCCATGTCTCTCCAGGGTGATAGGCCTGCGCGATCGCAAGGCTCTCATTGAGCATCAGCCCGCCCACACTGAAGGACATCCGGTATTTCGATACGGTAGCCATCATCGAGGCGCCGCCCCGCTTGCTACGTCAGCCTCATCGAATTCCCGCTGCGCACGCTCAAGGGCTGCAGCAACCTCATGTTCGTTGGCGGCAACTATATGCTGGGTCCGCGGATCACGCGTCAGCGCCCCTTCAAGAAGTCCCAACCGCTTGAGCACATAAAACAACATGGCGTAGCGAACTGTCAGCACAGCCCGCCCATCCGCCATGCTGTAGTCCTTCGCGACCACTGCCTGCTGACCGGCCGACAGCTCGGGATGCGGAACAATGGTGATGTCGAATGTTTCTTGCCAAAGCCTGTCCTGCGCCGCTCGAGCGCCCGGCTCTCCAGACTCGCCGTGGCCAAGGACGCGTGAAAGCAGGAAATCCTTGAACCTTTCCGTCTCATGACACCAGGCCCGAACGTGCCAACGCAGGCCATCAAAGCCAAAGGCATGAGGGGTAATCCGCCGCCAGGCCGGATCGGGCCGATCACGGTTCATAGATTGGTAGTGAAGGACGAGCGATCTTTCCTCACGCACCGCCGCCAGAACCGAACGCAGAACTTCGGTATCGACCTTACGACGCAGCGTAAGGGCGACATCCATATCAGGCGGGGCAGCGAGCCAGTTCGCACCCGGCTCGGCGAAACCTTCCGCCATCGAGCGCAGGCGCATGAGATAGGCATCGGGGTCCGGATCCATAAACACCGGCTGAAATTCCGGGCCAGCTACGTACCGGCGAGCACTTTTGTCATAGACCGCATTCTGCGGTGCCCGCTCCTGATAATGGGTCAAATCCTTTGACGCCTGCGGAACCGAGACGCCAAAGGTATCGATGAGGTCAGAGCGATTGACGCCCCCCTCCCAGAACAGGCGGAATTCAATGAACTCCAGCCGCCTCTCGACACCCCATTTCAGCATTGCGCGTTCCATCACCCGTACAGGGATATAAAATATATGGACAATCTTGCGATGCCCGTATACTTTCTATTCTATCGACCCTCCAACTGTCAAGCCCGAGGAAGACCTGATGCGTATCCTGCACACTGCTGACTGGCACATCGGCCAAACTCTGAACGGCTGGTCGCGCGACTTTGAACATCAGGCTTTTTTCGATGCACTGCGCGATGTGATTGTGACCGAGAGTGTCGATGTACTCCTGATTGCAGGCGATGTCTTCGATGGCATCAATCCATCGGGTGAAGCACAGCGGTTGCTGTACGCCGCGATCGCCGGTTTTTTGCGTGCCAATCCCAAGCTGCAAATCGTGATCACGGCAGGAAACCATGATCCAGCGCAGCGGCTCGAAGCGCCCGAGGCCGTGCTGAACGCACTCGGTGTGCATGTGCTGGGCACATTGCGGCGTGATGCGACAGGTGTGGATATGGACCGCCATCTCATCCCGTTGCGTGACAGGGCCGGCGCGGTCCGCGCACAGGTGATGGCTGTGCCCTTCTTGAGACAGGCCGACCTGCCCGGACTGCAACTCGGAGCGACCGGTGGAGCCGAGCCCGCAGTTAGCGCCGCAGTTCGCGCATTACACTTGGCAATGTCAGATGCCGCAGAGGCGTACGCCGATGGACTACCGATCATTGCTATGGGACATCTAACCTGTTCGGGTGGCCTCGAATCCGAAGGCGCGGAACGACGCATCCTAATTGGCGGTGAACATGCTGTGCCGCCCGACATTTTCCCGCCCGCCCTGTCCTATGTTGCTCTTGGCCATTTGCACCGGCCGCAATCGCTTGATGGCGGAAGGGTGCGCTATTCCGGCTCACCCTTCCCGATGTCTGCGTCTGAAATCGCCTATGACCACGGCGTAACGCTGCTCGATTTCGACGATGGGCTTACCCCCCGACATATCCCCCTGCCCCGACCCGTGCCAATGCACCGTCTGCCAGCCACCGGCGCTGCGCCGCTGGCAGAGGTTGCCTCAGCCCTGAATACGCTAGAGCTGTCGCCCGACACACCTCGCGAGGCTCAGCCGTTCATCTATCTCTCGCTCATTGCCGACCGACCAGTGACCCAGATAGCCGCCGAGGCCGAAGAGGTGATCGAGGGGCTTCCAGTCCGGCTGGCGGGCCTCTCGATTGTGCGACCGGAGGCCATGGCCATGTCAGAAACACCGCCGCCGAGCCTGTCCGAGACGGCGCCGGAAGATTTATTTCAGATGGCCTTCACGCAATCTCATGGTGTCGATCCGGATACAGCGCATCTTGCCGCCTTCCGTGATGCCCTGTCCGAAATCTAAAGCTGAGTTCTGATCCCATGCGTATCCTCTCCATCTCGGGCCAGAACATCGCAAGCCTTGCCCAGCCGTTTTCCATCGACTTCACTGCAGCACCACTGGCAGGCGCAGGCCTCTTCGTCATTACGGGCGAAACCGGGGCGGGAAAATCCTCGATCCTCGACGCAATGTGCCTGGCGCTTTATGGCGATGCCCCACGCCTTGCCGGATCCGCAGGCGACGAAGTGCCGGACCCGTCTGGCAAAGCCATCAAGGCACGCGATTCCCGTGCCATCCTGCGTCGGGGCGCAGCACAAGGCTGGGCCGAGGTTCGTTTTACCGCGCGCGACGGGGAAGATTATATCGCACGCTGGCAGGCGCGCCGCGCCCGCGACAAGGTCGACGGGCAGTTGCAGAACGTCTCGCGCTCGCTGGCCCGTGTCTCGGACGGCCAGGTCCTGGCCAGCCAGATCACAATCGCCACTGACCAAATCACCGCGCTGACCGGCTTTTCCTACGACGAGTTTCGCCGCACCGTCTTGCTAGCCCAAGGCGACTTCGATGCCTTTCTTCGCGCCGACACCAATGATCGCGCAAGTTTGTTGGAGAAAGTGACCGGCACCGGACTCTACCGAGCGGTATCATCGCGCATCTATGAACGCACCGAGGCCGCCCGTCAGGTGCATGGGGCGCTGGTCCAGCGACGCGAGGGCCATCAGATATTGACAGATGAGGACCGTGCGGCACTGGAGGCCGAACGACTTGTCATAACCGCGGCCAATCAGGCAGCAGGTGCAGAGGCCAAGACCCTCAAGGAGGCCTTGGCACGCCATACCCGGCATGCTGAAACCTCCCGGCAGGTCGCTCTTGCCGAGGCTGTATTCGAACAGGCCGTGACCCGTCAGGCTGATGCCAGCGTTGAACGCGCGCAACTTGCGCGTATTGACCAGGCGGCACCGCTGCGGGCGCAGTGGCAAACGATGCAGAGCGCCAGGGAGCGGGTAAAAGACGCCTCAGCCTCAGTAACGGCAACCACAATTCTCTCAAATGAGGCCGCCGCCAACGCCAATACGCTGCAGGAAACGACCAAGCAGGCAGAAGTCGAACACATAGCCCGCGAAGATGAATTCAAGGTATTTGGCCCGCTGTGGGATCAGGCCGCCGCTCTCGACAGCCGCATCAACTCGGCAACGGCGGAGCTGGAAACATCCCGCTCGCAAGCGCAGGTATTCGAACACGAAGCAACAGAGGCCCGAGTTGCATTCCAGGCCTTGCTACAAGAAGAAGCCAAAGTCCGCGAAACCTTAGAAGCGGTCCAAGGGAAACTTGCCGAACGTTCCCCGGATTGCGCATTGGCGGACCACTGGCCGCAAACCCGCCAGCATATCGCGGAGCATATCGAAGCGCAGTCTACCCTGTCGCGCGCAAAGACCGAGAGCGCCGCCCATCACGCCGAGATCCAGCGATTGACCACGGCACTGGCCGAACTCACCACCCAGACAGCGAATGACACGGCAGAGGAAGTCAGGCTGGCCGAGGAAATGGCCAACTTCGCCGATCAGCTTAGCGCCATCGAGGCTGCGCATCCGCCAGGGAGAGGAATCGAACTTCAGACGCTTGCCACAGCCCTTGCGGATATGCGCCGCGCCGAGCAGGAACACAGTTCCGCCCTGTCGGACCTTAGTGCCGCAGAAATAGCCGCCAAGGCCGCAAAAGAGGCCATGACCATTGCCGGGGCCGAAGCAGGCTCCGCCGCTGAGACCGTGGCAACCGCGAACGCGCAGGCCAGCGCCCTCGCCGCCCCCGCCGAGCGCGCCAACATGGCGGCATCAGATTCCGCGCGAGAGCTGCGTCTGCGTCTAGAACCTGGCGAGCCCTGCCCCGTCTGCGGATCCCCCGAGCATCCGACGCATGCCGATACTGTCCTGGCCAAACTCGCGGCGGGCCTCCGTGCAAACCTGTTGGCCGCACGAGCAACCGCTGAGGATGCGCGGAACAAACAAGCTGATGCTCTACGCGCTCAAGATCGTGCAAAGGGAAAGCTGGAGCAAGCCGGAACGAATGCGCAAGCGGCCGAAGCGAAGATCGCCACCGCTCTAACTCATTGGCAGGACGCATACAACCGGGCCGTATCGATTCCGCATTGCCCTGCACTGCCAGCGAAACTCGGAGAAGACCCCGAAAAGCTCGACATTCTGCAGACGGCGACAACCGCTGCGCAGCAGACTGAAGCTGCCGCTCAGGTCGAACTGGCCGGACTGCGCCAAACACTGGCGACCACCACCACCCGGCGCGAGGATCTACGTAAAATCATTGCCGGTCATGCCACCGCGCGGGAAAGCCTGAGCAGCAAGCTTGCCGCCGCCACCAGCCATAAAACGCTTAGCATTCGAGCGGCCGAGATCGCCGAGGCGCAAACTACTCGTCATGCCACGGCACTTTCTCCGATATTGGAAGAGTTGGGTGAAACCCTGAGCGAATCCGGCTTATCTGATCGACTGGAAAGCCGGGTCATGAAAATCGCCGAGCTGCGCAAGGCGCGTGACGGCAGTTCCGACACGCTTGCTGCTCTGGCCCCCCGGATTGCCAAGGCGGAAAGCCGCGCAGAGAGCAGCGCAAAACACTCCGAGACAGCGAAAGAAGCTGTCACCACCCGCTTGAAAACGTTGCAGTCCTTACAGGCAGAACGTGCACCTCTTTTAGGCGGCGAAGCCACTGCCACACATCGTACGCGCAACAATGACGCTCGCAAAGCAGCCTCCACCGCGCTGGATACCGCCCGCACTGCTCTCACGGAAGCCACGAATGCCTGGGCCGCTGCCCGCGCCAAGGCCGAAACCGCAGCCGATGAATTAAGCGGCGCACAGCAGGCGCTTGAAACCGCCCAAGCGGTGCTCGCCGATGCATTGGCAGACACAGATTTGGTCCAGGATGATCTGGGCATCCTTTTCGCACTCCCGGGGACAGAGGTCACTGCCCTGCGTCAACGGCTTCGTGAACTCGACGATGCCGTCACCTCAGCTCGTGCCGCGCTGGACTCCCGGCGCAAAGACCACACCGAAGCTGAAGCTGCTGGTCTACCTGAAGAGTCGCCAGAGGCCCTGACAGACGCGCTTTCCGTGCTGGATGTAGCCAACCAGACGCGCGCCGAACGGATCGGCGCAATCGACGGCGAACTTCAACGTGATATTGAAACGCGAACAGCCCTTGCCGGGCTGGAGGCGGAAATTGCACAGGCACGCTCCGAACTGGATGTCTGGGAGGCAGTGAATCACGCGGCGGGTTCTCGTAATGGGGACAAATTCGCCAGGGTCGCGCAATCTGTTACGCTGGACGTGTTGGTCGATCACGCCAACCACCATCTGGCGGACCTCAATCCGCGTTACCGCTTGCGCCGTGCGGCCGATCTCGCGCTACAGGTCGAAGATCGCGACATGGGCGGCGAGGCCCGTGCCACACGCAGCCTTTCAGGCGGCGAACGATTCCTGGTGTCGCTCGCCCTGGCACTCGCCCTTTCGCGAATGGGCGGAAAAGGCGGGCTCGCGGCGACATTATTCATCGACGAAGGGTTCGGCTCGCTCGACGCAGGCAGCCTGGACCTGGCTATCGATGCGCTGGAAAGCCTGCAATCCCAGGGTCGTCAGGTCGGGGTCATTAGCCATGTCGAGGCAATGAAAGAGCGCATCCCCACCCGCATCGCAGTGCACAAACAGGGTGGCGGGCGGGAAAAGCGCCATCGAGGTTTGTGCGAGTTGAAACGCGCAGCGGCATGGCGCCTTCGGCGCCAACACGCCCCTTACCCATTGCAGCTCATTCCTTCAGCGTAACCCAAACGCTATTTCCGCACGGCCGGCTCTGTCATCGATCGAGCCAGGCTCAACAGCCGCCGACATGCCGGATTATCGTTTTGGACAGACCAGACCATGCTGAATGGCAAAACCTCACCCGTGATGTGCCGGTAGGTGATCCCCGGGAACTGCACGTCGGTCGTCGCTTCGCTCGTCAGAGTGAGACCGCGTCCGAGAGCGACGAGCGATAGAATATTGTCGCGGCCGACCTGCTGAGACTGAATATCGAGGTGGCGACCGAGACCGGCAAGGTGAGCGACCAGGTAATCATGAATCTCCTGACCGGGTGCGACATCGCTCACGATGAACCGCTCGTTTGCCAAGTCGTCCCATCCAAGTTCTGGCTTGTCCGCCAAGGGGTGATCATCGGGCAGCACCACGAAGACCTTTTCGCACCATAGATGTTCCACCTCACAGCCATCCCAGGGCGTCGTTCCCGTTATGAATGCGACGTCGAGGCACAGTTTGCGGACAGCAGCAACGTGCTCGGGTGGATTGCCGTCAATGATGTCGACCTGCACCTTCGGGTGGCGTGTGCCGAAATCCCGCAGCAGATCAAACAGAAATCCTGACGCGAGGGACGAGAATATCCCCACCTTGATCAATCCCTGGTCCGCCCGGCCAACCGCCGCCACCTTGGTCACCCCGATGTCGATCTGGCGAAGAGCATGGCGGGCGTTGCGCAGGAACTCCCGTCCGGCGACGGTTAGCTGCACCCCGCCAGCATATCGTACGAAAAGCGATGCGCCCAGTTCATCTTCGAGATCACGGATTCGCCGGCTGATTGAAGACTCCTGGATGGCAAGCGCTGCAGCTGCCTTGCGGAAGCTCCCGTAATCGACCGCCGCAACGAAATATCGCAACTGGGGCAGCCGGATCGCACGGTTGCTGACATCGCCCGCAACAATCTTTGTGAGGGCATCACCAGACGAAATCTGATTGTTCCGGATCGCAGGCATGGCGTATCACCCTGAACCGTGTTCAGCTTCTGGTGGGCACCCCACCACCATTCGCGCAAAAAGCGGCCTGCCCCCTTCGCCGACGGCGTTCAACGCATCACGATGCTTGAATCTGCGCGCGCTCATCGCATCTCCGCACAATCTCAAACTAAACGGCATTCAGTTACTCAAATGCTGCGTCTTGACATCCGCCCCGTCAACGAAAAAAGTAAACGGCGTTCAGTTTCCACGATCAGTTGCGACAGGATGGCCATGGCTCGCCCCCGGAAAGAGCAAGAACTTGATATTGCTCGTCGCGCTGTTGACGAAACCATCCGGCTGCTGGCGGAGCGCGGCGACCTCGACGTACCGCTGACCGCCGTTGCGCGTGCCATTGGCTGCACGGCACCGGCGCTTTACGGGCACTTTCACGACAAGAGCGCCCTGCTGCGTGCCGTCCGAGACGAAGGTTTCAACCGGCTCTACAGGGAAAAGCTGGCCGTCTTCGAGCAAATGCGCGGTGACCCTTTCGGTTATTTGCGTGATGGCAGCTATGCCTATGTCCGCTTCGCCCTGGAAAACCCCACGCTGTATCGGCTGATGTTCACCCCGCCGCCACGGCTTGGGATCAGCGACGATCCATGGTCGGGCGAAGCTGGAAGTCAGGTGCTGAATCTCCTGCTGACAGGACTTCGATGTTCTCAGGACCAGGGCTATTTGCCCGACATGGATCTCGGCCGCTACAGCTTCATGTTCTGGTCAACGGTTCACGGAGCGGTGAGCCTCACGCTCCAGAACCGGGAAATGGATCAGTCCGCCAAATGGGACGCGATGCGAGAGGCTGTCGATACGCTGATGGACATCATCGCGGCGACCTGTTCTGACAGGGGATCTGCCTCATGACTGGGCCTTTCTGGCGCTAGCAAACCCCCTATCCGTGGCGATGAACCGCTCCAGCATCGGCACGATCAGCCTGACGGGATCCGTGGCGGCTTGCCCGGTTTCACGGGCCAATACCTCGGCATAAGCAACAAGATCACGGTGCAGTGAACCGGGCAGTTCCACCGTAACTTTCACGGGCTTGTCCTCAACAATCGGTCCAAGTTTCAGCTTTGCCATGATCAGCTCCTGTAGGGTTCAAGGACGAGGTCACGTGTGACAATGACCCTGACCGGGAAGCCGGGCCGGATGGTGAGTGTCGGCGCAACCTGCAACTGGCGCTGGACGATCTGCTGCCCGGCTTGATTGATCGTATCCTGCGCCCCGTCACGGATAGCGCGGATCAGTCGATCCTCGTCATCGGCTGCAAGCTCGGTGCCGATGCCGAGCAGCGTGGACAGCCCTGCCGCCTTCATCAGATCCCACCAGTGGTAATCAACGCCATCTTCGAGACCCGCATAACCGGAAGCGTCCGCACCGGGCTGACGCTCCAGCACGATGGAGCGTCCATTGGGGAGAATCAGGCGGTTCCAGACCAGTAGCACCCGGCGCTGACCGAAGGTGACGCCAGCATCATATTGACCGATGATCCGCGTGCCCTGGGGGATCAGGAGCAGGCTGCCGGTGGGGCTGTCATAGACATTTTCAGTGACCTGCGCGGTAATCTGGCCAGGCAGATCGGAGCGGATGCCGGTTATCATCGCCGCCGGGATCACGGCCCCGGCCTGTAGGATGTAGGGCGACGCCGGGGCCATGATACGATCCAGAGCGACCGTCTGGCGATCCACAGGACCATTTAAGAAAGCTGTGTGCCGGTCCTGCGGCGCGGCCTGACCACCGAGGTCAAGTCCCGCAGGGCCAGACACTGCAGAGCCCGGTGTCGCTGTAGTTCTCTGCCCAGACTGGAAGAAGACCGCGCTCAGACGCGCGGCCTCCTCTTCCGCGAGGCGCCGTTCTTCAGCTGGATCGCGAGCGGACGTTGCCATGGCGGGCGGCGCGACGGGCTGGCCTCTGCTCTGGGCATCGAGGATCGGGCCGCCAAGATCCCCGGGCAATGCCGGCCCCAGAACCGGGCCGGTATAATCGCGCGGCAGGCCAGACAGGCCATCCGCAGTGGGGCGGTTCTCGGTCGAATAGAGTTCTTCACCCCCGCCGCTCATATCGCGGGTCTGGAGCGCATAGATCAGCGCCGCGCCGATCCCGAGCAGCGCGACAGCGGCAACACCTGCGAGCATCTTGCGCGACAGGCGGGTGACACGCGGCGTCTCGGCACGCAGGCGCATCGGAGATTCATTCGTAGGGGTCTCCTCGCTCATGACGGCACCCTCCCGGTGTTCGCAGGCTTTGCCGCCTGTCGTTGTTCGATACGAACGATCCTGACGGTCTGCTGGCGATCACCACTGCCCAGGCGCAGTTCGGCCGCGCCAAA
The DNA here is from genome assembly GCF_057808725.1 of Novosphingobium sp. FG90. Classification (NCBI taxonomy): domain Bacteria; kingdom Pseudomonadati; phylum Pseudomonadota; class Alphaproteobacteria; order Sphingomonadales; family Sphingomonadaceae; genus Novosphingobium; species Novosphingobium sp. FG90. The sequence goes on from NZ_JBMDIO010000005.1 coordinate 164,671, forward strand.
AAGGCGATCCACGATCAGGACGTTCTGGTGGATACGGGAATTGACGATCTGCGGTTCCCCATTGGAACCCAGGACGAAGATCGGGGGCATCTCGCCCTGAACAATCCCGCGCGGGAATACGATATAGATGCGGCGACCATCGTCGAAGACGGAGATCGGCCGCCATGGCGGGCTATCGCCCGTAAGGCCGTAGCGATAATTGCGCGCCGCCTCGGCCGGAATGATCGGTGCCGCCGGAACGGTCTGGCGCCGACTTGCCGGGGGTGCCGGATAGGACCAGGCAACGGACGGCATATAGAGCGATTCCCGTGCGCGCAGCTCGAGCATGTACGTGCGCCGGTCGGTCGTCACAACGAGATTGGTCGAGATGTCCGGCCGTGATGGCTTGACGAGGATGTGGACGCGGCGGTTCAAACCGCTGCCACTTTCGGTGTCCCCGATAATCCAGCGAGCGGTATCGCCCGCCGCGATCGGCCCCGCGCCGGTCAGGCTCTCTCCGGGCTCCAGCGCGATATTGGTGATCTGCCCCGGCGCGGCATAGACCTGATACAGTGCGCCTTCCGACCAGGGGTAGATCTGGATCGCGTTATAATAGCCTTCACGACGTGGCTCGACGCGCGCGGCGGCATTTGCGTTTTCAACGCGGCCTGCCGGTGTGCCTGCTGCGGTTCCACCGCGCGCGACCGTCCATGCCGGCGGTGTGTGCAATGGCCGCGGTCGGTCATCAGTGATGGCAGCCTGCACGGTCGGCAGCGCGGGAACATCGGCATCGTAGCTGAACTGGGGCGTCCGGTTGGTGGCACAGCCTGCCAGCATGCTGGCCGAGAGCAGCAAGGCCGCGAAGGCGGGTTTACGGAAATCCCGTATGCCGGAATTGCGGGGAGCCGTGTGTGTCATTGGCTCATCTCCCGCGACCACGAGATTGCATTGACGTAGATGCCGAGCGGGTTGACGCGCAGACGCGTCGCATCGCGCGGCGTCTGGAGCACGATGGTCAGGATCGCCGTCCAGCGTTCGGTCGTGGAAAGCTGCCCGTTCTCGTAATGACGCTCGGTCCAGGCGACGCGGAAACTGTCGTTCGAGGCCCGGATGACGCTGGAGACCTCGATTGCGACCGCCACGCGACCGACCTTGGTGAACGGGTCATTGGCGCGGGCGTAGTCGTTGAGCGCGGCGGCACCCCGGTCCGTAGTGAACTCATAGGCGCGCAGCCAGTTCTGACGCACGATGATGGCGTCGGCCGGGATCGAGCGCGTCTGCTCGATGAAGCGGCCCAGATGGAAGGCGATCTGCGGATCTGTCGGACGATAATCGGCCGTCGCTGCGGCAACGGTCTGTGCCTGGCCAAGATTGTCCACCTGCACCACCCAGGGCACGACCGTCCCGCGTGCCGATTGCCAGACAAGCGCGGAGGCGAAGCCCGCCGAGAGGATCAAGGAGCCAAAGGCCATGAGCCGCCAGTTCTTCGCCTGCACGCGGGCCGAGCCGATGCGCTCGTCCCAGACTTGCGCGGCCTTCTGATAAGGCGTCTCGGGTTCCGGCGATTTGCCGTAATGGGTCGATGGACGTCTGAAGATGTTCATGAGCGGTCGCTTTCGGAAATGTTGACGGAAGAGCCGCCCCCGTGGCTATCGCCGGAACGGACGGCATGAGCGGCCATGGTCGTGCCGTGATTGAGGGCCTGCTTGCGCTGCATCGACTGCGCCCAAGCTGGAGGCCCGCCCGCCGGAGCGGCAGGCGCTGCGGAAACCGCTGAATTCGCGCCGCCAATGGTTCCCTGCGTGGACGATCCTCCGGTAACGCCGAGCCCTGCCCGCGCACCATCGGAGAAGCTGCCTTTGACGCTTTCCGCGGTTTTCGATGCGGCCCGCTTCAAAGGCGATGTCACAGCGGAACCTGCGGCGCGGGCGACGCCGCCAAGACCGGATGCAACACCGGCCGCGCCGGACTGGCCAAGCGATCCGACACTATAGGCCGCGCTCGCAGCACCGGCGGCGGCGGCACCGCCACGGACGGCAGCTGCTCCACCCGAGAGCGCCGCAGCTCCCCCCCTCGCGGCCATGCCAGCGGCTGCGCCGCCGGCAAGCATCATGCCGCCAGCGGCAAGGCCGGTTCCGACGGCAGCGCCTGCACCAAGCTGCGGGCCGCCGGAAACGAGACCGGATGCGATGCCGGGACCGAAAATGCCGAGGCCGAGAAGAGAAAGTGCGGCCAGTACGATCGCCATCGCGTCGTCGATGGTCGGTGTTGCGCCGCCAAAACCTGCCGTGAACTGCGAAAACAGCGTCGAGCCGATGCCGATGATGACGGCAAGCACCAAAACCTTGATGCCGGAGGAAACGACGTTGCCGAGCACGCGTTCGGCCATGAAGGCGGTCTTGCCGAAAAGGCCGAAGGGGATGAGGACGAAGCCCGCAAGCGTTGTCAGCTTGAACTCGATCAGGGTGACGAAGAGCTGCACGGCGAGGATGAAGAAGGCCAGCAGCACCAGCGCCCAGGCGAACATCAGGCAGGCGATCTGGATGAAGTTCTCGAAGAAGGACCAGTAGCCCATCATGTCCGAAATCGATTCGAGCAGCGGGCGACCGGCATCGAGGCCGGTCTGCGCCACTTTGCCGGGCCGCAGCAAATCGGCGGCGGAAAAGCCGGTCCCCGATCCCTTCAGGCCGAGACCTGCGAAGCTGTCGAAGATAATCTGCGCGAGATTGTTCCAGTTGCCGATCAGATAGGCGAAGACACCGACAAAGAGCGTCTTCTTGACCAGCCGAGCGATAATGTCGTCATCAGCGCCCCAGGACCAGAAGAGTGCCGCCAGCGTCACGTCGATGACGATCAGGGTGGTGGCGATGAAGGCAACTTCACCGCCGAGCAGGCCGAAGCCGCTGTCGATATAGCTGGTGAATACGCCCAGGAAATTGTCGATGACGCCAGTGCCGCCCATGGCTCATTGTCCCCCGTTCTGATGCGGGACGGCGGGCACCGGCGTCCGGCCGAGGAACCTGTCGCGGTTCTCGGCCCAGGTGGCGAGGCAACCGGGATCGTTCACGGCGGCCTCGCCCAACTGCTGGCAGCGGCGCAGGCTCTGGCGCAGCGGATCGGCAGAGGGCTGAAGCGATGGAGCCGGACGGTTCTGCGCCGGTTCATCCTCGCGAGTCATTTCGATCACCGTCGCAGTGATGGCGATGGCCACGAATATGATCGCGCCCAGCCGGGCCAGCAGCTTGCCGTCCATGCCGCGCCCCTCCTGTCCGGTCAGTTGTTGCCGTTGCCAAACATCCGGGCATTGCCGGGCTGGTAGCCCGATCCCGGTGTCAGAAAGCGTTCCCGCTGGATGCGGCCCTGTTCGGCGGCCGTGGCGCGTTCCGCTTCGATCAGCGCTTCAGACCTGCCATTGGCCGACATCAGCGCGATCAGGTCGGAAAGCTGCTGTGACTGGAGCGCGAGAAGCTGATTGCCAGCTTGCGTGGCCTGCAACGCGCCTGTGGCGTTCTGGCTCTGACCGACCAGGGCGGACATCTCGGCGCGGTTGGTGTCGATATTGCCAACGACACCGGCCTGCACGCGCATGGCATCCTGCAAGCCACCAACCGTATTCTGCCAGCGGGACCGCGCATCGGCGACGAGTTGGGCATCGGTCGCCGACAGCGAAACATTGCCGTATTTCTGCTGGAACATCTGATCGACGTTCTGGACGTCGAAGGCGATGTTCTGCGCCTGGCTCAGAAGCTGCTGCGTGCGTTGCACATTCTGCTGCAAAGTCTGGAGTGACGAATATGGCAGACTTGCCAAATTCTTGGCCTGATTGATGAGCATCTGCGCTTCGTTCTGAAGCGAGGTGATCTGGTGATTGATCTGCTCCAGCGTGCGCGCCGCGGTCAGCAGGTTCTGCGCATAGTTGGTTGGATCATAGACAATACGGCCAAAACCGAAGGCCTGAGCCGGGCTGGTCAGCATGGGCGACATCGCGACAGGCATGGCGAGCGCGACCGCCAGCGCGGAAGCACCAGCGATACGGCGAACGGGAATACGGGTCATGGCAGGATCTCCTCTTCTTGCGGGCCGTCAGGCTGGGAATGATCTGGTGCGGCCGGAACGGTGGGTTCGGTCGGCGCTGTGAGATTTGTAAGGTTCGGGATCAGTTCGGCGGCCCAATCGACGCCGCGATGGCGTAGCCAGGCGGCAAGGAAACCGTCCCGCCCATGTTCAGCGATGAGTTCGGCGATGCGGGTCTGATCGGATTTGGCGGATGCTGCGCAGAGCGCGAGGCCAACTTCGCTGAGACCCAGCTCGAACAGCCGATTGCCGCGCCGAGACTGGCAGTAGTAGTCCCGCTTGGGCGTGGCCCGTGCAAGGATCTCGATCTGCCGGTCGTTGAGGCCGAAGCGCCGATAGATGGCCGTGATCTGCGGCTCGATGGCCCGTTCGTTCGGCAACAACAGCCGTGTCGGGCAGCTTTCGATGATAGCAGGGGCAATATTGCTGCCGTCGATGTCGGAGAGCGACTGCGTGGCGAAAATGACGGAAGCGTTCTTCTTTCTGAGCGTCTTCAGCCATTCGCGGAGCTGGCCGGCGAAACCTTCGTCGTCCAGCGCCAGCCAGCCTTCATCGATAATGAGCAGTGTTGGGCGCCCGTCGAGCCGATCGCCGATACGGTGAAACAGATAGGCCAGCACCGCAGGCGCAGCGCCAGTGCCGACCAGCCCCTCGATCTCGAAGGCTTGCACATCGGCGGATCCCAGATGCTCGAACTCGGCATCAAGCAACCGGCCATAAGCTCCGCCGATGCAATAAGGCCGCAGCGCCTGTTTGAGATCGTTAGATTGCAGCAGGACCGCAAGGCCGGTGATGGTACGCTCGCCCAGTGGCGCGGAAGCGAGCGAGGTCAGCGCTGTCCAGATATGCTCCTTCACCTCTGGCGTGAGCACAATGCCCTCGCGCATCAGGATCGCGGCGATCCAGTCGGCGGCCCAGGACCGCTCATAGGCGTCATCGATCCGCGCCAGCGGTTGCAGAGAGACAGTAACGTCCGATCCTTCCGTCAGCCCACCCCCCAGATCATGCCAATCCCCGCCCATGGCGAGGGAGGCGGCCCGGATCGAGCCGCCGAAATCGAAGGCGAAAATCTGGGAGCGTGCGTAGCGGCGAAATTGCAGCGCCATCAGCGCCAGGAGCACGGATTTGCCCGCGCCGGTCGGGCCGACGACGAGCGTATGGCCGACATCGCCGATATGAAGGGAAAGCCGGAACGGTGTCGAACCCTCGGTCTTGCCGTAAAGCAAGGGGGGCGCTCCAAGGTGATCATTCCGTTCCGGCCCCGCCCACACGGCCGATAGCGGGATCATGTGGGCGAGATTGAGCGTCGAGACCGGTGGCTGCCGGACATTGGCATAGGCATGTCCAGGCAAGGAGCCGAGCCAGGCATCAACCGCATTGACGGTTTCCGGCATGGCCGTGAAATCGCGGCCCTGGATGATCTTCTCGACCAGCCGTAGCTTCTCATCGGCAATGCGTGGATCGGCATCCCAGACGGTGACGGTGGCCGTAACATAGGCCATGCCCGCCATATCCGCCCCGAGTTCTTGCAGGGCCATGTCGGCATCGAGCGCCTTGTTCGACGCATCGGTGTCGACCAGCGCGGATTGCTCGTTGGTCATCACCTCCTTCAGGATCGCGGCGATGGATTTGCGCTTGGCGAACCATTGGCGACGGATCTTGGTCAGCAGCTTCGTGGCGTCCGTCTTGTCCAGCAGGATCGCGCGGGTGGACCAGCGGTAGGGAAAGGCCAGCCGGTTCATCTCGTCGAGCAGGCCCGGCGTCGTCGCGGTTGGGAATCCGATAATGGTCAGGATCCGCAGATGCTGATCGCCAAGGCGCGGCTCCAGCCCACCGGTCAGTGGCTGATCGGCCAGCAGCGCGTCGAGGTGCATCGGCACCTCGGGCACACGCACGCGATGGCGGTTGGCGGAAATCGTCGAGTGAAGATAGGTCAGCGTGGCGGCGTCATCGATCCAGTGACATTCGGGCATGAAGCCGTCGAGCAAAGCCAGCACGCGGTCGGTCCGGTCGATGAAGCCGCGCATCACCTGCCATGGATTGACGCCGGATTGCTCGCGGCCCTCATAGAGCCATGTCTCGGCACGGGCGGCATCCTCGGCAGGCGGCAGCCAGAGGAAGGTCAGGAAATAGCCAGATGTGAAATGCGTGCTGGCCTCCTCAAAGGCGGCCCTGCGTTCGGCATCGACCAGCGCGGAAGCCGCATCAGGAAATTGACTATCAGGGTAGATCGCGGCCTCGGAACGCTGCGCCTCGACGAAGATCGACCAGCCAGAGCCGAGACGGCGAACGGCATTGTTAATGCGACCGGCAACCGCGACCAGTTCAGCGGCGACGGCGGAATCGAGGTCCGGTCCCCGAAATTTGGCGGTGCGCTGAAAACTGCCGTCCTTGTTCAGCACGACACCGGAACCGACCAGTGCAGCCCAGGGTAGGAAATCCGCGAGCTGTGTGGCGGAGCGTCGATACTCGGTGAGGTTCATCATGGCCACGCCCTCAGACCGACAGATGACCGGGGATACGCAGATGCCTGCGCCCGACCTCGACAAACAGTGGATCGCGTTTCGCCGCCCAGACTGCGAGGAAATGACCGACTGCCCAGATGGCAAGACCGACCAGCCAGAGACGCAGGCCGAGGCCCACGGCTCCGGCCAGCGTGCCATTGACGATGGCGATAGAGCGCGGCGCGCCGCCGAGCAGGATATGTTCGGTCAGCGCCCGGTGGACCGGGACGGAAAATCCCGGCACCGCGTCGAGTTGCTCAAAGCCGCCCGCCATCAGACGAGCGCCCCGCCGCCAAACGAGAAAAACGACAGGAAGAAGCTCGACGCCGCGAAGGCGATGGACAGGCCGAATACGATCTGGATCAGCTTGCGAAAGCCGCCGCCCGTATCGCCAAAGGCCAGTGCAAGGCCGGTAGAGATAATGACGATAACGGCGATGATCTTGGCGACCGGCCCCTCGATAGACTGAAGGATGCTCTGGAGCGGTGCTTCCCAGGGCATGGACGAGCCGGAGGCGTGCGCCGCCGGCGCCAGCATCAGGCTGATGGAAACAGCGGTGGCCGCGGTTGCGATGATACGGCAGCCGCGCGAAATCATGCGGATCATGAGGGATCTCCTTTCGAGGTGGTCGCGGGGGTGATGGCGTAGTCGCCGTCCGGCCCAAGCCCATCGACGCGGGCGAGTTCGACCAGGCGGCGGGACGAACCGCGCCCGGCGAGGACGGCAACGAGGTCGATTGTTTCGGCGATCAGGGAACGCGGGACCGTGATAACGGCTTCCTGGATGAGCTGTTCGAGGCGGCGCAGCGCGCCAATGCCGGAACCGGCATGGATAGTGCCAATGCCGCCCGGGTGTCCGGTCCCCCAGGCTTTGAGCAGATCGAGGGCTTCTGCGCCGCGCACCTCACCGACCGGAATGCGGTCTGGGCGCAGGCGCAGAGATGAGCGGACGAGATCGGATAAGGTGGCCACGCCATCCTTGGTCCGCATGGCGACAAGGTTCGGCGCAGCGCATTGCAGCTCGCGCGTGTCCTCGATGATGACGACGCGATCCGTGGTCTTCGCGACCTCGGCCAGCAGCGCATTGGTCAGCGTGGTCTTGCCGGTCGAGGTGCCGCCCGCGACAAGGATATTGGCCCGCGTGGCGACGTTCAAGCGCAGCACTTCGGCCTGAAGACTGGTCATGATTCCGGCTGTCACATAGTCGTCGAGCGTGAAAACGGCGACGGCAGGCTTGCGGATGGCAAAGGTTGGAGCAGCGACCACCGGCGGCAACAGCCCTTCGAACCGTTCGCCGGTCTCGGGCAGTTCGGCCGAAACACGTGGGCTACGGGTATGAACCTCGACCCCGACATGATGAGCGACCAGCCGGACAATCCGCTCGCCATCGGCGGCGGACAATCTCTCCCCCGTATCGGCCAGGCCTTCAGAGAGCCGGTCCACCCAGATGCGGCCATCCGGGTTCAGCATCACCTCGACCACGCCGGGATCTTCCAGAAACCGGGCAATGGACGCACCGAGCGCGGTGCGCAGCATCCGCGCGCCGCGGGCAGTCGTCTCGGGTTTCTGATGCGATGCGGTCATGGCGGCCCCGTTCATGACGGGGCGCGCGAAAGACAGACCCCGGATCGGGGTCGATTAAAAGAACCTGATTTGGGGCTGTTTCAACAGGTGTTTACGCGCGTGCGGGCATCGGCGGCGGGAGGCGGCGAATCGGAGGGCCCATTTCAACTGATAGAATCATGCCTACTTTCTTGCGCCGGACGATTAGCGCTAGCATGAGCGCCATCGACGGCCACGCTTTTCGCCAGATTATCATACTCGCGTTGGTCATCGTACGACCGAGCATTCGTCACACCGGAACAGCGACTTTTAGATACCTTGATCGGGCCATGAGCCAACCTGGGCCGGTGGCCGCTACAGTCGGGCCCAGGTCATCGTCGAAGACGACGTGATCGGGATCGAGCGGGGAGAACGCTGAGGCGGAGCGCTGGCCGTCGCTGCACCAGCTGCCACGGGTGCTGGCTCAAGCGGTGAATCTGGTGCTCATTTCATCCGATACGATGACAACGTCTTTCGTTAATTCGATTTTCTACTTACGATAACTGCGGGGCCGACAGGGGGATTTGTGCTGAACTATGGACGTCATTAATCTTCAGGCAGGTATCGAGAAGGCGCTGGACGCGATCCTCGCGGACAGACTGGCACTTTTGTGCGGTGCCGGTCTGTCGATGGCCGCTCCCAGCTCGGTTCCAAGCGCAGCGGTATTGGCGTGGAAGGCGAAGCAGAAATACGGCGCGACTCATGGCGCGGCGCGACCGCCACTGGCTGACTCCATCGACGATCAGGCAGAGTTCTTCTTTCAGCGGGGCGAGTTGGCCGATGTCTATCTGAAAACCTACATCGATCATGATGCGTTTGCCGGTGTTCCGAACGATGGCCACTTCGCAGCCGCCGATCTTCTCCTCACCGGTGGCATCGGCACGGCCGTCTCAACTAACGTAGACACCCTGATCGAAGCGGCGGGCAATCTGCTGTTCGGCCATGTCGGCGCAGGCGTGAGCCGCGATAAGGTCGCCGCGCTGCCGGCAAACAGGTCGCCGTTGCTCAAGATCCATGGCTGCTGGAGCGATCCTGTCGGCACCGTCTGGGCAGCAGGTCAGGTCGCCGCCGAACCAATTCATACCCGTCTGGCGGAGGGTGCCGCGTGGTTGACCCAACGCCTGCTCGACCGCGACCTCGTGATCGTTGGCTATTGGACCGACTGGGATTATCTCAATCAGGTGCTGGAACAGGCTCTGGCAGCGGTCAGCCCGAGCCGGATCATCGTCATCGATCCCTGTGACACGGCCGCGTTCGAAACAAAGGCGAAAGCGCTGTTCGATCTCGGTCAGAGAGCGACGAGCGGGTTTTACCACGTCCGGGAATCGGGCGCGGTCTTCCTCAACCAGCTACGAGTCGAGTTCTCAAGGTCGATGTTACGGCGAATCCTGCATTCGGGTGTGGCCAACTTCGAGGCGCAAGCTGGGGCGGCACCGGACGCAGCTTGGCTCGAACCTTCGTCGACGGATGCCCAGACGCTCTGGCGCATCCGACGCGATCTTGAAGGGGCGATGCCTAATGAACCCGCAAAGGGGCACCAGCCTGTCGAGGAGCCACTTCTGGGAATGACACTCCTCCAGTTGCAAGCAGCAGGCGCCGCTGCCGAGGATATTTGCTGGAATCTCGGCGGCAGTCGAATCCGTGTGTTACGATCGGTGAATCGGGCTCTCCACGAAGTCGAGGCGGCTTATGCGCGCGAAATCGCCCCGGTAGTTGCCCCCGAATATGTCATTGCCGTAGGCGCCGAGGCGCTACTCCTGCCAGCAAGCATCGCGCGGGGCGGCGGAACCGGATCCATCGTGCGTGGTTCGCCGACGAAATGGCGTTCCAGACCCGACGCTGTTGCGGAGTTAGGATTGTGAGCGTGTTGCAGATCGTGTCGCAGCAATTGAGCGAGGCCAATTATTCGGTCGCCGCACTTGAGGAGCCCTCGGTCAAATACCTGGCGTTCGAGGGCGATACAGTGCTTGGCTTCGTCCTGGCGTTTCCGGACACACGCAGTTTGATTGAGAATTGGCGGTCGCACAGCCAGCAGGTCTTGAAGGCCGCGCAATTCGGGCTGCGGCGTGCGGAAGCCAAGTCCTGGAATGCCTATCTTATCCTGCTAGCCGCAGAGCCAGCGGGTTATGGTGCTAGCGTGACGCTGAGCGCGATCGAAGAAGACCTGACGGGTACCCGGAAGATTGCACGTGCCGGGATCGGTAACGAGGACGACGCGCGCGGCGCATTGCTGCCGCTGCTTGCCATTCAGAATGCTCCCCAACTCGATGCCGTGGACATGGCAGCGGAAATCCGCCTGCGCACCACCGAGCTGCCGACCGATCTCGTCGAGGCGTTTGTCGGCGGTGCGCCAGATGCGGCGATCCTCCAAATGTTGGAGACCGGTCAATGAGGCTCAGTTACGTGCATCTTTACGGTTTCCGGGGCTACCGCGAACCCGTTCGTCTCGAATTTGCCGATAGCTTCACAATCATCGATGGTCGTAACGGTGTCGGCAAGAGCACTATATTCGACGCTGTGGAATTCGCGCTGACAGGCACGATCAGTAAATATCTCGACGCGAAAGCGGATGGTGAATCCGTCGCCGACTATATCTGGTGGGCCGGTCCCGAGGCGCAGGACCGGGACCTCTCCCACCATTTTGTGGAGGTCGGATTCTCCGACGGGAACGCGCAATTCGCGATCCGCCGTACCCCGCTCGATCCGAAGGACTTCGATGTCCGCGCCAAGGCCGAGCACTTGTTTCAGCCCGACGCGGCGCCGCGCGAAGCGATCGCTCAATTGTGCAATTCGACGATCATCCGGGACGAGCACATTGCGCGATTAACAGGCTGCGGAAAAAGGCGCTTGCCTTGATGTGGCATTGCTGATTCCAGGATCCCGTCGAGGGATGTTGAAGGGATCGGGATGCGCGGCGGTGATGAACGGAGCGAGGGGCTGTTCTCGTACGTGAGTTGCGAGGCTCGGGTGCCGGCGAACCATGCTCTTCGCGCGATCCGGGCGATTGTCGATGAAGCGCTCGAAGTGCTGTCCGCGGACTTCGACGGCCTGTATTCTCGTATCGGGAGGCCGTCGATCCCACCCGAGAAACTTCTTCGGGCCTTGCTCCTGCAGGCCTTCTATTCGATCCGCTCGGAACGCCAGTTGATGGAGCAGATGGACTACAACCTGCTCTTTCGCTGGTTCGTCGGCCTGGCGATGGATGCGCCGATCTGGGATGTCACGGTCTTCACCAAGAACCGCGAGAGGCTGCTGTCCGGGGACGTTGCCGCCAAGCTCCTGTCGGCCATCATCAACCAGCCACGCGTGCAAGCTCTTCTTTCGGACGATCATTTCTCGGTGGACGGCACGTTGATCGAAGCGTGGGCAAGCGCGAAAAGCTTCAGACCCAAGGATGAAGGCGGCCCCGGAGATGACGATGACGCCGGGTTGGCTTCCAGCCGCAGCGAGCAGGCAGCAGCGCCGACCGACCGTAATGCCGAACGCGATTTTCGCGGCGAGAAGCGCAGCAATGCAACCCATGCATCGACCACAGATCCTGATGCCCGACTATTCAAGAAGGCGCGCGGCCAGGCAGCGAAGCTGTGCCACATGGGCCATGTCCTGATGGAGAACCGCAACGGCCTCGTCGTCGATGCGATCCTCACCCACGCCACCGGCACCGCCGAACGCGAGGCCGCGCTGACCATGTTGGGCCGCATGGAAGGACGCCACCGGATTACACTGGGCGCGGACAAGAACTACGACACCGCCGCCTTCGTCGCGGCGCTGCGCGAGATGGAGGTCACCCCGCACGTAGCCCAGAACAACACCAACCGGCGCTCCGCCATCGACAGGCGCACGACACGCCATCCCGGCTACGGCCTCTCCCAGAAAATCCGCAAGCGGATCGAGGAGGTGTTCGGATGGACGAAGACCTGCGGCACCATGCGAAAGACCCGCCATCGAGGCCAGGACCGCGTCGGATGGTCCTTTACGCTCACCGCTGCCGCCTACAACCTCATCAGACTGCCAAAACTTCTGGCCGCGGCCTAATCGTGTCGCTCACGTCACCACGACCGCGCCAACGTGGCCGGTATCTCCGAATTTCACCCTGAAACGAGCGACAGACCAGTCCCCCTCCTTCGAACGCAGATCGACGGTGACCACTGCGGCGCCTTTTTCCGCAGCCTGCTAAAGCATTGTAGAGGCGGTATTACACAAGTGCGTCTTTGGTCAGGTTAAATATTCGTCACAGGATTGTTTTTTTGAGAATTACGGCATGAAGAACCCGCCGTTGACGTCCAGCACCGTCCCGGTGACGAAGGCGGCACGCTCGGAGATCAGGTATTCGACCCCGGCTACGATGTCGTATGTCTCGCCCAGGCGGCCGACGGGAATATCGTCGGTATAGGTATTCTTGTTGCCGAATCCCTCGCTTTGCGGGGTGACGATGCGGCCCGGCGCGATGCAGTTGGCGGTGATGCCGTGGGCGCCGACCTGCCCGGCGAGTACGCGGGTAAAGCCGATTACGCCCGCCTTGGTCGCGCCGTAGTGTGCCCCCGACAGGCGCGAGCGCATCCGCCCTCCCTGCGAGGAGAAGTTGACGATGCGGCCCCATCCGCGCGGCTTCATGACCGGCAGCACGGCCCGGCACATCAGGAACGTACCAGTGAGGTTGACGGCGATCACGCGGTGCCACTCATCGATGTCCGTCTCCTCGACCGGCAATGAGCGCCCGCCATGGCTGGGGCTGATCCCCGCATTGTTGATAAGCACGTCGACATGACCCCACTCGGCGACGATGCGGCCCACGCAGTCCTCGACACTGGCCGGATCGGCCACGTCGCAGCGCAGGGCGAGGCTGCCGGGCAGGGCATCGGCAACGGCATCAAGGCCCTTGACGTCGAGCAGCGCCAGCCGGTGCCCCGTTTGCGCCAGCCTCTCGGCGACGGCGCGGCCTATGCCCTGCGCGGCGCCGGTGACGATGGCGACCTTGCCTTCATTCATGGCATTCTCTCCCGAGTAATGCGGGCCGGACCCGCATGATTGTGGCCGCAAGGGCTTGCGCCGGGCGCGGCAAGATGGTCATGATCGGCACGAATTCTTGCGGTCGGGACAGGAGGGGAGCCCCATGCACGACGCCATCCGGTCCGATAATGGCCTGCCCGATACTGATGAAACGCCCGGCGCGCCCGAGCGCGGCCGCCGTCGCCACGTCACCTCGGCGGCAACGCGGATCAAGATCATCGAGGCTGCCGAAAAGCTCTTCGCCGATCGCGGGATCGACGGCGTCGCGCTGCGGGAGATCGCGGCGGCGGCAGGGCAGGGCAACAATACCGCCGTCCAGTACCACTTTGGTACCAAGGAAGCGCTGGTCTACGCGATCTTCGACTATCGCACCGACATGTTCGAGCCACTGCGCGCCGTCATGCTCGACCGCGCCGAGGAAGCGGGGCTGCTCGGTGATGCGCGCACGCTGCTGGAGATCATGTGCCTGCCGCACCTGACCATCAGCGACGAGAACGGGCGGCATCCGTACTCCGCGTTCCTCGCCCAGTACCTCACCCGCACCCGTGCGGAAGGCATCCCGCACCCTTACGACGATCCCGAGGTCCCCGTGCCCGCGCTGCGCCGGGTGCGCCGGCTGATCGTCGAGCGCGTGAACTACGTGCCGCCGGTGGCGCTGCGTTTGCGCGTGGGGCTGTGCAAGCTGATGTTCCTCAACATGCTGATGCGGCGGGACAGCGGCTTTCCGCACTTCGATCAGGGCATCACTCTCGATGCGCTGGTGGACGATACCATGGTGCAGATGACCGTCGCGCTGACCGCGCCTTACAACCATCGTCATGCGCCGCTGTTCGCCGACATGATCAAGGCCAACTGACCTTCACGTTCGTCCGTTGAGCCCGCCTCCTCATGTCCGTCATTGCTTCGCTGCGCTCGCAATGACGATGAAGGGTGACGTGCTGCCAAAGAGGTTTGAAGCCATCCCGTCTTACGCCGCCTCGTCCAGCATGCGGCGATACGTGGGGAGGGCGCGGGCGATGAACACCGTCGATGCCGCCGCTGCGACGGCGCAGGTTATGGCGAGGGAGTCGCCAACGCGGCCCTCGTCGCCGAAGACATGGTCGGTGATGAGCGCGACGAACGTAGGTGCCAGCGCCAGCCCCGCCACGCTGACGACGAAGACGTAGATGGACGAGGCGATGCCGCGCATCCGGTTGGGCGTCACCAGCTGCAGCGCGGAGGACGAAAGCGCCTGCGGCAAGCTGTAGAGCACGCTCGCCGCCGTTGCGATGGCGAAGGCGGTCCAGTAATCGGTGGCGGCCATGAGCGCGAGGCTGAGCGGCACCATCGCGACCGAGGCGCCCAGCGCGACCAGAAGCAGGTTGTCGCGCCGTCCCATGCGCTCCACCGCGCGGGCCACCCAGGGGCTGACCAGCACGCTGAGCGATCCGGTGATGAGCACGGCGATGCCGTACTCGACCCCGACTTGCGCGGCGGAGACCCCGAACTTGCGGATCAGCACCGTCGGCATCCACGCCGGGAAAGCGTAGAGCGGGATGATGAACAGCGGCATGCCGAGGTAGAAATTGCCGTAGAACCCGCGCCAGCGCCGGAACGTCGCCCGGACTTCGGCCGGGGACATCGTCTGGACCTCGGCGCTCGCCGTACTGGCGCGGCGGGCTGGCTCCCTAACGAAGACCAGCAGCAGCGCGATCAGGATGCCGGGCAGTCCGGCCGAGAAGAAGACCAGCTGCCACGGCTTCATCGCGCCAAGCAGCGGCACCGCAGACAAGTCCCAGCCTTCCGCGCCCTGCAGCAGCAATCCGCCGAAGATCAGCGCAAGCCCTCCGCCGAGGTACGGCCCCATCATGTAGACGCTGAACGCGCGCGGGATCAGGCGCGGCGGGAAGGCGTCGGCGATGATCGACCATGCGGCCGGGGTCAGGCAGGCTTCCGCCCCGCCGACGCCGAAGCGGGCGAGGAACAGCTGCCAGTAGCTGCGCGCAAGCCCACAGGCGCTGGTGCCGATACTCCACAAGGCGATGCCGAACATCAGCACGCCCTTGCGACTGCCGACGTCGGCGATGCGGCCGAACACCGGGCTCATGACGACGTAGGCCGATGTGAACGCAAGGCCCTGCAGCAGGCTGAGGCGGGTATCGTCGAGCCCGAACTCGGCCTTGATCGGGCCGACCAGCAGGTTGAGCACCTGCCGGTCGATGAAACTGGCGGTGTAGGCCAGGGTGAGCACGAAGATCAGATACCAGCCCGCCCGCGATCCCCCCTGCGGTTCGGGGGCGGCCTCCGGGTAATCGGCGCCGGCTTCGCGGATGGGCGTCACGACCGTCACTTCGCGAGGCCGGCCGGGTCGATCTTGCGTTCCGGCGTGAAGCCGCGCAGCAGTTCGAATTTCTGCACTTTGGTGGCGCTCATCGGCCAGCTTTCGACGAACCGGACGTAGCGCGGGATCTTGTAGCTGGCGATCCGGCCTGCGCAGTGGCGCGCGACGTCCTCCTCGTCCAGCGTCTCGCCGGGATTGAGTTCGATGAAGGCGGCGGCGACTTCCATCAAACGCTCGTCCGGCACGCCGACGACCTGCGCCATGCGGATCGCCGGGTGCGTGGCGAGGAAGCTCTCGAGTTCCACGGCCGCCACGTTCTCGCCGCCGATCTTGAGCATGTCCTTGAGGCGTCCTTCGTAGACCACGCGCCCCATCGCGCCGATGCGGCCAAGGTCGCCGGTATGGAGCCAGCCCCCGGCGTCGACGGCGGCGGCGGTGGCCTCGGCATCGTCGAAGTAGCCCGCGAAGACGCCGAAGCCGCGCATGCGGATCTCTCCGGGCTCGCCGTCGGGGACGATCCGGTCGTCCGCGCCGAAGATCGCCAGTTCCATGCCTTCGCAGATCGGGCCGGAGGTTTCGAACAGGACGTCGTCGGGGTCGTCGATCTCGCTGTAGCAGGGGACGCCGGTGCCTTCGGTCAGGCCGTAGCTGTTGACGTACTTCGCGCCCGGAAACAGCGTTCCGTAGCGGCGCATCAGATCGACCGGGCCGACCACGTGGTTGATCCGCAGGTCGGACTGGTCGTAGCGGCCGAACTGCGGATGCGTCACCAGCGCCGAGATGATCGTCGGGAAGCCCGCGTACTGCACGGTCGGGCGGCGCGCGATCAGCAGGTCCATCGCCTCGTCGGCGGAGAAGTGCCCCATGCCGATGAAGCAGGCACCCGTCGCCCGGCAGCCGGCCATCGGCAGGATCGTCGACATGTGGAACAGCGGCAGCGGGTCCCAGACGCGGTCCCGCTCGGTCAGGCGGAAACGTCCGGCCATCGCGGCGCCTATCCGGCTGAGCGACCCGTGCGTCAGCATGCAGGCCTTGGGGCGCGAGGTGGTGCCCGAACTGAAGATGATGAGGCCCACGTCGTCAGGCTCGACCGCCGCCGCCCGCTCCATCACGGCGTCGGCGCCGACGCCCTTGGCGGCGGCTTCCAGCATGGCGAGGCCGGGCCAGTTGCCGGGGCGCTCGTCACCCAGTTCGATCACGCCGCGCAGCGCCGGTGCGGCTGCGACGGACAGTTCGCCCCCGCTCCATCCGGCCAGCTCGGGAAAGACCTCCCCCAGCATCGGCCGGTAGTCGCAGTGCCGCCAGGCATGGCCGCCCACGAACAGCAGGCTGATCTGCGACTTGGGGATGACGTAGGCGAGGTCGTCCGCCCGATACCGCGCATTGAGCAGTACCGCGCAGCCGCCCACCATCTCGATCGCATAGTACAGGACCACGTAGTCCCAGCAGTTGGGCGCCAGCACCCCGACGTGGTCCCCCGGCTGCACCCCCAGCCCGACCAGCGACCGCGCCCGCTCGACGACTTGCGTGAAGAGTTCGGCATAAGTCGCCTCCCGCCCGTCGTAGACGAGCGCGGGACGGTCGGCGAACCGGTGGGCGGCACGGGCAAGCGTGCCGCCGACCGTCAGCGCCTGCAGCGCCGAAGAACCGTGAAGATCGAGAAGGTCGGGTTGGGGCAAGACTGTCTCCGTGAGTATGATCGGCCGCCGCTCAGGGCATGCGCCAGGTCAGCTGCAGCGCGATCGTGCGCGGCATGGCGCCGAACCCGGCCTGGTCGGCGATGCGACTGGTGTTGGTTCCGGTGCCGCTGCCCGAGCCCGCCGCATCGGTGACGCCGGTGACGACGAAGCGGTTGGTGAGGTTCTTTCCGAGCAGCGCCAGTTCCCACCGCTCATCGGCGGTGCGGATGTGGATCTGCGCGTCGAGGTTGATGTACGAACCCTGCCGCGACAGCGGCGAGCCGAAAGCCGAGGTCAGGTAGCTGGAGCTGTAGCGGCTATCCACCCCGAACCCGGCGGTCAGGCCGTCGCTTACGTCCATGTCGTACTTGACCCCCAACGTTGCGGTCCAGCGCGGCGCGGCGAACGTCGGCACCCCGTCGAGGTTTTGCCCCGGCGTGCCGGGCCGCGCAGGCGTGGTCGGCGTCGCTGCGACAGGCGGCACCAGCAGCCCCGGCGTGCAGCCATCAGCCAGCGACTGACCACCATAACACGGCGCGATGCCGTCTCCGTAGTCCGCCTTGCTGTAGTTGAGCGAGCCGTTCAGCTGGAACCCGGCAAGACCATGGGGGGCATAGTCGAACTCGATTTCCGCACCGCGCGTGCGCGCCGATCCGGCATTGATCGAATTGTAGCTGAGCGCCGCCGAGTCCAGATAGGTAACCTGAAGGTCGGTGTACTTGAAGGTATAGAGGCTGACGTTGAAACGCAGCTGCCGGTCGAACAGCATCGTCTTGACGCCCGCCTCGAAGCCCTTGCCCTTCTCGGGATCAAACGTGAAGAAGTCCGGCGCGGTCAGCGGCGTCAGGATCGAGCTGTTGGAAAAGCCGCCCGACTTGTAGGCCGTCTTGTAGGCGCCGTAGACGTTGATATCGGGCGTCACCTTCCACGCGACCGTCGCTTCGGGCGACCAGTTGGTGAACGTCTGGTCCGCCGCCAGTCGCCGCGTCACGTCGTAGTTCACGCCTGCGAAGCGCGGGTTGGCGTAAGGCTGGAAGAACGTGCTGTCCTTGGTCTCGTGAATGTAGCGCACGCCCCCGGTCACCTCGATCTCGGGGATGACCTTCCAGATCAGCTGGCCGTAGCCCGACAGCGTCTCGCCGTCGGTGGTCGATTCCTTGGCGTACTGGACGTAGCGATAGCCCTCGGGCGCGGCGCTGTTCTCGGCATTGGCGTTGATGACGACCTGATCGAAAGTGCGCTTCGTGTTCTGGTAATAGCCGCCGACGAGGAAGTTGAGCGGACCGTCGAACTGCGACAGCACGCGCAATTCCTGGCTGAACGCCTTCCACCGGCTGACTTCGCCGCCCCAGATGTTGACCGTGGGGGACGACTGGTAATCGATGTCCGCCGTCCAGTGATTGCGGTTGAAGTTGTAGTTGGTGACCGAGGTTACGGCGAGGTCGCCCAGCTGGTAGTCGATGTTGCCGGTGACGCCCCACGAACGGTAGTCGTTGAAGTTGTGATCCTTCACCAGCGCGGTCTGGTCGGCGATGTCCTTGGGCAGGTCGTTCATGCGATTGTAGAAGCCGGGGGTACAGGCGACTCCGGGCGTCGTCGTGCTGGTGCCGCCGTCGCAGGCGAAGATGTTGTAGTTCCAGGCGCCGCCGTAAGTCCTGTTCCAGCCGTAGTTGGCCTTGATCGTGGCGGTCAGATCGTCGCTAGGTTCCCAGCGCAGGGTGCCGCGCATGAGCAGGTCGCGCTCGCGCGGGCCGGCCTTGCTGGGCAGGGCGGTATGCGCGGTATTGGGGGCTACCGTGGTCGCGGTCGGCGTGTCGCGGGTATTGTAGGTGATCGGCCCGGCGCGGTTGTCGAACAGCGACCCGAAATCCTTCGATCCGCGCACGGCAAGGCGGAAGCCCGCCGTATCGCCGATCGGGCCGGAGACGAAGCCTTCGGCATAGACCTTCTGCGCGTTGAATTCGTAGCCGGTGCGCATCTGCGCGGTGAAGTGGTCGGTCGGGTTGGCGGTGGTGATCGAGATCACGCCCGCCGTCGCGTTCTTGCCGAAGAACAGCGACTGCGGACCTTTCAGGATCTCCATCGAGGCGAGGTCGAAGAAGCCTTCGTTGATGGTGCGGCCCTGGCCGTAATAGACGCCGTCGACGATGACCGCGACCGACTGCTCGACGCCGATCGAGAGCGAGTTGGAGCCGATGCCGCGCAAGGTCAGCTGTGCTCCCGAGCCCGAGACGTTGCGGCCGATCACCAGCTGCGGCGTGGCGGCGGCGATGCGTTCCAGGCTGGTGAGGTCGCGGCGGGCGATGTCCTGCGCCGAGATGACGGTGACGGCGACCGGCACGTCCTGCGCCGATTCCGCGCGGCGGCGGGCGGTGACGACGATGTCGTTGGCGCTGAACGCCGGAGCGTCGCCCTGTTGCGGCGGCGCGGCGTCCTGTGCGAACGCGGTGCCTGCGCCGCAAGTGACGGACAGGAGTGCGGTGCCCGCGAGCAGGGCTGCACGACACGACCAATGGTTCGTTGCTTCGATCATTTCAGGTTCCCCTCGACCATGCTTGTTTTTGCATTTGTGCTTGGTTCGAGCCGCGCTTATATCGTTGAATTTGGTGCGGCGGACTTAACTTATCTCGCTTTAAAATTAAGGCAACTGCCTTTTTAAATGGGACGCATTTTGCGGGCTTAGGGGGTGGTTGCGGGGGCTTTCGGCCGCCTGAAGGTGTGTTTCGGTGCTGTTAGGGTGCGCTTGGGTGCCGTTGAGTGCCGCTGGGCGGAACCACTTCCGAAACCGTTCTGCACCGCTCCGGACGGCTTCGCTACGCACGCAAAGGCGAGGTGGTTTTTCCGGTCGGAGCGAGCGTCAGAACTACGAGCGGCGCGCCCATTCGCGGGCATCGTCGCTTGCCACCCACCGCACCGCGTTGCCGACCAGTTGGCGGTAGTGCGGGTTCTCGTAAGTTCGCGCGTCGTCGCCGGGCTGGATGTAGACGAGCGGCGAATTACCCGCCGGTTTCGCCCAGGCCAGCAGCGGATTGAGCGGACCGGGCCGCCAGGGCGCACCTTCGCCGTCGCCAAGCCGCTGGACGGCACGGCGGGCCGAATGGAACCGCTCGGGCGCCACTTCGCCGTCGAGGTAGAGCAGGGGGTGGATCGCCGGATCGTCGAAGACCTGCTGGAGATACAGTTCGTCGACAAGGTCGATCCGCTCGGGCAGTCCCGTCGTGACCGGATGCCCCGGATCTGCGATTTTCGCGGTGTAGGCCAGATCGCCGAGGTAACCGGAATCGGCGCGCTCGACGCCATCGATCACGGCATCGCGATAGAGGAACTGCCCGCCGATCGCCTCGGCATAACGGGGCCACGCAGGCCATCCGGCAATGGCGTGGTGGAGCATGACCATACCCTTGCCTTCGGTCATAAGTTCCTCGAAACCCTGCGTAAAATTCTCGGGAGGCGCGATGAATCCGGGGCGCTCTGCCGCCGGAGCGCGAAAGTCCAGCCCCGGCATGTCGTAGAACAGGACCGCGTCGTAGCGCCGCATCTGCTCGGGGTTGAGCAGCACAGCGGCGGCGGGTTGGTCCACGAAAGTCGGCTCGCAGCCGATGGCGCGCAGCATCGCCTCCAGCCCATCGCGCGAGAAGGCGTGGCCCTTGACGACGACGAACAGTTCGATGCGATCTGCCTTGCGGGTCATCGGCGCGCCCGGAATCGGATCGGCAGTTCGCGCAAGGGCAGGGTCAGGAAGTTTGCCCGGTGGATCGGCTCGGTCAGCGGGAGAGCCAGCGCTATGTCGTCGAGCCGGTCGAGGATTGCAGTCACGCCGATGGCGATTTCCTGCCGTGCCAGTACCGCCCCCACGCAGAAATGCACGCCCGCGCCGAAAGCGAGGTGGGTTCCGGCGTTGCCGCGCTCCATGTCGAACATGTGCGGGCAGGCGAACTTGGCGGCGTCGCGGTTGGCGGCGCCGTAGCGCACGATCACCACCGAGTCCTTCGGGATCAGTGTGCCGCTCAGTTCCACGTCGCGGGTGGTGCGGCGGCGCAGGCCCTGCGTGGGGCTTTCGAAGCGGATGACTTCCTCGACGAAGTTCTTGATCCGCTTGGGATCTTCTCGCAGTTTCGCCATCTGCCCGGGGTGGTTGAGCAGTTGCATCATGGCATGGCCGATGGCGGTCATCGTCGACTCGAAACCGCCGCCGATGAGCTGGCTCATCACGCTCTGCAGTTCCGCCATCGACAGCGGTTCCTCGGTATCCGCATGGGCGGTGGCGAGCGCAGAAATCCAGTCTCTCGTGGGGTTTGCACGCCGTTCCTCAAACAGTTTGGCAAGATGGTGCTGCGCCTCCAGTTCGACATCGGCGTTGCGCAGCAGTTCCTCCTCGCTCATCACGTAGGACGCAGGGGCGAGCATGGCATCGGCCCATTTCTTGAAGGTCGCCACCTGGTCGGACGGCAGGCCCATCTCCTCCGCCAGGATCGTGCCGGGCAGCAGCATCGCGTATTCGCTGATGAATTCACACTCGCCGCGCGCTGCAAACGTGTCGATCAGGCGGTGGGCAACCTCCTCGATGTGCGGCGTCATCTCTCGCACGCGCCCGACGGTAAACACCCGGTCCACAAGCTTGCGATAGCGCCCGTGATCCGGCGCATCGGTGCGCTGCAGCGTGGAGATATGCGGCCACCCCCGCGCTTCCATATAGGCGCGCAGCTTCTCCGCATTCTCCGGCCCCTGCAGCGAGGCGCGATCGACCTTGTTGGAGAACGTCACCGGGTCCGTCAGCACCGCCCGCAGATCGGCATAGCGCGAGACGATGTAAAATCCCGTCTCCGGCATCCGATAGATCCCCGGCGCCTCCTGCATCGCTGCGTACATCGCAAACGGATCGCTCTGCGTCATCGGATCGAGCAGGCTGAACCCCTCCAGCCCCTCCGTCACCACGGCATCGACCATCAGAATCTCTCCCATTTTGTCGTTTGCGAGAGATTAGCTCATATGCCTTAAAAATAAAGTCGAAAGCGTGAGCGCTAGAGACGGTCGAAAACGGAACCCATGCGGGGACTGAAAAGACGCTCGTAAGTCTTGAGCAAATGCGTGTCGGTCATCGCTGCAACATGGTCGCAAACGACGCGCAGGTCGCCACCGGCAGCGTCCAGCCGGGAAAGCGCCTCGCGCGGCAAAAGCCGAGCCGGGTCGGCCGCGAGCGCCTCGAAAACGGCGACCACCATCGCCTGCCCCTTGAACTCAAGCTGCTGTACCTCAGGGCTGGTGATTACCTCTTTGACCACGAAGCCTTGCAATGCGTCGAGGAATTCGCGGCGCTGCCCCTTGAGCGCGACGCGCCAGCGCAGCAGTGGCTCGCGAAAGCCCTTGACCTCGACATAGTGCGCGCCGGTCAGGAAATGGTGGACGAGGCGGCTGATGTAGCGCTTGCGCGTGTTGGCATCGCCGAACAGGTCGTCGACCATCCGCGAGAAAACGTCGTTCTCGCTTTCGCCGGGGTACTTCTCCTTCAGTGCATCAAGGAAAGAGGCGCACTTGCCGTCGATCGCGGCGGCGAAGGCATCCTTGCTCACGAGCCCGATCGAGATCGCGTCCTCAAGGTCGTGGACGCCGTAGGCGATGTCGTCCGCCACGTCCATGATCGTGCAGTCCAGCGACTTGTGGAGCGTTCGGGCGTGCTTTCTTTCCGGGCGTTCCAGCGCCTGGAACCGGTCGCGATCGGAGGCGGAGACGGATGCGAGGATCCAGTCGACGACGTCCTGCTCGCTGTCGAAATGACACTTGGGCGGCTTGCACGAACGCGCGTCGAGCACCCGGATCGTCGAGGTTCCGGCATGGAGCGACGGCACGAGCGCGGGATTGCGGGCGACCGACCACGCGACCGGATACTTGAGCACCCCCCAGCATCGTCCGACGGCACAAGTTGGCTCCGGCGCTGGCCGAGAAGGATTCGAGCCGCGCGAGAATGCGCAGCGTCTGCCCGTTGCCCTCGAACCCTCCCGCGTCGCGCATGCAGTAGTTGAGCGCCACTTCGCCGCCATGGCCGAACGGGGGGTGTCCGAAGTCGTGCGTGCAGCCGATCGCGTGGATGAGGCTCCGGTCGGGCAAAAGTGCCGTGGCGGTGTGATCGGGGAAAGACTTGGCCAGCTGCCGGGCAAGCCCTCCGGCGATCTGCGCGACTTCGAGCGAGTGGGTCAGCCGGGTGCGATAGAAATCGCTGTCGCCGAGGTTGAGGATCTGGGTCTTGCCCTGAAGGCGCCGGAAGGATGCGGAGTGAATGACCCGCGCATAATCGATGTCGCCATCCTCGCGGGCGTCCTCGGCCTGCGGGTTCCAGTTTTCGCGTCGGGCGTGCCAGCTCATGCGACTGGCTATTCCAGTTGGAGCCGGGCTCGGCAAGGGCCGGGCCTTCGATGGGACGGGATAATCAGTCCGTCACGAAGCGGCTATTGGCATATACCGGGTCGCCGCTGCCCCATTCGCCGATGGGGCGCAGGTCGGCATGCATTCCTTCGTCGCGGATTTCGTTCGAGGGCCGGGAATCGTTCCAGTCGGTGACGACCTGCCGACGCAGGATGCGCCACTCTCCCTCGCGGCGTTCGAGGCGATCGAGATAGCGCCCGGCCATCACGAACATCTCGTTGCCCTGATTCAGCCCGCTGCCGGCCAGCTGCCCAAAGTAGCGGCTCCCGAGCAGGGCCTCGACCATCCCGGCCCGAACCCGGCAGGCGGAATAGAGGTAGCTTTCCGCGACAGCGAAATCGCCGGAGACCTCTATGTCGATGTTGAGCAGGCAATGCGTGCCCATGGCGAAGTATTGCGTGATCTCGCCGATGATGAAGGGCACGAATTCGCTGGCTCGGCCCACATAGATGCCGTGGATGTCTTCGCCGTCGGGCCAGTACACGGTTTCCATGAGGGCAAGGTCGGCGCGGTCGAGGGCGCGGCAGTAGCGCGTCAGCACGGCTTCCACGTCGCGCACCGCGATCAGTTCGGCAAGGCGCTGGCGGGCGCGGAGGGCGGGGCTCACGGCCGGTTGGCCCAGACCGGGTCGCCGGGACCGCGCTCGCCGAGCGGGCGCAGGGTGGCGAACATGCCCTGATCGAGAATTTCGTTCGAGGGGTGGTTGTCGTTCCAATCCATCACGACCTTGCGATGGAGAATGCGCCATTCTCCCCCACGCCGCTCGAACTGGTCGAGGTAGCGGCCGCCGAAGTAGAAGGTGTGGTGCGCCGGATCGAGGCCTTGCCCCGCGAACATGCCTATGTAGCGCGAACCGAAGATCTCCTCCGCCTTGCTCTCGCGGACCTTGTGATAGGCGAAGAGGTAGGTTTCGGTCGCGGCGCGGTCGCCTGCGATTTCCATGTGCACGTTCATGAGGCCGTGCATGGTGACCTCGAACCATTCCTGTATTTCCCGGATGATGAAGTCCGCGAAATCGGCCGCGTTGCCGTCGAAGACGCCGTGGCTGTCGGTGCCG
This sequence comes from Novosphingobium sp. FG90, assembly GCF_057808725.1. Taxonomy (NCBI): domain Bacteria; kingdom Pseudomonadati; phylum Pseudomonadota; class Alphaproteobacteria; order Sphingomonadales; family Sphingomonadaceae; genus Novosphingobium; species Novosphingobium sp. FG90. The sequence continues at coordinate 189,315 of NZ_JBMDIO010000005.1, forward strand.
TCGGGCCAGTAGACGCTGCGCATGAGGTCTACGTCGCAGCGGTCGAGAGCGCGGGAGTAACGGGTGAGAACGGCATAAATGTCGCGGCGGGCGACGAGATCCTCGACCTCGGCATCGGTCACCATGGGCCTCTCCTCTTGCTGGTCAGCAGCTTGCTCAGAGCGCCGATCCGTGCGCAGAGGATAAGGGGACAGGACAATAAAACAATCGTGAATGTTTATATTGTCGTCTCGGCCGATTTCCGGACGTAAGCCCGATGTTAACCATGGATAAGGGAATATCCCCTAGTCGCGCCTCTGGATGGGGGACCGCCTGTGCGCGTCTCGGGAATGAGGGATAATTTCTATGGTTCGTATGGTCAGTCATGTCGCGCTGGTCTGTGCGGCTGTCATGAGCACGCCGGTCATGGCGCAGGAACAGGCACCCGGTGCGGCGGATACCGATGGCGATATCATCGTCACCGCCCGCAAGCGCGAGGAACGCGCGGTCGATGTGCCGATCGCGGTCACGGCGGTCAGCGGCGCGGTGCTGGAGAAGCGCGGTGCGGCGAATCTGGCGGACTTCCTGCAGGAAGCGCCCGGCGTCGGCATCTATGACGGCGGCTCGGCGCTGGGCACCAAGATCACGATCCGTGGCATCTCGTCGTCGCTGGGCGCGAACGAGAACGGGTTCTACCTCGACGACCTGCCGTTCACCGGCGTCACCGTGCCGCTCAGCCCGGACGTGCGGGCCTGGGACCTCGACCGCGTCGAAATCCTGCGCGGGCCGCAGGGAACGCTGTTCGGTGAGGGTTCGATGGGCGGCACCGTGCGCATCCTGACGCGCGGCGCGGACCTCGACGAGTGGGAGGCCAAGGGCCTCGGCATGGTCTCGGACACGCGCGGCGGCGGCACCAATGCGGGCGCCAAGGGTGCCTTCAACGCACCCATCATTCCCGGCGTGCTCGCGTTGCGTGTCGCTGGCACGCATGAACGCTATCAGGGCTGGGTCGATAACAGCGACACCGGCAAGACCAACGTCAACGACCAGACTTACGACACTTTCCGCGCCAAGCTGCGCTTCGATCCCATCGACCGGCTGTCGATCACCGGCAGCTACTGGTGGTCGAAGTCGGACTTCCCGGCGGGCGGATCGAGCGCGCGCGACGACGACCAGCAGACGCGCGGCACGGTGCCCTACAGCAAGAGCCGCATGGAACTCTACGGAGCGACGGCCCGCTACGACCTTGGTGGGGCGGAACTGTTCTACTCCTACACGCACAGCGACTTCGGGGTGCCGCAGAGCGGCATGTCCTCGATCGGCAGCATCGAGACGAACATCGACATCGCGCTCGACGCGCACGAGCTGCGCCTTGCCTCCACCGGCGACGGCCCGCTCAAGTGGACCGTGGGCGCATATGCGCGCGATTCCCAGCGCAACGACACCGTCAAGTTCCCCGCGCGGGGCATCGACAACGATGCGCAGATCAACTCGCGCGCCCGCGCCCTCTTCGGCGAGGCGACTTACACGCTGCCCGGCGTGCCCGTCGATCTGACCGCGGGCCTGCGTTACTTCGAGGACCGCCTGCGCGGCTTCGAGGCCAATTCCGGCGTCGTCACCGACCAGCCGGGCGACACCTACAAGTCGTGGAACCCGCGCTTCTCGGTGGCGTGGCACCCGGTGGAAAACACCACGATCTACGCCAGCGCCGCCAAGGGCTTCCGCTCGGGCCAGTTGCAGCCGACCGTGCCGCTGATCCTCGGCCCGATCTACGGCGTGGAACTGCCTGCCGCGCTCAGCCAGGATTCGATCTGGACTTATGAAGTCGGCGCCAAGGCCGAACTGTGGGAGCGCAGGCTCTCGCTCGAAGCCGCCGTGTTCTACAGCGACTGGAAGGACGTGGCGGTTCGCATCCCGATCCCGGGGACTTCGTTCAACGGACTGGTCAATTCCAACGGCACCCACACCAAGGGCGCCGAACTGAGCCTCGTCGCGCAGCCGGTGCAGGGCCTGACGCTCTCGGCGGGCGGCGCCTACGTCGATGCCGAGTACACCGACGCGGTGGCCGGCACCGCCATCGTCAAGGGCTCGGCCGTGGACGACGTGGCGAAGTTCACCGCCAATGCCTCGCTCGATTATGCGACGGCGATCACCGACACGGTGCAGGCGTTCGGCCGCGTGGGCTGGCAGCACAGCTCGCCGCGCCGCAATTCGTCCTACGCGGCGTTCCTGCCCGGCGACACCATCGACCGCGTGGATGCCCGGATCGGTGTCGAGTTCGCGCAGCTGACCATCGCCCTGTTCGCCGACAACCTGACCGACGAGAACGGCGCCACCAGCTTCCGTCAGGTACAGCAGATCGGGCCGACGAGCTTCGACATCACCTCGAACCGCCTGCGCCCGCGGACGCTGGGCGTGGAAGCCAGCTTCCGCTTCGGCGGCTCGGCGCGCTGATCCATACCTGCCCCGCCGCGAGTCCATCGCGGCGGGGCGCCCTTGCGATGCTCGCGCGCGGCGATATATGGTTCATATACGAATCATATATGGAACTACCCAATGGGCATCGTGAACATCGATGATGACCTGCACGAACAGGTCCGCCGCGCGAGCAAGGTCTCCTGTCGCTCGATCAACGCGCAGGCCGCGTACTGGATCAAGGTCGGCATGCTGTGCGAGACCAATCCCGGCCTCAGCTTCGCCGAGATCATGGAACGCGAACTCAGTTCGGCCGGAGTGCTGCCGCCAACGCTGGGGGTAAGGGCCGCGTGACCAAGACGCCTGAAGAACTGGCGCTGATGGCGCAGGCCGGGCGTCTGCTGGCCTCGGTGTTCGAGATGCTGGATACCGTGCCGCTCATCGGCAGGTCGACGCTCGATATCGATACTCTCGTCGAGCGGTTCATCGTCGATGATCTCAAGTCGCGTCCTGCCAGCAAGGGGCAGTACGGCTATGGCTTCGTGCTCAATTCCTCGGTCAACGACGTGGTCTGCCATGGCGTGCCGTCGTCGTCGGACGTGCTGCGGGACGGGGATATCGTCAACTTCGACATCACGCTGGAGAAGGAAGGTTTCATCGCCGATTCCAGCAAAACCTACATGGTCGGCAATGTCGATCCGGTAGCACGCAGGCTGGTGCAGGTCACTTACGAGGCGCTGTGGATGGGCATTCGCACCGTCCGCCCCGGCGCGAGGCTGGGTGACATCGGCGCCGCGATCGAGAAGCACGCCAAGCGCCACGGCTATTCGATCGTGCGCGAATACTGCGGCCACGGCATCGGCCGCGAGATGCATGAGGACCCGCAGATCCTCCACTTCGGCCGGCCGAACACCGGCATGATGCTGCGCGAGGGCATGGTCTTCACCATCGAGCCGATGCTCAATCGCGGGCGCCGCAGCGTCTGGACGGAAGACGACGGCTGGACGGTGCGAACGAAGGACGGCTCGCTGTCCGCCCAGTTCGAACACACCGTCGCCGTCACCGCCACCGGCGTATCGGTGCTGACGCTGCGCTCGGACGAGCGCGAGATGGTGCGGCGTAGGAAGGTCGCCGCCTGACCCTTTCACCAACCTCGTCATTGCTTCGCTACGCTGGCAATGACGAGGTGATGGTGCGGAGTTACTCCTCCGGCTTGACCCCGTGGCGTTCCAGGAAGCCGAAGATGCTGTTCCACAGGTGCACGCTGATGCGCGGGCCGCGCACGGCGTGGGTCTGGCCGGGGTAGAGCATCATCTCGAACGGCGTCGCCTCGCCCTGCATTTTCGCGATGAGGGTGGTGCTGTTCTCGAAGACCACGTTGTCGTCCGACATGCCGTGAATCAGCAGCAGCGGGTCGGCGATCTTCCCGGCATCGTCCAGGGTGTCGGCCTTGCGATAGGCATCGGCGACCTTGCGCGGATCACCCATGTAGCGCTCGGTGTAATGGGTGTCGTAAAGCTCCCACTTCGTCACTGGCGCGCCCGATATGCCCGCCGCATAGAGACCGGGATCGGCCTCCAGCATCTTGAGCGTCATGTAGCCGCCGTAGGACCAGCCGTAAGTCGCGATCTTGGCCGGATCGACGAAGTCCAGCGTCTTGAGGTACTCGGCCCCGGCGCGCTGGTCCTGCACCTCGACGGTACCCATAGCCTGATGGATCTGCGATTCGAAGGCGACCCCGCGATTGGCGCTGCCGCGGTTGTCGATCTCGAAGTAGATGTAGCCCTTGTCGACGATGGCCTGCGCCAGCGCGCCCTTCCATCCGCGCGTCACGGTCTGGACGTGCGGGCCGCCGTAATGCTCGAAGAACACCGGGTAGCGCTTGCCGGGCCTCAGCGGCGGGGTGATCATCATCCAGTGCAGGTCGGAGCCGTCCGCTGCCTTGATCGTGCCGAACGTTGTTGGTCTATGGCTGGCCAGATAGGGGCCATAGGGATGCGTGGCATCCAGCTTGTTCTCCTCCACCCAGGCCAGACGCTTGCCGTTCTCGTCGGCGATGTAGGTCTGCGAAGGCTGCATCGTCGAGGAGCGGGTGACGAGCACCGTCGATCCGTCCCGGCTGCCCGATGCGGCATTGGCCCAGCCCGCTTCGGTCAGCTGCTTCGGGGTGCCGGGCTTCGCGAGATCGATGGCATAGAGCTGCGGGGCCAGCACATCGTCGCGGTTGCCTAGGAACAGCACGCGGCCCTTCGCCTCGTCTACGGAGACCAGCTTGGTCACCATCCACTTGCCCGAAGTCAGCTGCTGCCACTTGCCGTTCCGGAAATGGTAGAGGTGCCCGTAGCCGTCGCGCTCCGACCACCAGACGAGGCTGCCATCCTTCAGGAAACGGTAGTTGTCAGTCAGGTTGACCCAGCTGCCCCTGGCGGCCTCTTCGGTGAACAGGACGCGGCTCTTGCCGGTCTGCGGGTCCACCGCCAGCATGTCGAGGCGGGTCTGCTCGCGGTTCTGGCGCTGGACGTAGAGCGTGCGCCCGTCACGCGCCCAGTTGACGCGGGCGAGGTAGATGTCGCGGTCGGGGCCGAGGTCCACTTCGACGCTGCCGCTGCCGTCCGGCTTCATCACATGGAGCGAGACGAGGGCATTGGGCGTGCCTGCCGCCGGGTAGCGTTGCTGGTAGGTGTGGGTGCCCTCGGCCCCGATCGCGGTGCGGGTGACCACGCCGACCGGCGCCTCGTCATAGCGCTCCACGGCGATGAGCTTGTCGTCGGGCGACCACCAATAGCCGTCCATGCGCGCCATTTCTTCCTGCGCGACGAACTCGGCCTCGCCCCAGTGGACGGTGTCGGCGGTTTCCTTCGGGGTGATCGGCTTGTGCTCGGTCCCGCCGAGCGGGCCGACGTAGAGCCGCCCGTCGCGCACGAACGAGACATAGGCACCCCTCGGGCTCAGCGCGGCGTTCAGCTCGTCCTCGGGGGAATCGGTCAGGCGGCGCACCGAACCGTCGATCCCGGCGAGGTAGAGATCGCCGTCGAGCGGGACCAGCACGGCATCGCCGCCCTCGGTCCATTCGTAGGAGATGATGCCCTTGAGGCTGCCGACGCGCTGGCGTTCGCGCTGCATCTTCTCCGCCTCGCTGAGCGCGCGGCCCGAGCCCAGCTTGAGGGAATCGACGAGCATGCGCCATTCGCCATTGCGGCGGTCATAGGCCCACAGATCGTAGCGGTCCTTGTCCTCGGCGCGGCCGCGCAGCAGCGTGATGTAGCGCCCGTCCGGAGAGACCCTGACCGCGCGCGGCTGCGGGCCGTCCAGCGAGGGGCTGGCGAAGACGCGGTCGAAGGTCAGGTTTTGCGCGGTTTCAGAGTCGGCGGTCAGGGGCATGGCAGATGCATTCCGTTCGGCGGGGGCGGCAAAAGCGGGAAGGGCGGCAGTAGGCAGCGCGGCTAGGATGCAGGCGCTCAGCAGACGGGCTCTGTTCATGTCGGGTTTCCTAATCACAGGTCCGTGCGAGGGGAAGCCATTGGCACCATCTTCGACATTTCTTATGTGGAGCATCATGCGCGTTCGGGTCGGCGGGGAGACCGCAATTTGACAAAGAGGTGGGCAGCGGGCCTGTCGATGGCTCTGCTGACGATGACGGGTGCCGGCTCGGCCCAAGGGCGGGAGCACGCGCAAGTGGGGGCATGGGCACCCCGCGCCCGTGCGGCGGCCTCCTATCTCGACGGCCAGTGGGGCAAGCCGGACGGCTGGGCGCAAAGCGAGGCGTGGCAACGCTTCGTGATCGTGGACGCCCTGCTGGACCATGCGCGCCGCACCGGGGACGATCGCTGGAACGCGCGTGTCTCTGCAGCGGTGCGCAATCGCTCGGGGCTCTACCTCAACGATGACGACTTGTGGGCCGTCATCGCCAACGTCCACGCCTGGCAGGTGGAGCGCGATCCCGAATTGCTCGACTATGCGAGCACGACTTATCGGCGCCTCGTTACCGCTTATTGGGACGATCGTTGCGGCGGCGGGATCTGGTGGGACCGCAAGCGGACGTACAAGAACGCGATCACCAACGAACTTCTGCTCTATGCTTCGACGCAGCTCTACCTCGCGACCGGGGAGGCGAGCTATCGCGACTGGGCCTTGCGCACGTGGGCCTGGATCGATGGATCGACGATGATCGATGGCGATGGGCTGGTGAACGACGGCCTCGACGCCGCCTGCCGCAACAATGGCCAGCCTCGCTTTACTTACAACCAGGGCGTTCTGCTCGGCGGGCTGGGCGATCTTGCCCGCATCACCGGCGATGGCCGCTATCGCGCGCTTGCCGTCAGGACCGCACTGGCGGCGACCCGCAAGCTCTCCACGCCGGAAGGCATCCTGCGCGAACCCGTGCCCTCGATCGGTGCGGACGGGCGCATGTTCAAGGGGGTTTTCGCGTTCCATCTCGGCCGCTTGCTGGACGACCTGCCCGATGGTCCGGAGCGCGGTGAACTTGCCGCATGGGCCGATCGCAATGCCGAGGCGGTCTGGACGCTAAGTGATGCCGGCGCCAGGGCCATCGCCGGAGACTGGTCCGAGGCCGCCTCGCAGACGGATGCGGCGGCGCAGACCTCGGGTCTTGCGATGATGCTCGCCGCAGCGGGAGCGGGGCGGGAAAGTGCTGCGGGGCATTCCGGCGCCGATCGCTAGGGTTCTGTCTCTGGGTTTGATCCCGAGGGTCGGTTTGCCATATGACGTCCACAATGGACGCAAACGATATCGCACAGGGCATCCGCCAGTTGACCCCCCGCCAGCGCGAGCGGCGAGAGCGGATACAGGCGGCGACGTTCGCCCTGCTTGCGCTTCATGGCGGCGAAGCGCTGTCGATGCGCCTGATCGCGGAAACCGCAGGCGTCGCCGAGCGTACGCTGTTCAACATCTACGGCTCCAAGGACCGCCTCTTCGCCTTCAACGCGCGCGAGCGCAGCGAGGAGACCATCGCCCAGGCCCATGACGAGGGCGGGGAGGGCTTCGGCTTCTTCGAGGTGCTCCCCAGCCGGTTGGCCGAGAAAACCTTCGAGGCGCCCGAACTCGCGCGGGCGTTCGGGTCCATCCTCGTCGAGCACGCGGACATGGTCGGCCTGCCGGACGTCTACGAGCGCTTCGCCGGGGGGGCGCTTAAAATCATGCGAGCAGAGGGCCTTGTAGCCATCGACGACATCGCCACCGTGTCCCGCTTCGTGTGCATGAGGATGGTCGGCACGATCGTGCTCTGGGCCAAACGCGAGATACCGGACGATGCACTCGAAACCCACTTGCGGCTCGCGATCTGCCAGGTGCTGCTGCCTTATGCAGAAGATCCGCTGGCGACGCAGTTGAGGGACCGGGCGCGGGTACTGACGCGCGCGCTGACCAGGGTGGTTACCCCCGCCTAGCATTTATTGCAGTCCACTGCATTTTTTAATGAAGATACGTTCCGCCCAGTCTCGAATACGAGGCACCGGGGGGCGACCAAGTCAGAACAGGCCCTTTCCGGTTCAAGGGGAAAGGAGCTTTCGATGTCTGGAGAGGCAGCACGAACCGTGCGTACCGCGCTCATGGCGAGCATTGCCATGTCGGCTTTCGCATTCACATCCGCAAATGCTCAGGAAGCGGTCGTAGCGCCGCCGCCAGCACCCGCTGCGCAGGAGCATGCCGAAGGCGGTCTCGGCGACATCGTCGTCACCGCGCGACGCCGGGCGGAGAGCCTGCAGGACGTGCCGGTCGCCGTCACCGCGCTGACCGCCGAAGTGCTTGAACGCTACGACATGACCAGCCTGGAGAAGATCTCCACGCAGACGCCGCAGTTCACGATCGGCCGCGCCTCGAACGGCTCGGGCGCGCAGCTGACCTTGCGCGGCATCGGGTCGTCCTCGACCTCGATCGGTATCGAGCAGTCGGTCGCGGTCGTCGTCGATGGCGTCTACTACGGCCAGGGCCGCGTCATCAATGAGGGCTTCCTCGACCTTGAGGGCGTGGAAGTGCTGAAGGGGCCGCAGTCGCTGTTCTTCGGAAAGAACGCCACCGCCGGCGTGATTTCGCTGCGTACAGCAGACCCCACATCCAGCCCCGAATTCAAGGCCAAGCTGGGCTACGAGTTCCGAGCCAAAGAACTGGTCGGCGAGTTCGTCGGCTCCGGCCCGATCACCGAGACACTGGGCGTGCGCGTTGCCGTGCGGGCATCGAACATGTGGGGCGGCTATTTCAAGAACGGCGGCATCGACAAGACCTACAACACCTTCGACGTCGCCACCGGCGTGACGACGCCGCACTTCGCACCGGCCTATGACGGCGACAACCCCGGCAACAAGGAACTGCTCGGCCGCGTGACGCTGGTGTGGGACCCCGGCAACGATTTCAAGTTCACGCTGAAGGCAAACGGCTCGACCTCGAAGAACAACAACAATTCGTGGAATTACGTCCCATTCGGATGTGCAACGGGGACGTATTCGCTGAACCCGGCGATCAAGTGTGGCAAGTCGTTCACCGTCTACCAGAACTATTTCCCGGAAGACCTCGCCGGCACGAACCCGTGGTCGCGTGACGACGGCGCGCTGTACAACACCTACAAGAGCTGGGCCGTCACCGGCACCGCGGAATACGCGATGGACAACGTTGATCTCACCTGGGTCAACAACTTCAACCGTAACGTCAACCAGTGGGCGTGCGACTGTACCTTCGTATCGAGCGATCTGGCCGCCGCGCCTTCGTCCGAGCGGTCCATCTACCACGCATTCTCGAGCGAGTTGCGCGCCCAGACCAGGTTCGACGGGCCGATCAACCTCCTCGTCGGCGCGTATTACCAGAAGACCCATCGCAACCACCGCCAGAGCGGCTCGTTCGGCAACATCGAGGATTCGACCGCCTCGGCCGAATATCGCTACCTCGGCTACTTCAAGCATTCCGAAACCCATGGTGAGACGCTGTCCGCCTATGGGCAGGCGACCTGGAAGATCCTGCCGACGCTTGAGGCTGCCGTGGGCGTCCGCTACATTCACGAAACCAAGGACAGCTATCTCGTCCAGCCTTACGTGAACGCCGCGTTGCAAGGGATCTTCCTGCAGGATACGCCCATCAACGCGGACCAGACCTTCAACAACTGGTCGCCCGAAGCGACGCTGACGTGGAAGCCGACGGATGACGTCACCGTCTACGGTGCCTACAAGACCGCGTACAAGTCCGGCGGGTTCTCGAACTCCGGTTTCGTCAGCGCCAGCACGGTTCCCAGCGACGTCGCGTTCGCCCCGGAAAAGGCGCGCGGTTTCGAAGTCGGCATCAAGTCCAAACTGCTCGACAACCAGCTGCGCCTGAATTTCGACGTCTACAGCTACAAGTACGTCAACCTGCAGGTCGACTTCTTCAATTCGCAGACGTTTGCCTTCATCACCACCAACGCCGGTGCCGCGCGGACCAAGGGTGCGGAACTGGAGTTCGAATTCGCACCCTACGCCGCGCCGGGCCTCAACCTGCACGGCTCGATCAACTACAACAAGGCGCGCTATCTGAACTACATCGCACCCTGCTATGGTGGTCAGTCGGTGGCGCAAGGCTGCGACACCACGTTCCAGGGCGCACCGGGCCAGGACCTGAGCGGCGCTCCCACGGCCGTCGCGCCTCGATGGACCGGTTCGCTCGGCGTCGGCTATGAAAGCGACATCGGTGAGGGCACCAAGCTGGGTGCCACGATCGACACGCGCTATTCCAGCACCTACCTTACCTCCAGTTTCGCGCATCCGCTCTCGCGTCAGGCGAAGTACCTGACGGTGGACGGCACGATCCGCGTGAAGTTCAACGATGAACGCTTCGAACTGGCCCTGATCGGCAAAAACCTGACCAACCAGTTCATCGTCGGCGGTGCGATCGACGCGCCGAACACCGGCAATACCGGGATTGCCGACCAGATCGGCTTCGTCAACCTGCCCCGCACGGTGCAGTTGCAGGCCAGCGTGAGGTTCTGATCCAGTGGGCCGACGCATGATGCGTCGGCCCTTTCCATCGAAAGGAGCGGCCATGACCGACCTTCAGACGCTCATCGCCAAGGATGAAATCCGTGACCTCGCCATGCGCTATATGCGTGGACAGGATCGGCTCGATCGTGCGCTGCAACTGGATACTTTCTGGCCGGATTCGACGACCGACTACGGCATCTTCAAGGGCAGCGGACCGGACTTCGTCGCCTTCGCGCAGGACCTGCTGACCCAGCATCTCGCCAACCAGCACATCATCGGGCAGCACCTGATCGAGTTCGACGAAACCGATCCCGACCGCGCCTATGGCGAAGTCTACTATTACGCTTTCCACCGCATCCTGGCCGAAGGCGTGCCCACCGACATGATCATCAGCGGCCGCTATGTCGATCGCTACGAACGGCGGGGCACGGAGTGGCGCTTCGCCCACCGCAGCGAACTCGTCGACTGGGCGCGCACGGAGCCTGCCGCAGACGGCATCCTGTCCGGCGACCTCGCCGCCTGCCTGCTTGGCCGCCACGACATGACCGACCGATCCTACGATCGCGAATGGCTCAGCAACGCCTGACCGGAAAGAGATAACCCAATGACCCATAAGAGCATCATCGTCACCGGCGCCGCGTCTGCGGGCGGCCTCGGCTTCGCCACCGCACGTCTGTTGGCCCGGGAAGGCCACGGCGTGACCCTGACCGACCTCGATGGCGATGCCGCCGCGGCCCGTGCCGAGGAATTGCGCGCTGAGGGCCTTGCCGCCACCGGATTCGCGCAGGACGTCACCGACGAAGCGGGCTGGGCCACGCTGATCGATACGGTGAAGGCGCAGACCGGCCGCATCGACGGCCTCGTCAACAACGCGGGCATCGCGGTACTCAAGTGGACCGCCGACCTCGATCCTGCCGCATGGGACCGGCAGATCAACGTCAATCTCAAGAGCGTCTACCTCGGCTGCCGGGCGGTCCTGCCGGTGATGGAGGCGCAAGGCGCAGGCTCCATCGTCAACTTGTCTTCCGTCGCCGGACTCGTCGGCATTCCCGGAGCTTCGGCCTACGCCGCGAGCAAGGGGGGCGTGCGGCTCTACTCCAAGTCGCTGGCGCTGGAAGTCGCCGCCAAGGGCATCCGTGTGAACTCGGTTCACCCCGGCGTGATCTGGACCGACATGCAGAAGGTCGCGATTGAGGACAACCCGGACCAGTACGACGCCATCAACGCCATGATCCCGATGAAGCGCATGGGCGAGCCCGACGACATCGGCAACATGATCGCCTTCCTCCTGTCCGACCGCGCCAGATACGTGACCGGCGGCGAGTTCGTAGTCGACGGCGGCCTCACCGCGCAGTGATGCCCTCCGGCGTCAGACCAGCACTTCGGCGGTCTGACGCCCGGCCTCGCCGAAGATGCGCAAGTAGCGGTCGATCTCCGCAAGGTCGCCGGTCGCCTTCGCGGGATTGTCGGAAAGCTTGACGGCCGGCCGACCATTCGCTTCCACCACCTTGCAAACGAGCGAAATCGGATCGAGGCCGTTCGTCGCGAAAGGTGCGCAGCCACGGAAGTCGTTCGTCAGGTTGGTGCCCCAACCGAAGCTCATGCGCACGCGGCCGTGGAAGTGGCGATAGGTCGCCTCGATGCTGTCAATGTCCATGCCGTCGGAAAAGATCAGCAGCTTCGTGCGGGGGTCGCGGCCCTTTTCCTCCCACCAGCGGATGATCTGCTCTCCGCCTTCGATCGGCGGGGCGCTGTCCGGGCGAAAGCCGGTCCAGTCGGCCAGCCAGTCGGGCGCATTGCGAAGGAACGAGGCGGTGCCGAAGGCGTCGGGCAACGCGATGAGCAGGTTGCCGCCGTAGTGCGCGCTCCAGTCCTGCAGCACGCGGTAGGGAGCGCTCGCCAGTTCATCCTCATTGTTCGACAACGCAGCGTAGACCATCGGCAGCTCATGCGCGTTGGTGCCGATCGCCTCGAGGTCCGCGTCCATCGCCAGCAGCACGTTGGAGGAGCCGATGAAGCGCTCGCCCAGTCCTTCCTTCAGGGCCTCGACGCACCAGCGCTGCCACAGGAAGCCGTGCCGCCGCCGCGTGCCGAAGTCCGAAATGACCAGATCGGGGAGCGTCGACAGCCGCTCCACCTTCTCCCACAGCTTGGCCTTGGCACGGGCGTAGAGTACATCGAGTTCGAACCGTCCGCGCCCCTTCATCGCCGCGCGCGACCGTAGTTCGTTGATGATCGCAAGCGCCGGAATCTCCCACATCAGCGTATGGGTCCAAGAGCCGTGGAAGCGCAGTTCGTACTGGCCGTCGCGCTTTTGCAATTCGTACTCGGGCAAGCGGAACTCGGCCAGCCACGCGATGAATTCCGGGCTGAACATTTGCCTGCGGCCATAGAAACTGTTGCCCGCCAGCCAGATCAGCTCCTTCTTGCCGAACCGCAGCGAGCGCGCATGATCGAGCTGCGCGCGTAATTCTGTTTCGTCGATGACTTCGGCAAGGCGGACGCTGCGGGTGCGGTTGATCAGCTCGAAGGTCGCCTGCACCTCGGGGTGAAGCTGCCGGATCATCTGCAGCATCAGCAGCTTGTAGAAATCGGTGTCGAGCAGGCTGCGCACGATCGGATCGAGCCGCCAGTTGTGGTTGTAGGTGCGCGTGGCGATATCGGTGAAGACCATGGTGGACCTGCTCAGGCGTTGACGTTGATCGGGCGGAAACGGAAGAGTTCGGCAGGGCGGAACGAGGCCCCGGTCTCGCGCTCCCCGGTGGCTTCGAGCCATCCCCGGTCGAGCATGCGGCGACGGAACGCCGACTTGTTCAGGGATTGGCCAAGGATCGCCTCGTGCACGTCCTGCAGGGCGCGCAGCGTGAACCGCTCCGGCAGAAGTGCGAAGGCGAGGGGGGAGTAGTCGATCTTCCCGCGCAGCCGTTGCATGGCGACGCCCAGGATATCCGCGTGGTCGAAAGCCAGCGGGAGGACGCCGTTCCTGCCTGTGACCTGTGCCGGTTTCCCGTCGGTTACCGAGATACGCGCCAGTGTCAGCGCAGGGTCTGCCTCCAAAGCGGAGGAGAAACGATCGGCCGGCAGCAGCGCGAAATAGGCGACGCTGATGACCCGCATGCGCGGATCGCGATCGACACCGCCGAACGTATAGAGTTGCTCCACATAGGCGCCGTCCATGTGGGCCTTGTCGGCAAGGATCCTGCGTGCCGCGGCGTCGAGATCCTCATCCACCGCGACGAAGCCGCCGGGCAGTGCCGACTTGCCGGCATGGGGCTGCTCGTCCCGTCGAATAACTAAAACCGTTGGACGGCCGTCCACGACCGACATGAGCACGAGATCGACTGTGACCGAGGGACGGCCATAGGCCTGGACATCATAGTCCGCCAGGAATTCAGCCTCGTCCTGCAGCACGTCATTCAGTCCTTATGTGCAAGTTGCGCTTTACTTATGTGCACTATGAATATATGTCAAGTGCATCAGCAACAGCAGGAGGCTCCGGTGGGCAGCTTCGTCATAGTCGTGGATATGCAGCATGACTTCGTGCGGACTTCCGGAGCGCTTCCGGTTCCCGATGCCGAGGCGATCGTGGCGCCGATGCAAAGCTGGCTGGGGTCGCTCGATCCGCAGGACGTGGCGGGCGTGTTGATGACGTTCGATACCCACCAGGCCTTAAATTACGTTGGATCGGCGGAAGCAGAGCTGTTCCCGCTCCATTGCGAAAAGGACACCCCGGGCTGGGAAAGCGTGCTCGATACTTCTGCAATAAACCCCGCCATTCCACTCTACACGCTTGAAAAAAATGTGTTCGACATGTGGCGGGAGGATGCCGTCAGCGTCCGCTCCACTCACGGCGCGCAGATCGAACGTGAGGCGTTCTTCGGCGGCCTGGCGGCTCAGGGTGTAGATCGTGTGACCGTAGTGGGCGTGGCGGCCGACTACTGCGTGCGTTGGGCTGTAGAAGGACTGCTCGCGCGCGGTTTCGCCGTGGACATTTCGGCTTCGTTGACGCGGGGAATTTCTCAGGATGCCCGGGCCGTTGCGCAGGAACTGGGCCGCGAGGACCGCCTGCGGCTGGCGGCATGAGGAACTCTTGCACTGATAGATAACCCGGCGCGGATGTCCGGTTTGTCGTCCAGTGGATAATCACGGTCGCTTTCGTGATCTCGTGCCTCGATGGGGTAAGGGTCGGTACGCCCCATCCGAGGAAGGACCATGATGCGACTAGAGCAGCCCGACATGCGCCCGGATACGGGCCGGGCAATCGGACCCATGATCGCGTGGATCACCGTCGCTACGCTGTTCCTGGCGCAGATCGTGTCCACCATTGATCGCGGCATGCTGGCGCTGGTGATCGACCCGGTGCGTCATGACCTCTCGATCAGCGAGATGCAGATCGCGTTGCTGCAGGGGTTCGCGTTCTCCATCTTCTACGTCACTGTCGGCCTGCCGCTGGGTGCCGTCGCGGATGTGGTCAACCGGCGGCGTCTGCTCATTGGCGGGATCGTGGTGTGGAGCGCGGCGACGATCGCTGGCGGCTTCGCACAGGGCTTCGGGTCGATGTTCGCATCGCGCCTGTTCATCGGCGTCGGCGAGGCCGTGCTGGGGCCATGCGCGGTGACGATGATCAGCGACCTGTTCCCGCCGCACCGGCGCGGACGTCCGATGGCACTCTACGTCTTTGGCAGCATGATCGCCTATGGCCTCGGCTCGCTGGTCAGCGGGGTGATCCTCGACCTGGCGCCAAAGGGGGTGTTCGCCGGGCTGCCGATCATCGGCGCGCTTGCCCCCTGGCGCATCGCGTTCGCGCTGGTCGGCGGATCGGGTCTTCTGATCGTCATCCTGCTGTTCCTGCTGCGCGAGCCTGCGCGCCGAACCGACGACGCCACGAGTTCGGAACCCAAGCTCTCCTTCGCCGAGGGTCTCGGCCTGCTGGCGGCGCAGCGTTCGGTTTTCCTGCCGCTCTACGGATCGCTGGCGCTCTACGCCATGGGCGGTTCGGTGGCGACGGGGTGGGGTGCGGTGTTCCTCACCCGCGCGTTCGGCTACCAGGTCGGCGCGGCGGGACAAGGCCTCGGCACCAGCCAGATCGCGTGGTCGGTGGCCGGAGCGCTCGTCGCCAGCGTCGTCGTCGATCGCGTAGGGGCTCGTTCGGGCGCACGTGGACGCATGCGGCTCGCGGGGATACTGTCGCTGGTCGGCATTCCATCCTGTCTGCCGCTGCTGTCGGGAAGCGGCCCGCTGGCGATGGCCATGCTGGGCGAGGTCATGCTGGTCAGCGCGATCTACGGCACGACGATGCTCTCGGTCATCTCCGAGATCGCGCCGACCAAGGTGCGGGGCTTCGCCGTTGCGCTCTATGCCTTCGTGATGACCATCATCGGCGGCTCGCTCGGCCCGCTGGCGGTGGCATGGCTTACCGAGTCGGTCTTCGGCTCTCCGCTGGCGGTCGGCCGATCGATGGCGATCGTCGGGGTGTGCGCCTTCGTCGCGGCCTCGTTCCTCGCTCTCCGCGCGGCTTCGCGCATCACCTCTGACGAACGGAACTGACGATGTCCAAGATCCTGCGCGGCTATGCGCCGAGCCGCTTCGGCCAACTCCACTACCGTATCGCCGTGTGCGACAGTCCGGACGCGTTGCCGCCGCTGCTGTGCCTCCACCAGACGCCGAGCAACAGCGGCGACTGGGTGCCGGTGATGGAGCCGTTGTCGGCAAAGCGCACCGTGATCGCCGTCGATACACCCGGCTACGGCATGAGCGACTCCCCGCCCGAGCCGGTCACCATCGAGGATTTCGCCGAGATCATGGCGCAGTTCATGACCGACCTCGCGGCAGAGGGCGTGATCCCCGGTGGCCCGTTCGACGTCATGGGTTTCCATACCGGATCGCTGGTTGCCACGCAGCTTGCCCGCAGCCTGCCCGAGCAGGTACGCCGTGCGGTGGTCTTCGGGCTTGCGGCTTACCCTGCCGAACTGCGCGAAGCCAAGCTTGCCAACCTGCTGACGGCTTTCCCGCCGCCGGGACCCGACCTCGCGCATGTCGAGAAACTCTGGGCGATCATCGGCCAGTTGAGCGACCCGCGCATCTCCTACGAAGAACGCCACATCAGCATGGCCGAATGCCTGCGTCTCGGTGCGCGGATGCCCTGGGGATACATTTCGGTCTATCGTTTCGACTTTCTCGGTGCGATGGCCGAAGTGGCCCAGCCGGTGCTGGTGATGAACCCCGAGGACGATTTGTGGGAGCCGACTCTCGCGACCTCGCATCATTATCCCAACGGCCGCCGTGTCGATCTCCTCGGGGTGAAGCACGGCGTGCTCAAGCTGGAGAATGCCCGGGTCGTCGGCGAGATCGACGCTTTCCTGAGTTGACCCACTTGAGCCGGGCGGCGGACATGCCACATTGTCCGTCCGCCCGATTGCCAGGATGAAGGAAGACCCGTGAACCTCGTGCAGCTTAAGCGAATGATCGCGATCTACGAGAGCGGGAGCCTGCGCAAGGCATCGAAGGCGGTCGGCATCACGCAACCCGCGCTCACGCTCAGCATCCGCCAGCTCGAGGAGGAGTTCAACACCAGCCTCTTCGAGCGCGGTCCCAACGGCGTGCGTCCGACCGAGATGTGCGAAAAGCTGGTCCAGCGCGCGCGCCTCATGCTGATGGAGGAGCAGCGCATCCTCCATGATCTCGCCACGGCCAACCGCGTGCCCAAGGTGGCGGTGGGGGTGCATCCCATCATCATGAACGACACCATGAGCCGGGCAATGCGCCAGTTCGTCGAACAGGCCTGCCACATCGACATGTGGGTGCGGGAGGGCTATACGACGCAGCTGCTCGATCTGCTGTCGTCCGGTGATCTGGACTTCGCGTTTTGCGGCCTGCCCGAAGGCTACGCGGACGACACGCTCGACTTCGAACCGCTGTTCACGCGCGAATATGCCGTCGTCGCCACGCCCGACCATCCGGTCTTCACCCTGACCGACAAGGACTTCGCCAAAGGCACCGATTTCGTGTGGGCGCACGTCAGCGCCTACGAGACGGCCGATCCCATCGACAACGACGATGTCGTGAACATGCTGGGCCGGTTCGGTTACCGGCCTGAGAGCAAGTCGGTTAAGGCGTCTTCGACCACCTTCGTCAAGGCGATGATCCTGCATTCAGGGATGATCGGCATGGTCGCTTGCGAGGCGGTAGCCGACGAACTGGCGAACGGCACATTGAAGCGTCTGGCGGGTTCGGAAATCCCGGCACCCGCCTTCGGCTTCATCACGCTCAAGGATCGCTACGAGACCCGCACGATCCGGTTGCTGAAGGCGACCATCCGGCAATGGTGCGCCCGCAAGCCGAACTGAACGCTGGTCACGCCTCGTCGAGGAAGGCGTTGAGCACGCGCCCGGTGGCGGGCGGATTGTCCTGCATCACGAAAGCGCCCGAATTCTCGACCACGGCAGTCTTGCCGTGCCTGAGTTTGGCCTCGGCGTCGCTGCGGAACTTGAGGTATGCCTTGTCGAATTGCCCATAGACCAGCAGCGTCGGTGCTTCGATCCGGCTCATGGTCCCGGCGATCTCGGTGATCGCGACACCGCGCTCGGAGGGCTGGATCCACTTGCCTGCGGCCCTGCGGCTGAGGATGCCGTCCGCGTTGATCGGGCCGGTATTGATGATGCCGAAGGTCCTGGACAAAAGTTCGGGCGACGTCGGCACCGGATCGCCGTTCTTGTCGAACAGTGCACCCTGTTTGTCGTCCACTGCCACTTTGATCTCGGCCAGCGAGCGGCGATGGCCGAGCGCGCAGGAGACGAGCGCCAGCTTGTTGACCCGCTCCGGCCAGAACGCGGCAAGCGGCACGGCAAGGCAGCCGCCGAGCGAGGTGCCGATCAGGTCCACCTTGTCGAAGCCGAGTTCGTCGAACGCACCGACCAGCAGCGCCGCCGTTTCGCCGAGGCTCTGGATGTAGGGTGCCGGGCCATCCCAGCGCGAGCCGCCATGGCCGGGAAGGTCGAACGCATAGACCTGCCGCCCCTTGGCCAGCATCGGTGCGACGAAACGCCAGTCGGATAGCCAGCCACCCAGCTTGTGAAGCAGCACCACCGGCGGCTTGCCCGCAACCGGCTCTCCGATCACGGCATAGTGCAGCACGCCGCCC
Source organism: Novosphingobium sp. FG90 (assembly GCF_057808725.1). Taxonomy (NCBI): domain Bacteria; kingdom Pseudomonadati; phylum Pseudomonadota; class Alphaproteobacteria; order Sphingomonadales; family Sphingomonadaceae; genus Novosphingobium; species Novosphingobium sp. FG90. The sequence goes on from NZ_JBMDIO010000005.1 coordinate 207,807, forward strand.
GCGCGACGCAGTTCTCCGAACCGGGTCCACTCACCCTTGGGTGGCACCGGCAGGCTCGCGGACTTTACGCCTGACTTCTGCGCGGCGAGGGCGGGAAAAGCGCTGACTGCTCCGGCCAGTCCGATACCTCTGGCAACATCACGACGGCTCAACATGATCCTATTCCTCTTCGAGAGTGGCAGTAGCGGTCAGGCCCACATCCGGGGTTCGCATCCCAGCGCGGGATTGGCGACGAAGGCATTTTCGGGGCGCGGCAGGCCCAGATTCTCGCGCAGGGTATCGCCTTCGTATTCGTCGCGGAACAGGCCCCGCTTCTGAAGGATGGGGATGACCTGGTCGACGAAGTCCTCAAGCACACCGGGCTGGTAGTTGGGCGAGAGCGAGAAACCGTCGGCTGCGCCCGCACGGAACCAGTTCTCGCACAAGTCGGCCACCTGTTCGGGCGTGCCGGTATAGGAGAAGCTGGCACGCGAGACGACGACGCGGCGGGCGAGCAGGCCGATCGGCAGGTCTTCCTCGCGGGCCATGCGGATGATCGACTGCTGCACCCACTTGCCGCCGTTGGTCTCTGGCAGATCGGGCAGGCGGTCGTTGACCGAAAGGTGCGAGAGATCGACGCCCAGCTGCAGACTGAGCGTGCGCAGCGCCAGTGCCTCGGGAACGAGGTCGAGCAGTTCCTCGTCGGCGCGGCGGGCCTCGGCCTCGCTGGCGCGGACCATGAGCTGCACCGACGGAATGATCTTCACATGGTCCGGATTACGGCCGAAGGCGGCGGCGCGGGCGCGCATGTCGTCGCGGAACTCCTTCGCGACTTCCACCGAACTGGCGGCGGTGAAGATCATGTCCGCCGTGCGTGCGGCCAATGCACGGCCGGGGCCGGAGCCGCCTGCCTGCACGATGATCGGGTGCCCCTGCGGCGGACGGGCGACATTGAGCGGACCGGCAACCGTGAAGTGCTCGCCCTTGTGGCCGAGTTCGTGGACCTTGGCGGGGTCGAAGTAGCGCGCCGCCTCACGGTCGCGCAGGATCGCGCCGTCCTCCCAGCTGTCCCAGAGGTTCTTGCACACGTCCACGAACTCCTCGGCGCGGGCGTAGCGGGCGTCATGGTCCATGTTGAGATCGCGGCCGAAGTTGCGCGCCTCGCCGTCGCTGGCGGAGGTGACGACGTTCCAGCCCGCGCGGCCTTTGGAGATGTGGTCCAGCGAGGCGAAGCGGCGGGCGATCGCGTAAGGCTCGTTGTACGTGGTCGAGGCGGTGGCGATCAGGCCGATGTGCTTCGTGACGACGGCCAGCGCGGCGAGCAGTGTGGTCGGCTCCAGCTTGCCTGCGTAATCGGTGGCGGCGAAGGCGTCCTTGCCGGAAATGCTCGGAAAGCCCTGGGAATCGCCTGAGAAGTAGCAGTGCATCTTCCCGCGCTCGGCCGTCTGGGCGAGGTGGGCGAAGTGCGCGAAATCATGCTGGTCCACGGCAGGCGCGCCGGGCCAGCGCCATCCGCCGGGATGCGCGCCGCTGTTGTGGATGAAGGTGGCGAGAATCATATGGTTGGGGTCGGGCATGGTACGGGCTCCGGGGAGATCACAAGTGGCTGGCGCCGATGACACGCGCCAGTTCGCCGTCCGCCGGGGCGGAGCGATAGGCGCGCGCGGCGGCCGCGAAACAGGCCGCCGCCAGCACGAGGCATGGCAGGACGACGAGGACGAAGGAAGCAGCGATGCGCGAGGGATCGCCGAGCACCTTCTCCGAGACGAAGGCGATGGCGAACGGCCCTCCGGCGCCTGCGGGCAAGGCGGCGACGACGCTGAGGAAAGCGTACGAGAACCCGCGCATGTCGTTGGGCACGATCTCCTGCACGGTCGCGTTCATGGCGACGTTGAGCATCGGCGTGGTCAGGCTGATCGTGGCAAGCGCGGCAATGGCAAGACCAAGGCCCGGCGCATAGCCTGCGAAGGCGGTGGGCAGCGCGACCAGCGGCAGCACCGCCATCAGTCCGATGCGCCCGGCCTTGCGGGTGTCCGCCGCGAAGCCGCCGAGCAGGTAGCCTGAGACACCGGCGATGAGCATGCCGAGACCGAGCAGGTTGGCGATCTGCGGCAGCGTCAGCCCATACGTGCGCATCAGCAGCGGCGCGGTCCACGAGGTCACGCCGACGAAGGCGAGGTAATAGAGGCAGAAACCGGCGAACAGCGGCACGACCAGCTTCCGCTGGCGGCCGAGATAGGCCAGCTTGTCACCCACCCGCGCGGGTGCCCTTGCCTCGGCGGGAAGGCCGCGCCGGACGGGTTCGCGGATGGTCAGAAAGGCGAGGCCCACGGCCGGACCGACGATCCCGCAGAGCAGGAAAGCGCTGCGCCACGGGACGACGAGGCCGTAGCCCGGCAGCGCGATATGCAGCTTCGCGGCGAGGATCGCGCCGGGGATCACCGAGGACAGCGCCGTGCCGATGGTCGCGCCGATGAGGTATGCGCTCAACGCGCGGCCGCGACGGTCGGGCGGGAACATGTCCGCGATCAGCGACATGGCGGCAGGCGCGACCGCCGCTTCGCCAAGGCCGACGAGGGCACGGAACACGAAGAACGTCTCGAAATTCGGCGCGAGGCCCCCGAGCGCGGTGGACAGACTCCAGACGATGATCGCGCCGCCGAGCACACGCTTGCGGACATGACGGTCCACCAGAGAGCCCAGCCACAGGCCGCACACCCCGCTCAGCAGCGAATAGGCAAGGCCCATGAGCAGGCCCATGCGAATGTCGTCGATGCCGAGGTCGGCCTTGATCGGCTCCGCAAGAACGCCAACGATGGCCTTGTCGATGCTGTAGAAATTGGCCGCCAGGAACAGCAGCAGCATCGGCCAGAGCGTCTGGCGGACCGGAGGGAAGGGCGCCGGGGTGTCAGTCGACACGAACGGTGCGCCCGTCGATGCAGGCCATCAGGCGGCCGTCGGCATCGTTGAGGATCTCGACCGTGTCACCGTCGAGGTAGATGATGTCCTCGAAGTGGAACTTGCCGATCTCCGGGCCGATCCAGGGCAGGTCGCAGCTGAGGACCATGCGGTCGACCAGTTCGAAGCTGTGCATGCCGCCGCCCGGATGCGGGTGATCGGTGTGCTCGAGCCCGACCGAGTGCAGGCCGCAGGCGCGGAACTCGGGGTTGCCGTGGGCCTGGATCGAGGCGACGACGGCCTTCTCCACGTCGGTGGAGAGACGACCGGCGCGAAATTCCGGCAGAGCCGCCTGCCAGCCAAGGCGCGTGGCGTTGTAGCGCTTGAGCTGTTCGGGTGAGGGCTCGCCGATCACGGCGGTGCGGCCGATGTCGCTGGTGTAGTGCGAGAACTCTGCGGTGGCGTCGAAGGTCACCATGTCGCCCTGTTGCAATTCGGCGTTCTTGGGCAGGCGCCCGAAGCCGGGGCGGTACGGGGTGATGAGCAGGAACACCGGGCGCCCGCCCGCCAGCGCGGCGGCGGACCAGAACACCCGCTCCGCCTCGGCGCAGGTGGCCCCGGCGGCCAGCGCCTCGGCCGAGAGCTGGAGCGAGAGTTCGGTCTTGCGGGCGGCGGCGCGCATGTTGGCCATCTCGGCGGGCGTCTTGACCATGCGCATGTCGCGCAGGAGATCGCGCGCAGGGACCACGTCGATGGTGCCGCCGAGCAGTTCGTTGACATCGAGGCCGAGGCCGCGATCCTCGAACGCCACGCGCGAGCGGTCGAGGCCGAGTTCGCGCAAGTATTGCGCCACGGCTTCCTGATGGTTCTGCGGCAGCCCCTCGGCGGTCAGCGCGGCCTGCACGCCGCCCGCGCCGATGCCGGGCTTGCGGGCGTAGCCGCGCACCGCCATCCACGTGCCCTGCCCCTGCTGGGGCTGGCCCATATCGACCTCGACGGTCAGCACGGCGGCATCGAGCGCATGGTCGCGCGGCAGGATCGCCAGCGCGAGATCGCCGAAGCCCCAGCTGGCGTCGGTGGCCCAGCTGGAGAGGTAGTAGGTATTGATCGGGGTCGAGGCGACGACGACCGCTATGTCCTCGCGGTCCATCAGAGCGTCGGCGCGGTCTCGATTGATGAGCATCAGGTCAGGTCCGTCTGGAGGTATCAGGCGACAGGCGCGGAGCGGCGGCCACGCACGAGGCGGCCGGGCAGGGCGCCGGTGGGAATGTCGTCGCGGGCGGTGACGACGCCGGAGAGGATCGTCGCGGTGTAACCGCTCGCCCCTTGCGTCAGGCGGCGGCCACCGGCGGGAAGGTCGAAGCTGGCGCGCGGCGGGGCAAGGCGCAGACGGTCGTAATCGATGACGTTGAGATCGGCCTTGTAGCCCGGCGCGATGATGCCGCGATCGCCGAAGCCGCCGACATGGGCGGTGTGGCCGGTCATCAGGTGCACCGCTTCCGGGATCGAGAGGCGCTCTCCCACGCGGTCGCGGGTCCAGTAGGTGAGCAGGAACGTCTGCATGCTGCCATCACAAATCGCGCCGACATGCGCACCGCCGTCGCCGAGCCCGAGCACGGTATCCTCGCGCCGCAGCATGTGGTGGACGACGTCGAGGTTGTAATGCGTGTAGTTGCGCGCCGGGAAGTAGAGGATGGCCTGACCGTCCTCCTCCAGCAGCGCATCGTAGGCAACCTCATAGACACTGCAGCCGCGCTGGCCGGCAATGATGTCGAACCGAGCGCTTTCGGGCGGGGCATAATCCGGGTTTTCGCCCATGGCATAGCACTGGGAGACTTCGCGCATGAACGCCGGATACTTTTTCGGGTCGAGCGGCAGGCCCATTTCCGAGAGGATCGTGGCCTTAACCTCGGCTTTGCGCATTTCCCGCGCGCGCGCAGCGATGGGCAGGTCTTCGATGGCTTCGTAAGTCGGGCAGCCGCGGAACGGATTGAGCGATAACTGATGGCCGAACAGAACGCCGACCGGGCGGCCGACGACCTGCCCATAGATGTCGATCCCCTGCGCACGGCTGGCGGCGCAGGCGTCGGCGATCTCGCGCCAGCGGTCGGGTGCTTCGTTATACTGCAGGAGCGGGAACGTGACCGTCTGCCCCGAAGCCTCCGCAACGCGCGACAGCATGCGGAACTCGGACGAGAAGCCGTTGCCGGTATCGAACTCGGAGGCCGACATGAACAGATGCCGCCCAAACGGCTTCATGGCCATGGCGATGGTGAGGAGTTCGTCCTCGCTCGCGGTGGTGACCGGAAGCTGGTCGCCGCTGGCGGTGCGGTGACCGATGACGCGGGTGGTGGAGAAGCCGAAGGCACCTGCCTCCAGTCCCTCGCGGACGATGGCGGCCATGGCCTGCATGTCGGCGCCGGTGGCCGGTTCGCGCTCGATGGCGCGCTGACCCATGACGTGAACGCGCACCGGAATATGCGGGACGGCGACGGCGAAGTCGGCATCCATGTGCCGCTGCTCGATGGCGTCCATGTATTCGGGGAAGCTCTCCCAGTTCCACGGGAGGCCTTCGGCCATCACGATGCCGGGAATGTCCTCGACGCCTTCCATGACGTCGATCATCTGTTCGCGCATGTCGGGGCGGCAGGGCGCGAAGCCGACGCCGCAGTTGCCCATGAGCACGCTCGTCACGCCGTGATTGGTCGAGGGCGAGAACTGCGTATCCCAGGTGACTTGCGCGTCGTAGTGGGTGTGGATATCGACGAAGCCGGGCGTGACCAGCTTGCCGCGCGCGTCGATCTCCTCGCGCCCGGAACCCGTGACGGTTCCCGTCGCGACGATTACGCCGTCACGCAGTGCGACGTCCCCCTCGAAGAGTTCGGCGGCGGTGCCGTCGGCGACGGTGCCGCCGCGAATGACCAGATCGTATTCGCTCATCGTCGTATCCATCTGCTCAAGTTGACATTCGTTGCGCGGCGGAATGCAGGCTGCACCCCGCCGCGCATCAGTGCTCGTCAGAACTTCACGGTTGATCGCACACCGAACGTGCGCAGATCGCGCAGCGCCACCGCAACGCCCGAGAACGGCGAAAGGTAGGAGTTGGTGCGCTCCAGCAGGGTGAAGTCGATCGCGGCCGGATAAGCCTTGTTGTTGAACAGGTTGGTCACGAAACCTTCGAACGTGAAGCGATCGTTCCCGAAGCCCGCGCGCAAGTTCACCTGCGTCATGTCCGGCGTCTTCGTCAGGTTGGAGGCATTGGTGTAGACCCCCGACTTGTAGGTGAAGTCGGCGCGGGCGAAGGCCTCGACGTCACCGCGCAGCGGCATCGTGTAGTTGGCCGAGACCGAGCCCGACCAGCGCGAGGCCAGCGGATTGTGGTTGCCGCTGAAGTCGGTGATGCCGGTAAGGGCGGTCACCGTCGGCGCGCTCAGCTTGCGGATGTCGCTTTCGTTGTACGAACCGTTGGCCGAAAGGGTCAGGTGGTCGGTCGCCGCGAAGGAGAAGTCGCCTTCGAGGCCGTACATCTTGACCTTGCCGGTGTTGAGCTGGGCCTGGATGTTGTAGACCACGCTCGTCGCCGGATCGACCAGGGTGATGACGTTGGCGTTCAACTGGTCCTTCCAGATGCCGTAGTAGGCGGCGACCGAGTAGCGCAGGCGGTTGTTGAACGCCTTGCCCTTGGCGCCGATCTCGAAGTTGTCGAGCTTTTCAGGTTCGACCGCGATGCGCAGGCCCGCGTCGGCCGCCAGAACCTGCGCGGCGGGGCTCAGGTTGGACAGGAACACGGTGTTGAACGCGGCCGGGTTCACGCCCTTCGAATACGAGGCATAGATCATCATGTCCGGCGTCACGTCGTAGTTGACGATCACGCGCGGGGTGAAGTTCTTGTAAGTCTGCTTGGCGAGGACCGAGCCTTCCTCGTAGAAGCCGGGCGTCGCGAAGGCGGCCGAGGCGATGGTCTGGCCGCCCGGACGGGCATAGGCGTACATCGTGTCGATCTGGTAGCGACCGTCGAAGTTGATGCTGAGGTCCGGCGTCACCTTGTAGCCGAGGCCGAAGAAGGCGCCGAAGGTGCGGTTGCGGGTCTTGCCCGAGACGACGCTGAACTGGCTGGTGCCGAGCGCGCCGTTGTTGCCGCCGCCGCCGCCCTGGAACGTCGCGTTCAGGTAGCTGCCGCCGAGCGTCGCGGTGAACGGCCCGCCATCGTCATAACTTGCGCGAAGTTCCTGCGAGAAGTCCTTGCTGATGGCTTCGACGAGGTACGGATAGTCGAAGTAGCTCGGCGCGCCCGGCGCCGTGCCGACAGCGTTGGTCGAGTTCGGCGCGGTGGTGTTGTAGTAGAGGTCGAGGTCCGAAAGCTGGCTGCGGCGCTCGTTGTTGTAGCCGGTGAGCGAGGACAGCGTGATGCCGCTGCCGACCTCCCAGTCGACGTTGAAGTGCAGGTGATAGAACCGGCTGCGCAGGCCATAGCCCTGAACGCCGTCCTCGGGGTCGAGCAGGCGGCCCTTCGGGTTGGCGAGGAAGTCCTTGATGAAGGGCGTGTTGACCGTGTTCATCGAGGGCGCACCGGCAGGCAGGCCGGGCAGGGTGCCGCAGAAGTAGCGGTTGTTGCCGAAAGCGCAGTTCGAGGAATCCGGAACGATCACCGCGCCGTCCGAAGGGTTGGTGACGGCATGCGCGGCCAGCAGGCCGGTCGCGTTGGGACCGTCGTTGTTCTTCGAGATCATCGCGAAGGCCTTGGCCTTCAGGTTCGATGCGGGCGTGAACTCCATCGCCAGGGTTGCGGCACGGGTGCGCTGGTCTCCCAGCGTCTGGCCGGGCACACCCTGGTTCTTCCACGAACCGCCCTTGGCCATTTCCTGCACGGTCGCGCGGAAGCCGACGAGGCCCTCGATCAGTGGCGCGCCGATGGAGGCCTGGATGTCATGGTTGTCGCGCGTGCCGATCATGCCCGAGAAGCTGCCTTCGAGACGGTCAGGCGTCGACTTGGTCACGACGTTGACGGCACCAGCGAAAGTCTGGCGACCGAAGTAGGCGCTCTGCGGACCCTTGAGCACTTCGATGCGCTCGGGATCGGAGATGGTCTGGATCGCGGTGGCGGTGGAGACCGGCACGCCGTCGATGAACATCGAGGCGGTCTGAACCGAAGCACTCGACGGGGTGAAGCCGCGAATGATGACCTGCTGGAACGAGCGGTCGTTGCGACCCGACGAACTCGAAACGATCTTCATGCTGGGCGTGAAGGAGGCAAGGTCGGTGACCGATTGCACGCCGCGCTTCTGCATGTCCTCGCCGGAAAGGGCGGTAACCGAGATCGGGGTCTTGAGAATGTCCTCGCCGCGCTTGCGGGCAGTCACAACGATGTCGCCGGGCGCGCTGGCCGACGTATCGACGGCATCCTGCGCGCTGGCGGTGCTCGAAACACCTGCCGCGACGATCAACGACGTACAGGACAAAAGAACGGCGCGACGTAGCGCCGACGTACTGGTCATGATTGCTTTCCCCATTTCGATCCCCGACCGTTATCGGCCTAAGTTTTGAGATCGTTCTTCCTGCGTGAAACTTCTTGTTATATTTCGTTTTTTAAGCGTTTAATCAATAATTTAGCGCCTTCGCTGTCATCAAATCGCCACTTGATGAGTGCAAGGTAACACCGGTTTTTTCGCGCCGAAAATCAGAACGCCTTATCACCTGCAAGGAATCCTGATTGGCGCGGTCGGCGAAGTCGTGCTCGTTATCCGGATATGTCAGGGGGCAAGGCTGGCTTAGGCCGCAGTTCCCGGCAAGGGTGTTCCCCGACAGGCTCAATTCTTCGACGCGAGGCGCCAAAGACGTCATGAAACTGCTTGCGTTCCTGATGCAGACCGGTGGCCATATTGCTGGTTGGCGCCACTCCCGCGCCGCCGACAATGCCCTGTGTGATGCCGACTATTTCCGTGCACTTGGCCGCACTGCGGAGAAGGGGCTGTTCGACGGCGTCTTTCTGGCCGATTATCTGGGCTATCATCCGGTCCGGGGCGCGTCGGTGTTTGCCGGGCTGGAAACGCCCAAGCTCGATCCCCTGATCGTGCTGGCCACGATCGCGGCGGAGACGCGGCATCTCGGGTTGGTCGGCACAGCGTCCACCACATATAACCATCCTTACGACCTAGCCCGTCGCTTCGCCTCGCTCGACCATATGAGTCGGGGCCGCGTGGGCTGGAACATCGTAACGTCGACGATGGAGAATGAGGCGCACAACTACGGTTTCGACAGCCACCTGGCCCATGGCGACCGCTATGCCCGTGCGGAAGAGTTCGTGGCCGTGGCGCGCAGGCTGTGGGACAGCTGGCAGGACGGCGCGGTCGTCGCTGACAAGGCCAACGGACGCTATACCGACCCTGCGCGGATCAGCGCCGTCGACCATCGGGGCGAACACTTCAGGGTCGCCGGACCGCTGACCGTGCCGCGTCCGCCGCAGGGACACCCGGTGCTCGTGCAGGCCGGCGCTTCCGCCACCGGCCAGCGCTTCGCTGCCGCCAACGCGGAAGTCATCTTCACCTCGCACCCGACGATCGAGACCGCGCAGGCATTTCGAACGGCAATGCATGATCAACTGGCACAGTTCGGCCACCTGCCGGAAAGCCTCAAGATCATGCCTGCCGTCACTCCGGTAGTCGGTCGCAGCCGCGCAGAGGCCGAAGACCTCAAGCGCGAGCTCGATGACCTGATCCCGGCCGAAATCGCGATTTCAAAGCTCGAAGGGCTTCTCGGCAACATCGACCTGTCGCAGGCCGACCCGGACGGGCCTTTGCCACCTCTGCCGGAGGCAGCGCTTGCAGGGCAGAATTCTACGCGCGATCGCGTGCTCGAACTGGCCGAGCGTCAGGGCCTGCCGGTGCGCGAACTGGCGCGCCGGGTCGCTGCCGGGCGTACCGGGCACACCATCGTCGGTACGGCCGAGGAGGTTGCCGAAACGCTCATCCACTGGGAGACGCAAGGCGCGGCGGACGGCTTCGTCATCTCTGCGCCGTTCCTGCCGGGCGGGCTCGAGGACTTCGTGGATCTCGTCGTGCCGATTCTCCAGGATCGCGGGCACTTCCGCAAGGAATACGAAGGTGCGACGCTGCGCGAGAACCTGGGACTGGCCGTTCCAGCCAACGCTTTCGATGCCGACCCCGGCCTGCGGAGCCGCCCCGAAATCTGGTGATCGGCAAGGCCCCGTCCCTGGCGCGGCACGTCGAGCGACGACGCCGCGCCCTCAATTGCGCCCCAAGGAAACGTCTGCCCCATGCCCGCGCTCGCCCCTTTGATTAACCGTGCCGTTGCCGAAAGCGTGATGAGCGAGCACGGCATATCGGCGCTGGTCCTTGCCGATCCGACGAACATCTATCATGCCACCGGCTTCTTGCCGCAAATGGTGCTGATGGGCCAGTCGGGGGCTGCCTTCGCCGTTGTGCCGGCATCGGCCGAAGAACCGGTGATCCTGATCACCAGCCAGTTCATCCATTATCTCCACGATGTCGAGGACCCCGCCGAGGGCGGCCCACTGGACATCTTCCTCTACACCGCGCCCGACGGGCTGGAGGGCGATGCCGCCGCGCCGGTCTTCCTTGATGAGCCGCCGGGCGGACGGCCCGATCTGCTCGACAGGTTGAGCCGGACAGCGACGCTGGGTGTGCTGTCTCGCAGACCGGCATTCCGTAACGCTGCGACTGCCCTGAGCGCGGCAGTCGCTCCTCATGGCGCGAACCTTGCGGTAGATACGCTGAACGCCGCTGCGGGAGTCGGACTGACGGGCGCGTGCACGCCTGCAGAGCCGCTGCTGCGCCGCATCCGGATGATCAAGTCTGCGGCGGAGATCGCGCTGATGCGCCACGCCGCCGCAAGCAATGCCGAGGCAGCCCGTGCCGCCATTCTCTCGATGCAGGCGGGATCGACTTACGAGGAGCTACGCCTGGCGTTCTTCGCCGAAACCGGCCGTAGGGGTGGGGTGCCATTGTTCCTGTCGACCGACAGCATGGCCATGCGCCGCCGCGACGGCATCATCCGCGACGGACGCAGCTTCCAGATCGACGCGGTCAGCCACTACGCCGGATACCACGGCGATTTCGGGCGCACGGTCTTCGTCGGTGCTCCCGATCCGATCGTCATGCGCATGGTCCAGGCGGCGGTCTGCGCGAATGACGCCATCGCCCGCGAACTGCGCCCCGGACTGCTCTATTCCGATGTCCGCCGTATCGGCCAGGGCGCGGTTGCACGCGCAGGCTACGACGTTTCCGTAGCCTGCGCCACGCACAGCGTCGGCCTGTTCCATACGGATGAGGCGTTCAAGGGCAATGCGCTGAATTTCGACAAGGACGACCATCGTATCGAGGTAGACATGGTCATCAGCGTGGACTGCCCGGTGCTCCACCTGAATGCTACCGGAAACGTTCATCTCGAAGATCTTTGGCTGATCACCGAAGACGGCTGCGAGCCGCTGAACGATCGCAGAGAACCATTCCTTCAGATATGACGTATTTCTAAATAATACCTATTTATCATAATGATATATGATTTACGGCAGGTTGCTTATGATGCAGGTCACATAAGCTCGAATCAAATAAAGAAATATCATATAAGCATTTGATATATAACGTCGATGCGGATCAAGGCTTCGACGCCGGCGCGGACACGATCACCCGGACAACGGCGACTACACACCATTCCCGCAAGACCGGCCCGATCGACGGCATTTCCGTCACACCGCAATGAGGGCAGGGCGCGTGCCCCCAGTTACAGGTTGTCCGAGACCGCACCGAATTCGATGGCGGTCACGCGGTCACGGCCCTCCTGCTTGCTACGGTAAAGCTGCCGGTCAGCTTCCTTCAGCCACATCTCGGGCGTCATGTCGGGCAGGCAGCGCGCGCTGGCGACGCCGATGCTGACGGTGATGAAGGGGCTGATCTGCGAGCGCTCGTGCGGGATGTTGAGCGATTGCACATGCTGGCTGATCTCCTGCGCCACCAGCGCTGCGCCATCCGGGTCGGCGCCGGGCAGGATGCAGGCGAACTCTTCGCCGCCGTAGCGGGCCGGAAGGTCTGAGGCGCGCTTGACGGCGCGGGCGAGGGCGGCGCTGACCATGACGATGCAGCGGTCCCCCGCCGGGTGGCCGTAGGTGTCATTGAACTGCTTGAAGAAATCGATGTCGATCATGATGACCGTCAGCCAGTCGCCGGTACGCCCGAGCCGTCCCACTTCGGCGTGGAGCGCCTGCTCCATCTGGCGGCGATTGCTGAGGCCGGTAAGCGCATCGGTGACGGCAAGATTCGCCAGCTGGTCGCGCAGGCGCTTGAGTTCGACATGGTTGCCGACCCGGGCGCGCAGGATCGCGGGCTGGATCGGCTTGGTCACATAGTCGATCGCACCCAGTTGCAGGCCGCGCATCTCGTGGTCGGTATCGCCCAGGCCCGTGGTGAAGATCACCGGGATATCGGCGAGCTGGGGGTCCGCCTTGATCTGGCGGCAGACCTCGAAGCCGTCGATTCCGGGCATCAGCACATCAAGCAGGATCAGGTCGGGCGGGGTGATCCGCGCGGTATCCAGCGCCTGCTGGCCAGAGGTGGAGAACAGGACTTCGTAGTCGTCCTCCAGCACCGCATTCATGATCTCGATGTTGGAGACCTCATCGTCGACGATGAGGATCGTGCCCCTGCTCATGCCGTTGCTCCTGCCTTGCCGATCGGCTCGGCGGCGGTGTCATCCGCGTCGAGCAATTCGATTGCCGTATCGTAGTCGAGCTTTTCCAGCGCGCGGTTGACCGGATGCGCGGCGCGCTCGTCTTCATTCAGGCCGATCGCAGCGGCATAGCGGCCGAAACTGGCCCGCGCGCCAAGGCTGCGGCGGCGCAGCAGGGCACGCAATTCGTCGCGTGCCACAGCTGCCGCGCCCATATCGCGATCAGCCTCGGCGGCCGGGGCAACGGCTGCGCGGTTTGCTGAGAGAGAGCGGGCCGCCGCGATGGCGGGGGCCAGCAGTACATCCAGATCGACGATCGCCGCCTGCGCCTGAAGCGCGTCGCCATCGGCAAGCATTCGCTCGATCTCTGCCGCCGAACGCTGGATCTGAGGCAGTTCGAGGGACCCTGCGACCCCCTTGAGGCTATGGGCGAGACGCCGGGCATCGGCGAGCAGGCCACCGGCGATATGCGTTCGCAAATCCTGCCCGACGTTCGCGTAAGTCTCGCCGAAGGTGATGATCAGCTTGCGCAGCAGCGAGGCCTTTCCATTCACGCGCAGCAGGGCGGCGCGCAAATCGAACGGCGGCAGGTGCTCCGGCAGGACAGTGTCCTGCCCCGGAGCTGGAGCCAGAATGGAAGCCATAGCGGCGACCGGAGCGAGCGCCGCCACCGGAGCGAGCGCCGCCACCGGCGCGCGCGCCGAGGTTTCGGCCGTGACCGGCTGCAACCAGCGTTCGAGCGTGCGCATCAGCATCGCCGGATCGACCGGCTTGGAGATATGATCGTTCATACCCGCGTTGAGGCAGCGCTGGCGCTCCTCTTCATGGGCATGGGCGGTCATGGCGATGATCGGCAGGCGATGGGCGGACCATGTCTCGCGGATGAGACGGGTCGCGGCGATGCCGTCCATCTCGGGCATCTGCACGTCCATGAGCACGGCTGCGTAATTGCCGTTAGCGGCCTGCACACGGTCGCAGCCGATGCGTCCGTTTTCTGCCTGATCGACGATGAGACCGGCCTGCACGAGCAACTCGATGGCGATTTCGCGGTTGATCTCGTTGTCCTCGACCAGCAGGACGCGGGCGCCCTGGAACTGGGCGGCGACGGTCGGCGCGGCTTCCGCCGTGGCTTCGCCGACGTGGCCGGTATCGTGCGACGCGACCTCGATGATCGTCTCGAGCAGGGCGCGGGGCGCTATCGGCTTGGTCAGTACCGCCGCGACGTGGGCCGGGGTGCCGCCGGGAAGGAGGCTGTCGGCGCCATAGGCGGTGACGATGAGAGTGCGCGGCAAAGGCGCAGTGTGCTCCATGATCTGCATCGCCTCGACCGTCTGCAGCCCGTTCATGCCGGGCATCTTCCAGTCGAGCAGGACAAGGTCGTAGGCATGGCCGGCCTCGTCCGCGCTGCGGATCGCGCTCAGCGCCTCGTCGCCCGAGGCGACGAGATCGAGTGAAATCTCCCAGCCCGCAAAGATGTCCTGCAGTACTTGACGCGACGCCGCGTTGTCATCTGCGGCAAGCACGCGCAGGGCGCGGATGTGCGCGGGAACGGCGGGTTCGAGGGCAGCATTCTCGTCCTCGCGCGCCATCTGCATCCGGGCAATGAAAGTGCTGCCCTGGCCGGGGGCGCTCTCGACGCGGATCGAACCTCCCATCTGTTCGACGATCTGGCGGCAGATCGCGAGGCCGAGGCCGGTGCCGCCGAAGCGCCGCGTGGTCGAGCTGTCCGCCTGGGTGAAGGACTGGAACAGCGCAGCCTGCTGTTCGGTGTTCATGCCGATGCCGGTGTCGCGCACCTGCAGTTCGACGGTGAGTTGATCCCCCGTCTCCTCGACGATGTCGAGACTGACGGTGACGCTGCCGTTTTCCGAGAACTTGACCGCGTTGCTGACGAGGTTGAGCAGCACCTGGTTGAAGCGCAGCTCGTCGCCCATCAGGCGATGGGGCAGGGCACCGGACACCTCGGAGGTGACGCGCACCCGCTTGGCCTCCGCATCGCCGGCGACCAATTGCAACTGGTTGGCGATGGCATTGCGCACATCGAAGGGGTTTGCCTCCAGCGTCAGCTTGCCTGCCTCGTTCTTCGAGAAGTCGAGGATGTCGTTGATCAGGCGCAGCAGCGACATGCCCGCCTGCCCGATCTTGGCGACGTAATCCTTCTGCTTCGGGTCGAGGTCGGTACGCCCGATCAGGTGGCAGAAGCCTAGGATCGCGTTCATCGGCGTGCGGATTTCATGGCTCATGTTGGCCAGGAACATGCTCTTGGCCCGGCTCGCCTCTTCCGCCTCGCGGGTGCGTTCGCGCAAGGCGAAGGATTCGACCAGCTGGTCGCTCAGCAGCACCAGCACACTCGCCTGGAAGATGACGATGACGGCATGGAGCACCACGCGGCCAAGGTTGCCGCCGCCCGCGAACACGATCGAGGGCAGCAGGTACAGGAGCAGCAGATGATGCAGGGCCACCGCGGTCGCCGCGACCAGAACCGCGCGGCGATCGCACCAGCCGATGGTGAGCGTCAGCATGGCGAAGAAGTACATGTGCATGTCCATCTGCCAGGGATGGCCACGCAAGAGGACGAGCAGGATCGCCGGCTCCGCCATCAACGCGACGGCGGAGAGGTATCGCGTGGCGGGCGCGATGCCGTGCCGCAGCCACATCAGGTGGTAGCTTCCGGCAACGACCGCACCGGCGAGAGCCGCCGCCATCGGACTGTGCCCGGTCATGAACGCGACAACGGCGAAGAGCGGGACATGCGCCCAGAAGAGCGCCAGGAGCAGGCGGCCGGACTTGCGGCGCAACTGGTCGAGTTCGACGTTCACGAAGTCTGCTCCTGCGAAGAAGAAGGCGCGCCGCAACCCGCGACGGCCGGAACGGAAACGGCAAGCCACGCGCCCGCCTTGCGCAGCGACGCGGCGAAGTGGGTCTGCGAAGACCCCGCGATCACGACGTTGGGTAGCGAACTGGTGGCGGCAAGGCGGCCCCCGGTGCGCGTGACGAGATTGACGCTGTCGACCAGCGAAGAACTCGGCGCGGTCACCACGAGGTACTGCCCGGACTGCGTGCCGGAAAGCATCCAGCTTGCCGTCAGGCCCATGAGCCCGGCGGCAAGGAGCCCGGCAGCGGGCAGGAAATCACGAAAGCCGCCTTCGGAGGGCGCGATTGGTCCATGTTTGCAGGCATGGGCACCGGCACGCGACTCAGGTCGACGAGATACTGTCCAATAAAACATGGGCACGGCCTACGAAACTATGGCTATTTTTTGGTTAAAGGCTCGACGAAATCCCGCCAGATTTCGCACATTTCACTATTGTAACCGCCCACCTGCCAATGTGACGTGGTGCGCAGGCGGGTGGGCCGCCATCAGAACGGCCGCAGCGTCGCTCGGAACTGCGCGCGAATAGAGAAAGCCCTGACCCAGCATACATCCGAGCGCCGTCAGCTTGCGCGCCTGCCCGGCGGTCTCGATACCTTCGGCGACCACCTGGATGCCCAGCTTGGTCGCGATACCGATGATACCCTCTACGATGATCTGGCTGGGTGCATGGGAAACGATGCGGTCTATGAAGGACTTGTCTATCTTGATGTAGTCCACCGGCACGCTCATCAGATGCGTGAGCGAGGCGTAGCCGGTGCCGAAATCGTCGAGGGCGACCTTCAGACCCTTGGCACGCAGGGCCTCCACCGACCGGCGCACGACGCCGGCCTCGTCCATGTAGACGGACTCGGTAACTTCAAGGCTGACGTGGCGCAGCGGCACCCCTTCGCGTTCGAAAGTATCGCTAAGCAGGCCATAGATCGAGGCGCCGTTGAAGTCGGCGGAAGAGACGTTGATGCTGACCTGCGGCACGGCGATGCCTGCGGCAAGCCATTCAGAGATGTCGCGCGCCACGGCTGCCATCATGCGCTGGGTCAGCGCGCCTGCGATCTGCGCGTCGGTTGTCGCCTCGTGGAACGAGGCCGCCGGCACGACCTGATCGCCGATCCTCATGCGGCACAGCGCCTCCAGGCCGATCACTTCGCCGCTGCGAATATCGACGACGGGCTGGTAATGCGGCTCGATCCGGTTTTCGCGCAGAGCCGCGTTGACGTCGCGGATCGCCGTGAGCCGCTGCGTCATCCGGCTGCCAATGCCCGGCCAGTAGCGCACGAACCCGCCGCGCCCCGTTTCCTTGGCGTGATAGAGCGCGAAATCGGCGTTCTGGCGCACCTGCTCGGCCGTCGTCTCGGCAAGCGAGCATTCGGCTAGCCCTATTGTCGCTCCGGGGGAAACGACGTGGCCGTCGCAATTGGCGGTCAGGGCGATTTCATCGAGATATGCCTGCGCCGTGCGCTCGAGATCGCGCAGCGCTGCCTCGCTTTCGACGACGATCGCGAATTCGTCGCCGCCGATGCGATAGGCGCGATCGGGGTAGGCGGCGATGGTCAGGCGGTCCGACACCTGCTGCAGCAGAAGATCGCCCGCGCGATGGCCGAAGGTGTCGTTGACGAACTTGAGGTTGTCCACGTCGAGCAGCAACAGCGCCCAGCTGCCCGGAACCGCACCATCGAGACGGTGCAGGGCGGTATTGAAGGCACCGCGATTGGCAAGACCGGTAAGGGCATCGGTATTGGCGCGCCGCTCGTACTCGACTACCCGCAGCTGGCGGTCCAGCGCGATCGAGCACAAGTGGATGCACTGCTCGACGATGTCGCGTTCGAGCAGGGAGGGGCCGCGCATTTCGCGATAGTAGAAAGCGAAGGTCGCCACCGCTCTGCGCTGCGCATCGAATATCGGATGGGACCAGCAGGCCCTCAGGCCCCACGGCAGGACGAGGTGCCTGAACTCGCTCCATCGCGGATCGTTGGCGATGTCGGCGGTCGTGATTTCCTGCCCGCGATAGGCCGCGGTTCCGCAAGTGCCGACTTCCGGGCCGATCGAAATCCCCTCGATGGCAGCGCAGAAAGCCTGCGGCAAACCGGGGGCTGCAAGCGTATGGATGCGCCCCAGTGGGTCCACCGTCACGACGGAACAGATAACGCCGGGAACGAGGCGCTCGACTTCAAGGCACAGCCGCAAGGCCGTGTCTGCCAGCGTCTCGCCCTTGGCGATCATCTCTAGGATCGTGTTCTGTAAAGCGCTCATCGGCTCCGAGCCTGGCCAGCCGGGAGTCAGTGTGCGTCACAAGGGTTAATTTTCTTTCCTCTGTGCCGTCATGCGCGGCCGTGTCGCTTTCGGCCCGTCGCGGGTTCGATGCGGTTCGTCCTGCACATCCCATCCGGCGAGGATGCCGCGCCGGATCGCGGCGATGCCGGAGGTTTCGCGCCAGGTCATGCCGATCTCGCGCGCTTTTGCGCCCGGGCCGTGGGAGCCGGTCTCCCAGAAGCGGGAATCCTGCGGCCGGAACACGCCGGTCATGGTGCCGTCGCGGGCGGTGCCGTTCATCGTCGTCCAGTGATCCGGGTGGATGTGACGGTCCATGAAGCAGTCTATGAAGATCGCCTGGCCCACGGCGGCAGGATCGGCATAGCGCCCATCGGCAAAGCGCGTCGTCGGATGCCACGGTCGTGCGAGCGCCACGGCGCCGTCGGGGACGCCGGCTTCCCGGGTCAGGCGGGAACGATGGACGACGATGCCATGCGCCTGCGATAACGGAGTGGAAGGCGCCGCGATGAACGACTGGAACTCGCCCTGTACATGAGGCGCGCTGCGGGGGCGGGAGCGGATCTCGCTGTCCTCGATCAGCAGTTGGCCATTGCCGAAGATGAAGTCGATGTTGCCCGCCACCAGACTGCGGCGCACCAGCGCCCGGCCGCCGTTCGCGAACAGCGTGTCCTGATAGCCCAGCACCGCCGAGCGATCGACAAGAACGCGGTCGCTGTGCACGTCGAGCAGCAGCGCGACAGCCTGGGGATTGGCGATCCGCTCGGCGGTGCCCTGCGGGTGACGGTCGTTGGCGAGGTAGTCGAAGGTGTTCTCCACCGTCAGCCCCCGGACCACGACCTCCTGCGCATCCACTGTCAGCGTGGCGGAACCGGGCGTGCCCCAGCCGTCCCGGTGCCAGCCCCGGGCGGTCTGCGCGACGGCACTGAAGTGTACGCGCGTGCGCTCTTGGCCACTGCCGATCAGGCGGACCCGGTTGCGGGTCACGACCGGCTTTTCCGCATAGTCGCCGGGCGCGATGCGGATGGTGATCCAGTCGCCCGAACTGTCGCGGGCGGCAGCGTCGAGCGCCAGCTGGATCGAGGTATAACATGGCGCCGAACTGTCCGAGCACATCGGCCGCACGAGATACTCGGTGGGAGCCGCCAGCGCGGGTAGGGCAGCGGCGTTGGACAGTATCGCGCCAAGGAGGGAGGCAAGGCTGCGGATCATCTGGAGGCGATCCCTTGCGCGGGTTCGGGAAGGTTGCCGAGAAAGCCGTCGATCTCGGCGGCCACGGCGGCCTTGCCTTCGGTGAAGCGCGTGATGCCGCCGCTGACGATCAGCGTCGGCGGCGACCGTGGCCCCACATGGCTGGCGGCGCTGGCCTCTTTCCAGCGCGCCGGGACATGTTCGTAGGAGCCCCCCAGCCAGCGGGCCGCAGGGCGGAACACGTCCATGTGCAGATCGCGCGTGCCGGTGTTCTTGTAGGGACGGTCGAACAGGACCGACTGCCCTTCGCGCCAGGTGACGGCAGGCCAGGCGATCCCCGGAAACCTGTCTCGGTACTGCTCGAAACGCTGGCCGATGGTGTAGCTGTCGTCCACTTCGCGTGCCGGGGCGGTGCCCGGGAAGAGCATGGCGGCAAGGACCAGCGCCAACCGCGTCTTGCCTGAAGTCGGCACTATGTATCTCTCCCTGTAGAATACGAAAAAGAGGGCCGTCGCCGGGTCGGCCTGGTATGAAGGATCATAGCGCGGATCGGCGTAGATGGCCGCCCAGTATTCCTGCGGGACCGACTGCTGCGTCGCGGATGGCGCGCACGCCGGTCCAGACCTGCTTCTCCACCGCCTTTTCGGTCATGCCGAGGTGGGCGGCGATTTCCTTTTGGGACCAGCCTTCGATCTTGCGCAGTTCCACCACCCGGCGGCAGCGTTCGGGCAGGCGGCCGATGATCGCCAGCACTCGTTCGTAACTCATGCGGCTTGCCGCCTGTTCCTCGGGCGAGGGGGTTTCGTCCTGCCATGTCTCGATCTCGCTGACCGCCTCCAGCACCACGACCTGCCGACGCTTGAGGCGCCGCAGCACGAGGTTGCGAGTGATCGAGAACATATAGGCCAGCGGCCGATCGATGTGGTCGACCGAGGGCAGCATCGCGATCCGGCAGTAGGCTTCCTGCATCACCTCGTCCACGTCCTCCGGCGAGAGGCGCGAGCGGGCCAGCCAGCGGCGGACCCGCGCCTCATGGGGCACGATCTCGCGCGCGACCCAGAGGGCCGTCCGGCGTCGCCGCGCAAGTTCCTTGTCTGCCTCCCCTGGCGTGGCACCCTCCCTCAAGGCTTTCGGATTTCCCGTTTGCCATGAAAGAGACCCCGCGCGGAAAAATCCTTCCGCGCGGGTGCAGATTTTTTCAGGAGAGGAAGCGGACCACCAACGCGGGGCCTGCGGTGGTGACCGGACCGTCGATCCGGGCGCAGTCGAGATAGCCGAGATGGGTGTCGTCGAGTGTCTGCGCTTCGAGTGCGAGGAGGAATGTGGTGCCTGCGGGGGTGACTATTTCGCCGGGGGTCAGGCGCTGCATCTCGCAGGTGTATACGCCGCGACGGACCATGGCGTTGAGGTCGAGCACCGGCCCGCCCAGCGGGACACCTTCGACGCTCGCCGTGCCGTCGAAGGGGAAGGGCGCGCTGACGGGGTTGAGGACTGCGTCCACGGCTCCGGACAAATGCAGGGTGCCTTCCAGCACCGCCAGCGTCCGGTCGATGCCCTCGAATGCGGAGAACGGCCCGGCCTGCTCTACGCGCGCCATGCTGAGGCGCCAGAGGAAGTCGCCCATCGCCGCGCCGGGCGGGAAGACGGCGATCTCGCGCGTGGTGCCGCCGCCGTTCTTCCAGGGAACCTCCGGGCAGTCGGCGGCGCGGATGATGCGGGCGATGGTCATCGGCGTTCCGGTCTCGTCATTCGGTTATCAGTCTGTGGCCGAGGGGGCTTCGACAAGCTCAGCCTGAGCGGAATTTAAAGACCTGCTCTCAACACCGCTCAGGCTGAGCTTGTCGAAGCCCCTCGCGCCGGGGCGCTCCGGCCGTCTAAAGAATGCCCGGCAGATCCAGCCCCTTCTCCGCCGCGCAATCCCGCGCGATTTCGTAGCCTGCATCGGCGTGGCGCATGACGCCGGTGGCCGGGTCGTTCCACAACACCCGCTCCAGACGCGCCGCCGCCTCGGGCGTACCGTCGGCGACGATCACCATGCCCGAATGCTGCGAGAAGCCCATGCCGACGCCGCCGCCGTGGTGCAGCGACACCCAGGTCGCGCCGCTCGCGGTGTTGAGCAGGGCATTGAGCAGTGGCCAGTCCGAAACCGCGTCCGAACCGTCTTGCATGGCCTCGGTCTCGCGGTTGGGCGAGGCGACCGATCCGCTGTCGAGGTGGTCGCGGCCGATCACCACCGGGGCCTTCAACTCGCCCTTCGCGACCATCTCGTTGAAGGCGAGGCCGAGACGGTGGCGGTCGCCCAGACCCACCCAGCAGATGCGCGCGGGCAGGCCCTGGAAGTGGATCTTCTCGCGCGCCATGTCGAGCCAGTTGTGCAGGTGCGCGTTGTCGGGCAGCAGTTCCTTCACCTTGGCGTCGGTCTTGTAGATATCCTCCGGATCGCCCGAAAGCGCGGCCCAGCGGAACGGCCCGACGCCCCGGCAGAACAGCGGGCGGATGTACGCGGGCACGAAGCCGGGGAAATCGAAGGCGTTCGCCACGCCCTCGTCCAGCGCGACCTGGCGGATGTTGTTGCCGTAGTCGGTGGTGGGGACGCCCGCTGCCTGGAAATCGAGCATCGCGCGCACGTGCTGCGCCATCGATGCCTTGGCGGCCTTGGCGACTGCCTCGGGTTCGCGCTCGCGCCGTTCGATCCATTCGGCGACGGTCCAGCCTGCGGGGAGGTAGCCATTGATCGGATCGTGGGCGCTGGTCTGGTCGGTCAGCAGGTCGGGGCGGATGCCGCGCGCGTAGATTTCGGGCAGCAGTTCGGCGGCATTGCCCAGCAGGCCGACCGAGACGGGCTTGCCGTCCGCCTTCGCCTGATCGATGATCGCCATGGCCTCCTCGATGGTGGTGGCGGACTTGTCGAGGTAGCCGGTGCGCAGGCGCATCTCGATCCGGCTGGGCTGGCACTCGATCGCAAGGCACGATGCGCCCGCCATGACGGCGGCCAGCGGCTGCGCGCCGCCCATGCCGCCAAGGCCCGCTGTCAGCAGCCACTTGCCCGAAAGGTCACCGCCGTGGTGCTGGCGACCCATCTCCACGAACGTCTCGTAAGTGCCCTGAACGATGCCCTGCGTGCCGATGTAGATCCACGAACCGGCGGTCATCTGCCCGTACATGGCAAGGCCGCGCTTATCGAGTTCGTTGAAATGCTCCCAGTTCGCCCAGTGCGGCACGAGGTTGGAATTGGCGATCAGTACGCGCGGCGCATCGGCATGGGTGCGGAACACACCCACCGGCTTGCCCGACTGCACCAGCAGCGTCTCGTTGCCTTCAAGGCGCTGGAGCGTCTCGACGATCCGGTCGTAGCTCTCCCAGTCGCGCGCGGCGCGGCCGATGCCGCCGTAGACCACCAGTTCCTCAGGGCGCTCGGCGACGTCGGGGTGGAGGTTGTTCATCAGCATGCGCAAAGGCGCCTCGGTGAGCCAGCTTTTCGCGGAAAGCTGCGTGCCGGTGGCGGGCTTGATGACGCGGGTATTGTCGATACGGGTCATGTCAGGCGTCCTGAAGGGCGAAGGCGCGGGCGGCCTTCATGATCTGGGAAAGGATTTCGGTGAGCGCGGCAGCGCGTGCTGGATCGAAGGCGGGCGGCCAGTTGGCCTCGCTGGGCACCTCGGGCTCATCCATGTAGCCCCGGATGGCGAGTTCCATCTGGATGGCGTGAATGTCCTTGTCGGGCTGGCCGTAATGGCGGGTGGTCCAGCCGCCCCGGAAGCGGCCGTCGAGGACGTGGCTCTCGCCCGATTGGGTGCAGATGCCTTCGACGACGGCCGCCAGCGCGGGATCGCAGGTCTTGCCGCCGTTGGTGCCGATATTGAACTGCGGCAGTTCGCCGTCGAACAGGCGCGGTACATGGCTGCGGATCGAGTGCGCGTCGTAGAGCACTACCCGGCCATGGACGGCGCGCAGCCGCTCGATCTGGGCCTGCAGCGCGGCATGGTACGGATCGAACCAGAGCGCGCGGCGGCGGGCGATCTCGGCTTCGTCGGGGGTATCACCGGCGTAAAGCGGCTCGCCGTCGAAGGTGGTCGTCGGGCACAGTTCGGTCGTCGCCTGCCCCGGATAGAGCGAGGCGCCCGAAGGATCGCGGTTGAGGTCGATCACGCTGCGCGAGATGCGCGTGCTGACCAGCGTGGCGCCAAGATCGGCGGCGAAGGCGTAGAGTTCGTCCACCCACCAGTCGGCATCGCGCCGCGCCAGCCACTCGGACGCGAAGAGGTGCCCCACGTCGGCAAGCTGGGTGCCGACGTGGGGGAAGGCGACGATGAGGGGGGCGTCGCCTTCTACGATCTTGAGCCAATCGCTCACGCCACACCCGGCAGGCTGTCACCCGCCGAGGCAAGCAGCGCGCCCGAGCGGATCAGCAGGTTCGCGGCCTCCATGTCCGGGTGGAAATGGCGATCGTCCTCCAGCGTCGGCACCTGCTCGCGAAGGGTCGCGCGGGCGGCTTCAAGCGCATCGCTGGACGCGAGCGGGGCGTGGAAATCCACCCCTTGCGCGGCGGCGAGCAGTTCGATGCCCAGCACGGCGGTCGCGTTCTCGGCCATGTCGAGCAGGCGCCGCGCGCCGTGGGCGGCCATCGAGACGTGGTCTTCCTGATTGGCCGAAGTCGGGATCGAATCCACGCTGGCCGGATAGGCGCGCTGCTTGTTCTCGCTGACCAGCGCGGCGGCGGTCACCTGCGGGATCATGAACCCCGAATTGAGGCCGGGGCGCGGCGTCAGGAACGCGGGCAGGCCGGACAGCGCCGGGTCCACCAGCATGGCGATGCGGCGCTCGGCGATGGAGCCGATCTCGCAGATGGCCATGGCGATCATGTCGGCGGCGAAAGCGACCGGCTCGGCATGGAAGTTGCCGCCCGACAGCGCCTCGTCCGTCTCCGGGAAGATCAGCGGGTTGTCGGAGACGCCGTTGGCTTCGATCTCCAGCGTGGTCGCAGCCTGGCGCAGAATGTCGAGCGCGGCGCCCATGACCTGCGGCTGACAGCGCAGGCAGTAGGGGTCCTGCACGCGCGCGTCGTTCTCCAGATGGCTGGCGCGGATGGCGCTGCCGATCATCAACCCGCGCAGGGCATCGGCGACTTCGATCTGGCCGCGATGCCGGCGCAGCGTGTGGATGCGCGGATCGAACGGGGTGTCGGAGCCTTTGGCGGCCTCGGTCGAAAGCGCGCCGGTGACGAGCGCGGAGCGGAACAGCAGTTCGGCCTCGAACAGCCCGGCCAGCGCGTTGGCGGTGGAGAACTGGGTGCCGTTGAGCAGCGCCAGACCCTCCTTAGGCCCCAGTTGGGTGCTGCCCAGTGCCGCTCTGTGCAGCGCCTCGGACGCTGGCAGGCGTTCACCCTGATAGAATATCTCGCCCACGCCAATCATCGTCGCGGCCATGTGCGACAGCGGGGCAAGGTCTCCGCTCGCGCCGACCGAGCCCTGGCGGGGCACTACCGGGGTCAGCCCCTTGACCAGCATCGCCTCCAGCAGCGCCACCGTCTCTGGCCGCACGCCCGAGGCGCCCTGCGCCAGACTGGCGAGTTTCAGCGCCATCATCAGCCGGATTACCGGCACCGGCGAGGGCGTGCCCGTGCCCGCCGCGTGGCTCAGCACGATGTTGCGCTGGAGCGTCGCGAGGTCTTCGTCGCCGATGCGCACGCTGGCGAGCTTACCGAAGCCGGTGTTGATGCCGTAGACCGGCGCGCCTTTGGCGAGGATGCGCGAAACGGCGGCGGCGCTCTCCGCCACGCGCGGCGCGCAGGCCGGGTCGAGCGAGACGGCAGCGCCGCGATAGATCGCGCGCCAGTCCGCCAGCGGGATGTCGCCGGGGGTGAGCAGGACAGGATTCATTGACCACTCCAGATGCGGGCATGGAGCGGATTGAACCCCATGCGATAGACCAGTTCGGCGGGACGCTCGACGTCCCAGATGGCAAGGTCGCAGCGCTTGCCCGCCTCCAGCGTACCGCGATCGGCAAGCCCGAGGGCGCGCGCGGCATGGCGGGTGACACCGGCAAGGCATTCGGCGACGGTGAGGCGGAACAGCGTCGCGCCCATGTTCATCGTCAGCAGCAGCGAAGTGAGCGGCGACGTGCCGGGATTGCAGTCGGTCGCCAGTGCGATGGGCACGCCGGCCGCGCGCAAGGCTTCGATCGGCGGCAGCTTCGTCTCGCGCACGAAATAGTACGCGCCCGGCAGCAAGGTGGCGACGGTGCCTGATGCGGCCATGGCGGCGATCCCGGCCTCGTCCAGATGTTCGAGGTGATCGGCGGACAACGCCCCGTGCCGCGCCGCCAGCGCCGCGCCGTGGAGGTTGGAAAGCTGCTCGGCATGGAGCTTCACCGGCAGGCCATGGCGCGCGGCGGCGGCGAACATGCGCTCCGTCTGCGCCGGGGTGAAGCCGATGCCCTCGCAGAAGGCGTCCACCGCATCGGCAAGGCCGAGCGCGGCGACCTCGGGCAGAACTTCGTCGCAGAGCAGGGCGATGTAGCCGTCCGCATCGTCCGCGAACTCGGGCGGCAGGGCGTGCGCACCGAGGAAGGTGGTGGCGATGGACACCGCGCGCTCCTCGCCCAGACGGCGGGCGGCGCGCAGCATGCGGATCTCGCTGTCGCGGTCGAGGCCGTAGCCGGACTTGACCTCCACCGTGGTCGCGCCTTCCGCGATCAGCGCGTCGAGGCGGGGCAGGGCGGCGGCGACGAGTTCGTCCTCGCTGGCGGCGCGGGTGGCGCGCATGGTGGAGACGATGCCGCCCCCGGCCCGCGCGATGTCCTCGTAGGAGGCGCCGCCTAGGCGCATCTCGAACTCGGCCGCGCGGTCACCGCCGTGGATCAGGTGGGTGTGGCAGTCGATCAGGCCTGGGGTGATCCAGCGACCTTCGCAGTCGACGATCCGCTTTGCATCGAGGGCCGGAGCCTCTGCCGCAGGCCCGGCATAGGCGATCACGCCATCCTTCGCAGCGATCACGCCATGGTCCACCGCGCCCATGCCTTCACCCGCCATCGTGGCAAGCCGGGCGCCTTTCCAGACGGTGTCGTACAGCATGATTCCGTGGCCCTCGTTTGCCTCGCCCATTGTGATTGCACCGTTCAAAATTAATGTATAGACAAAAAATCGAAGCAAGGAGCAGATTCATGTCGGCAAGGTCGGGTGGGCCGCACAGGTCGTTGTTTTTCGAGCATTGTCTGCTGCCCGAAGGCTGGGCGCGGCGTGTCCGCGTCACGCTGGCGCAGGGCCGGATCGCCGCCATCGCGGCGGGTGCGGAGCCTTCGCCCGAGGACGAGCGGCACCTTTGCGCGTTGCCCGGAATGCCCAACCTGCACAGCCACGCCTTCCAGCGCGGCATGGCCGGGCTGGGCGAGCGCCGTGGCCCGTCGAACGACAGCTTCTGGACCTGGCGCGAGATCATGTATCGCTTCGTCCAGCGCATGACCCCGGACGACGTGCGCGCCATCGCCGCGATGGCCTATGTCGAGATGCTGGAAGGCGGCTTCACCCGCGTCGGCGAGTTCCATTACCTGCACCACGACCGCGAGGGCCGCGCCTTCGCCGACGTCGCGCAGATGAGCGCGGCGGTGCTGGCGGCGGCCGGGGACACCGGCATCGGCATGACGCTGCTGCCGGTGCTCTACAGCTACGCCGGGTTCGGCGCGCAGCCGCCGAGCACCGGGCAGGCGCGCTTCATCAACGATCTGGACCGCTACGCACGGTTGTTCGAAGGCGCTCAGGCCCATGCCCGCGCGCTGCCCGATGCCGTGGTCGGTGTGGCGCCGCATTCCCTGCGCGCCGTTTCGCCCGATCAACTGCGCGATCTCGAACCGCTGGCGAAAGCCCGTCCGGTCCACATCCACATCGCCGAGCAGGTGAAGGAAGTGGACGACTGCCTCGCATGGAGCGGCCGGCGCCCGGTCGAATGGCTGCTGGACAATGCCGAAGTGGACGGACGCTGGTGCCTCGTCCACGCCACGCATATGACGAAAAGCGAAACCGTCGCCGCCGCGCGCAGCGGCGCGGTGGCGGGGCTCTGCCCGATCACTGAGGCGAACCTCGGCGACGGGCTGTTTCCGGTGGAGGGGTTCCTGCAGGCGGGTGGCCGCTACGGCATCGGCAGCGATTCCAACGTCCTGATCGACACGACCGAGGAACTGCGCCTGCTCGAATACGGCCAGCGCCTGACCCGCCGCGCGCGCAACGTCATGGCCCGGGAGAGCGGGCGCTCCACCGGCGCGGATCTTTACGCAGGCGCGCTGACGGGCGGGGCGGCGGCATTGGGCGTCGAGGGCGGCATCGCGGTCGGCCTGCCTGCCGACATCGTCAGCCTGAACCTCGACCATCCGGCCATGCTGCACCGGGCGGGCGATGCGATAACCGACAGCTTCGTCTTCGCCGCCGGGCGCTCGGCCATTGACTGCGTGTGGCGCCATGGCGACAAGCTGGTGAGCGAAGGGCGCCACCGCGCCCGCGACCGGGTGGTGCGCGACTATGCCAAGGTACTGGAGACACTGATCGCGTGAGAATGCCCCTTCACGAACGCATTCGATCCGATTTCGAGGGCCGCATCCTCGGCGGCGAACTGGCTCCCGGAGACCGCCTGCCGATCGAGCAAGAGCTGATGCAGGAATACGGCTGCTCGCGCATGACGGTGAACAAGGCGCTGTCCGCGCTCGTCGCGGCGGGGCTGATCGACCGTCGCAAGCGGGCGGGGACCTTCGTAGCGCGCCCCAAGGTCCACTCGATGGTACTCGACGTGCCCGACATCGCTGCGCAAGTGCGCGAGCGCGGGCAGGACTATGCGTTCGAGCCCATCCGCCGCCGGGTGCGCCCCGCTAGTGATGATGAGGAGGAAGTGCTGCTCGCGGGTGGCGGGGAACTGGTCCACATCGACGGCCTGCATCTGGTGGACGGCGCGCCGCTGGGCGTGGAGTTCCGTCTGGTGAGCGCGGCGGCGGTGCCGGAGATCGTCGGCGCCGACCTCGACGCGGTGCCTCCGGGTACGTGGCTCCTGCAGCACGTCCCCTGGACCGAGGCGGAGACGCGCATCTCGGCCGTCGGTGCGCAGGGCGAGGAAGCGGAATGGCTGGGCGTGGCGGCCGGAACGCCGTGCCTGTGCGTCGAGCGCCGGACGTGGCGCGGCTCGGAGCGGATCACTTACGTGCGCCAGTTGTTCCTCGGCGATGCCTACGACATGGTGGCGCGTTTCGGGCCGGGCGCTTCGGGGCGGTAATACCCCAAAGGCGGCTTACCATGCGCGTCATCCCGGCGCAGGTTGCCAGTCACAGCAACACTTTAAAACACATACTTTTCCCGGCAGGCAACCAAAGGCACATCCCGCCTTCAGTAACCCCTTCGAAGGCCCGACCCTTGCGCGCAGTCTGATCCAGTGTGCGAGGCGAGATTGATTCGGAAGCGTCTTATTCTTTTCACCGGCTGCGCCGCCTCGGCACTTGCAGGTTGCGCGACGGCGCATCAGCCATTGGCCAACGCTGAAGATGCCGCCATCCGCCATTTGTCCGTTTCACGACTTCCTGCGGTCGGGACGATCAGCGAGCGCTTCCTCTCCTACAACGTCGAAATGCTGGAACTGACAGGTGGGCGCTTCTGGAAGCCTTACGGCAGCACCAACGGTTCCAAGACCGATCTTTACGAGGATCGTCCCCCGATCGACTTGCAGAATTCCCGGCTGCGCGTGCTCGCCAGAGCGCTTGGACCGGCTTACGTCCGCTATAGCGGTACATGGGCCAACGGGACGGTCTTCTCCGATACCGAAGCGGCGCCTGCGACCGTGCCCAAGGGATACGACGCGGTTCTCACCCGCCGGCAGTGGCGACAGGCCGTTGAGTTCGCGCGCGATAGCGGCGCCGAGATCGTCGCGTCGATGCCCACGAGCCCGGGATCGCGGGACACTGATGGAAATTGGACACCCGAAGCTGCCGAACGGCTGTTCGCCTATACGCAGAGCCTTGGCGGCAGGATCGCGGCTTCGGAATTCGCGAACGAGCCCAATCTCATCGGCGGCACCAAGCCCCCGACCAACTACGATGCGGCGCGCTATCGCGCGGATTTCGGGCGGTTTCACGACTGGCTGCGCAAGCGGTCGCCTGATGCGCTCATCCTCGGGCCGGGTGCGTTCGAACTGGGCAAGGGCAGCGCCTTTCCGCCGTTCATCAAGATGCTGCCGACGGCGGATGTGGCGTCCATGACGGCGCATCGACCGGACGCGGTTTCCTTCCATTTCTATGGGGCACTGTCCCAGCGCTGCAACGGCCGGAAGGACATTGATCCGCAGTCGGGCGCATGGCTCTCGACGATCGACACGGCGATTGCGGACACCCGCGCGCTGCGCGACCGGATCAGCCCCGACGCGCCCTTGTGGCTGACCGAGACCGCCGACGCGGCCTGTGGCGGCAATCCGCAGGCGAAGACTTTCGCGGATACCTTCCGGTTCGTCGACCAGCTTGCCGCTTCGGCCCGGCAGGGCGTGCAGGTCGTCATGCACAATACTTTGGCGGCGAGCGATTATGCCCTGCTCGACGAACACGATTTTGCGCCCCGGCCCAACTATTGGGCGGCCTGGCTCTGGCGCAGAACGATGGGAACGACAGTGCTCGACGGCGGCGGCATCGTCGGGACTGACGGGCTGAGGATCTACGCGCATTGCCAGCGTGGACGACCGGGCGGGGTGACGGTTCTTGCCATCAACCCGGATCGAACGAGTGCACGTTCGCTGCGGGTGGATGGACGCGCGGAGGTCTTCACCCTGACTCAGCCGGACGGCCAGCCGGGCGGCGCGGCGCTGAACGGCGTGGTGCTCGAACTGGGGCCGGGTGACGCCTTTCCTCGCATGACGGCACGGCGGCAGCGCGGGGGCGTTACAGTGCCTGCGTCGAGCATCACCTTCATCACGATACCGGATGCAGCCAACCCGGTATGCGCGGCGAAGGGCTGATCCGCGCTTTCCTACAAGGTGCGCGGACCGGTACGTTGCGCGGCATGAACTCGCCGCTCGCTTCTTCCCGTCACAAGGTTACACATCGGGTCCGCAAGGTGACACTTCGAGCGCGCAAGGTGACACATTTTGCGCCGGATGTGTCACCTTGTGTGCCCAAGGTGACACTTTTCGGCCCAAGGTTACACCTTTTCCCTCTGGACCGTGTAAACCGTGTAAACCTGCGTCACCTTGTGAAAAAAGGGGCGCCGCCATCGCGACGCCCCCAAGGGTGGATCACTTGCCCGCGCTGTCGGGGTAGAGCGTGTTGAAAAACGCCTTGTAGGCCCCGTGCGACTGGCCCCGCCACTGCGGGCGGAAGCCGTAGAGGTAGACCTTGCCCTTGCCGTACTCGACGACGACGGCGGCCGCCTTACCCTGGATCGCCTCAGGGTGGAGCAGGACGCCGCTGCGCAGCGGATTGCCGGTGGGGGCGTAGGAGGCGAGCACCTCGCCCTTGAAGCCGGGCTTGGGTGCGAACGCGGGGCCACGCTCGAACATCACGATGGGGTCGATGGGCATGCCCGCCGCCATCTTCGTGCCGGGCGTCAGCTGCACCTGCAGCAGCGCGCCGGAGCAGAAGAAGAAGTCGGCCTTGGCGTCCTTGAGGATGTTGGTCACCGGCAGGTCGAACAGGTCGATCACCGCGTCCGACGCATTGTTCAGCGCCACCAGCGTACCGCCGTTCTTTACGAAGTCCTTGAGCTTCTTCGCACCGTCCTCGCCGATGCCGCCGGCGTAAGGGGCGGGCATCTGGTTGGGGCTGAACCCGTCCATCAGCGAGGCGAGGGGGCCTTTGTACTTGGACTCGAAGTCGGCGGCAGGCGCGGTGTCGCCGGGGCGGGATTTGCCCGGAGCGGACATGTCGGGCAGGACGATGGTGTCGTACTTGCCCGCAAGGCCCGCCTTGACGTCGGCGTTGTAGACGCTCTTGGCGCCGAAGTCGTACTGCTCCAGCAGCCAGCGGGTCCAGCCTTCGTCAATGTTGGAGCCCCACGGCCGGTAAAGCGCGACGCGGCCCTTGCGCACTGCCTCGCCCGCCAGTTCGCCGGTGTTGGCCACGACATTGACGCTGTACTGCGCGGCGATCTTGCCCATGGCTTCGGGCGAAAGGCCGGTGATGGCGATCTGGCCCTCGTTCCAGCGCGCCTTGCCGCCCGCCGCCAGCGCCGTGTTGAGCACGCGGTAGCTGTTGTTGACGTGGCGATCGACGATGTAGCTGGTGCCGGTCCCGCTGATCCCGCCGGTGGGCGGCGTCGCGGCGTCTACCTTGGTGAGCGCGCCGCGGACGGCGGCATCGAGCGGCTTCTCGACGCGGTCGACGCGCACGCCCATATGCATCGGCAGGGTCCAGCCGGTGACGTCGTAAGGCAGGTCGGCCGGGTTGCCGTCCCCGCCGAGGATCGCATCGGGGTACTTCTGTGGATCGAACAGCTCACGCGCCAGCCCGGCGAAAGGCTGGTCCATCGGCACCACCCAGCTGCCCGCCGGATAGTTTTTCTCGCCGATGGAGACGGGCGCAGAGGTCTGCATCACGTCGAGGCCGTGCGAAATCATCAGCTGCGCCAGCGAGGCTGCTTCAGGCAGATCGGGCTGGTTCGCCGGGATGACGTAGGCGCCCGGGCCGCCCTTCGCTGCGGCGGCGATCATGTCGCGGCCCGCCTGATAGCGGTTGAACAGCAGCGTCTCGCGGTACTTCTGCGCCGTTTCCAGCACCGACATCGACGCGGTCAGCATGTAGTCGACCGAGTTCTTCAGGTGCCACTCGCCGCCCTGCCAGGGGTGCGGGTACATGATCTGGGCCTTGAGATCCTGCTGCGGCTTGGGGAAGTCGCTGACCTTCCAGGTCTTGGGCGTCGCGCTGTCGTGCGCGGTCTCGGTGAAGAACGAGATCGTGTTGCGGAAGACGTGGATGTAGTCGAGGAACCCGGCGTACCAGTTGTCGAACCGGGCCTGCGCGATGGCGCCGGGCTTACCCTCGGTCTCCATGCGGGTCATGATGTTGGTGCCGATGGCGTTGGTCCAGATCCGCATGTACGGGCTGATGTTGGACGAGACCGGATCGGCGAAGGGCGGCACCCAGATGCGCGCGGGGAACGGCGCGACCTGATGCTGGCTGTACCAGATCACCGGCGCGTAGTCCTGCTCCGTCGCGTTGACGACCTGGCTCTCTTTCATGTTGAGCATGTAGCCGTCGCGGTTGTTGTCGTGGCCGACATATTCCTGATAGAGCCAGGGCGTACGGCTGGTTTCCCACTTCGTGCCGCGCTGCTTGCGGTACCAGTCGACCACCATGTCCTGCCCGTCCGGATTCAGCGTGGGCCACAGGACGAGCACGACGTTCTTGAGGATGCCGTCGACTTCGGCGTCGTTCTTCGCCGAAAGCAGCTTGTGCGCCAGCGCCAGCGGCAACTGGTGGTCGGACACTTCGCTGGCGTGCATGCCGCCGTCGATGTGGACGATGATCGGGCTTTCGGCGGCGAGCTTTTTCGCCTCCGCGTCGGTCAAGCCGCGTGCGTCGCCGAGGCGCTTGGAGATCGCCTTGTACTTGTCGAAATTGGCGATGTTCTCAGGGCTGGAGATGACGGCGTAGACGAAGGTCTTGCCGTGCGTGGACTGGCCGCTCCGGAACAGCTTGATGCGGTCCGAGGCCTTGGCAAGCGCCTCGAAATAGCGGACCGAGTCTTCGTAGTTGGCGAGGTAGTAGTCCTCGCCGACCTCGTGGCCGAGCACGTCCTTGGTGCTCGGCACATTCTGGGCAAGCGCCGGGGCACAGAGCCCCAGCGCCGAGGCGGCCATCAGGACGCGCGCGAGGCGCGCCGACTTGTGCGTTTTCATGTGCTGGAACTCCGTGAGCAGATCAAAATGAGAAGGTTTCCGATCCCCGCTTCGTTATTGCGAGGCCCGCCAGGGCCGCGGCAATCCAGAGCGGCGTGGCACCCGCCCTGGATTGCTTCGCTACGCTCGCAATGACGAAGTCGGGGTGAGCATCAGAAGCTGCGACGCACGTTCACGCCGATGGTGCGCGGCGCGGCCGAGGTGGCGGCGTAGCTGTTGGGCGTGGACGACATCGAGGCGCGGTTGATCGCGACCGCATCGAAGACGTTGTTCACGAACAGGTAGATGCCCGCATCGCTTTCCGGCAACTCGAAGCCGACGCGCAGGTTGGCGAGGGCGTAGCTGTCCATCTTCACGCGGTAGACGTTGGTCGGGCGGAACTCCGAGTAGGACGCGCCGACGTAATTGACGTCCGCGCGGGCGAAGAACTCGACCGTGTCGCTGACCGGCGTGCGATACTCCGCGCCCACCGATCCGGTGAAGTGCGGGATGTAGGGGATGCGGTCCCCGGCGCGGCCCGCAGCGACGACGGCGTCGCTGACCTGGTCCTGGGTCAGCTTGGCGTCGAGGTAGTTGCCTGCAAGGTTGAAGGTCAGGCCCGGCGCCGGGCGGATGAACGCTTCGGCCTCAAGCCCGCGGATGCGTGCGGCACCGGCGTTCGACAGGAACGAGAACGCGCCGTTGGTGGTGCGGCCGCTGACCTGCATGTTGTCCCAGTCGATCTGGAACGCGGCGAGGTTCAGCGTCAGCGCGCGGCCCAGCAGGCTGAGCTTGCTGCCCACTTCATAGTTCCACAGCTTGTCCGACTGGTACGGGGTGAGGTCGGCGGAAAGGCCGATCACCTGGTTCGCGCCGCCCGGACGGAAGCCCTGCGATGCCGTCGCGTAGAACAGCATGTCGGGGTTCGCCTGCCACGAGGCATTGAACTTGAGCAGCGTGCCGTTT
The DNA here is from genome assembly GCF_057808725.1 of Novosphingobium sp. FG90. Classification (NCBI taxonomy): domain Bacteria; kingdom Pseudomonadati; phylum Pseudomonadota; class Alphaproteobacteria; order Sphingomonadales; family Sphingomonadaceae; genus Novosphingobium; species Novosphingobium sp. FG90. The sequence goes on from NZ_JBMDIO010000005.1 coordinate 241,512, forward strand.
TCGGAGGAATCCACGGTGTTGACCGGGCGAACCGGCGCGCCGATCAGCGTCCAGCCGATGTCGGTGAAGCCCGAGACGGTCTTGTCGTAGTCGTAGTAGCGGATGCCCGCCGTCAGGCTGAGTGCGGAGGTGACGTGGTAGGTGCCTTCGCCGAAGACCGCGACCTGCTTGAGCTTGTCGAAGATCTCGCGGCGGTAGAACAGCTGCACCGGGAAGATGATCTCGCCGGTGGCGTCGTCGGCGCGCGCGTCGGACGAGGTGACGTCGTTCTTGCGGTTCTGGAAGAAGGCGCCGACGGTCCAGTCGAACACGTTGTCGCCGGTGGAGCTGAGGCGCAGTTCCTGCGTGAAGTCCTTGGTCGAGCCGGGGTAATAGATCGCCGCAGGGCTCAGGCTGTCGATATAGCCGTAGTAGCTCGAAAGCTGGTCTTCCGAGCAGGCGCCGCCCGCGTTCACATATGTCGCACAGCGCGCGGCGGTACGGTAGGTGCCGATGTAGTAGCTGTCGTCGGCGGCGTAGGCCGACTTGCGGTGCTGGTAGCTGGTGATCGAGGTCAGGTTGGCAAAGCCCACGTCCCAGTTCGCGGTCAGGCTGTAGAGCTGCGACTTGTCGGTATAGGGCAGGTTGACCTGCGCCGCCGACTTGTAGCGGCCCACCGCCGGGTTCCAGGTGGCGGAGACCGCATCGGTGTTCTCGAACGCGGCGGTGCCGTCGATCGTGAAGTTGGAAGTCGGCGTGAAGCGCAGCATCAGGCGGCCGCCGGTGGCGGTGTAATCGTTGACGTTCTTGCGGTTGAGGAAGGTGTTGTCGATGTAGCCGTCGCTGTCACGGCGGTAGAGCACCGCGCGCGCGGCCAGCACATCCTTGACCAGCGGCACGTTGACCATGCCGTTGACGAAGTAGCCGAAGCCGCCGCCCTTGGTGGTCATCGCCTGGCCCTCGACGGTGCCCTCGTATTCCTGCGTGGGCTTGTTGAAGATCACGCGGATCGCGCCGCCCATCGAGCTGGCGCCGTAGAGCGTGCCCTGCGGCCCGCGCAGCACTTCGATGCGGTTGACGTCGAACAGGGTGAAGTCGGCGGTGCGACCCGCCGCGTCGCTCGACACGCCGACCGAGCCGGTCACCGGGGTGTCGTCGTAATAGACACCCACGGTCGCCTCGCCCGATGCCTGGACGCCGCGAAGGCTGACGCGGCGCTGGCCGGGGCCGTTGTCCTGAATGCGCAGCGAGGGGACGAACTTGGCGTAGTCGGCGATGTTGGTGACGCCGGCATTGGTCAGCGTCTCGCCGGTGAGGGCGGTGATCGCCATCGGCGTGGTCTGCACGGTGGTGTCGCGGCGCAGCGCGGTGACGACGATGTCGGTGCCGTTATCGGTCGCCTCTGCGGCGGTTTGCGCATGAGCGACGACAGGAGTGATGGCGGAGAGCGTGAAAACGGCGGAACCGACCCCGCAATTCAGGAAGGCGCGACGAAACTTGCTGTGAACGGTCATCGACAATCTTTTCCCTCAATATGGCGAAGGCGGCTTCTTTTGGCCGGTAACCTTCATCCCTGTTGACGACTCGCATAGTGCCGAGTCGATAATGTATATACAAGAAATATTATTGCTCAAAAAATGAACATAGAGCAGCTCAAGTTGCTCATTTTTTGTGCATTACCACGCGGACGGCGGCGGCGCCCCGAAAGCCGATGCAATGGGGAAGGTCAAGGCCGCAGTGCGGCGAAACCCGAAATCGACGGAAGCTGCGGTGCTATTTCCTCGCACGGCGTGGCCGCATCGCGTCCCGCATGGCGAAGCTGGAATTGATGCGGGTGACGCCGGGCAAGCGAGACAGCACTTCGCCGTGGATCGCTTCGTAGGCGGCGACGCTTTCCGTGCGCAGGCGTAGCCAGTAGTCCACGTCACCGGTCATCAGGAAGCATTCTCGCACTTCGGGGCACTGTCGTACTGCATGTTCGAAGCGGGACAGATAGTCGTCCGTCTGGCGGTCCAGCGTGACCTGGACGACGACGTCGACCCCGCGTTCGTCATCATCCTCTGGCCCGGTCAGCACGGTGTAGCCGCGAATGACGCCGCGGTCTTCCAACAGGCGGATGCGGCGAAGGCATGCCGATGGCGACAGGCCCACCTCTTCGGCGATCTCGGAATTGGGACGTCGCCCATCCAAACGCAAAAGGCGAAGAATCGCACGATCGACGGCATCGGCGGCAATTGGCATGATCTTGTGATTTCTCCGCATTATCGTGTGCAAAGTCTCATAATATGGCAAAATATTGGAGCATTTGGCAGCCTATTTGCTTCGTTATGCGATACGATTCACTCATCGGATCGCCAAGGGGGCTTCGTGATCACCGCCACACGCCTGACTATCGACATGGAAGCTCTCGCAGCCAACTATCGCCTGATCCGCGACCGGGTGGCGCCTGCGCAGGCGGGCGGGGTCGTCAAGGCGGATGGCTACGGCCTGGGGGCGGTCACCGTGGCGCGAACCCTCATCGCTGAGGGTTGCGCCCACCTTTTCGTCGCCCTCTTCAGCGAGGCGGAAGCCCTGCTGCCGCATCTGACGGGCAAGGCAGCAGTCTACGTACTCAACGGCCTGCTTCCCGGGCTTGATGCGCGGTGCGCCGACCTGGGTGCCATTCCGGTTCTCAATTCGCTGGATCAGATCGAACGCTGGTCCGCTCAGGCGCTCCTGCGCGGCGAGACGCTGCCTGCCATCCTTCAGGTCGATACCGGCATGTCACGCATGGGGCTGCCGCCTGACGAGGTTGCGCGCCTGATCGCCACACCAAGCCTGCTGGACGGCATCGAGCTGCGCTTTATCATCAGCCATCTCGCTTGTGCGGATGATCCGGCTGACCCGGCCAACGCCGCCCAGCAAGCCCGCTTCGGCGCCATTGCCGCGCATTTTCCCGGCGTACCTCAGGCGCTCGACAACAGCGGGGGAACGTTCCACCCACGCGGGCATTTCGACCTCGTGCGCGCAGGTATCGCCCTTTACGGCGGCAACCCAGGGACCGGGCCGAACCCGATGCAGCCGGTCGTGGGGCTGGAGGCACCGATCGCGCAGTTGCGCACCATCCCGCCGGGCACGGGCGTCGGTTATGGCCTGACCTTCCATGCCTCGCGAGAGACACGCATAGCGACGATACCGGTGGGCTATGCCGATGGCTGGCCGCGCTGCCTCGGCAACCGGGGCGCTGCCTATGTCGCGGGTGTGAGGGCGCCTATCGTCGGCCGGGTGTCGATGGACAGCATCACCCTCGATGTCACCGACGTTCTGGCCGAATACCTGTATCCCGGTGCTCCGGTCGAACTGATAGGGCCTCATCAGAGTGTCGATCAGGTCGCGGCCGATGCCGGCACGATCTCCTACGAAATCCTCACCCAACTCAGCCGCCGCTATGATCGGGACTACCGTCCCGTCCGACCGCCCGCCCTTGATCGGAGCAACAACGCATGAAGATCGTCATTCTCGGCAGCGGCGTCATCGGCGTCACCTCGGCATGGTATCTGGCCGAGGCGGGCCACGAGGTGATCGTGATCGACCGGCAGGAGGGGCCTGCGCTGGAAACCAGCTTCGCCAACGCCGGAGAAATCTCGCCGGGCTATGCCTCCCCGTGGGCTGCGCCGGGGATTCCGATGAAGGCGGTGAAATGGCTGATGATGAAGCACGCCCCGCTGATCCTGCGGCCGCATGCCGACATGGCCATGCTGCGCTGGCTCGTCGCCATGCTGGGCAATTGCAATGCGCGGGACTACGCCATCAACAAGAGCCGCATGGTGCGCCTTGCCGAGTTCAGCCGCGACTGTCTGATCGCGCTGCGCATGGAGACAGGCATCCGCTACGACGAGCGCAGCCAGGGCACCTTGCAGCTGTTTCGCGAGGAAAAGCAGCTCGAAGGTATCGGCAAGGACATCGCTGTCCTGAAGGCTGACGGAGTTCCCTTCGAAGTGCTGGACCGCGCGGGATGCATCGCGGCGGAGCCCGGCCTCGCCGCCAGCACCGCGCCGATCGTCGGCGGGCTTCGCCTGCCGCACGATGAGACGGGCGACTGCTTCAAGTTCACCAATGCCCTGGCGGCTATGGCAGCAGCGAAGGGTGTCGAATTCCGCAATGGAATCAACATTCAGCGTCTTGTGGAGGAGGACGGCCGGATCGTCCGGGTAGACACCGACAAGGGCAGTGTCTCCGCCGATGTCTTCCTCGTTGCGATGGGCAGCTTTTCGCCGCAGGTGGTCGCACCGCTGGGCATTCGCCTGCCGGTCTATCCGGTAAAGGGCTATTCGCTCACCGTGCCGATCGTCGACGAAGCGCGCGCGCCCGTATCGACGCTGCTGGACGAGAGCTACAAGGTGGCGATCACGCGCCTCGGTGACCGTATCCGGGTGGGCGGAATGGCGGAAATCTCAGGGTTTTCGCGCGACCTTCCGCCCGCGCGCCGCGCCACGCTCGAGCATTCGGCGGGCTCGCTGTTCCCCGGCGGCGGCGATCTGGAGGCGGCGAGCTTCTGGTGCGGACTGCGGCCGATGACGCCTGACAGCACGCCGGTGATCGGCCCGACATGCATTCCCAACCTGTTCCTCAATACGGGGCACGGCACGCTGGGCTGGACCATGGCGTGCGGTTCGGCCCACGTCATCGCCGATCTTATCGGCGGGCGTCGCCCGGCAATCGAGGCTTCCGACCTCGCCATCAGCCGCTATTGAGCGGCACACAACGGCACTCAACGGCACACAGAAGGGCCAGACATGACCATAACCCGCATCGATCAGGGCACCCGCATGAGCGAAGCCGTGATCCATGGTGACACCATCTATCTCGCCGGCCAGATCGGCGTCTCCGGTGAAAGCGTCGCCGAGCAGACCCGCGTGGCCCTTGCCGAAATCGATGCGCTGCTGGCCCGGACCGGGAGCGATCGCGATCACCTGCTGTCGGCGACCATCTGGCTTGCCGACATGGCCGACTTCGAGGAAATGAACTCGGCCTGGGACGCCTGGATCGCCGGGCACCCGGCGCCCGCCCGCGCGACCGGCGAGGCGCGGCTGTTCGAGCCGGGCTACAAGGTCGAGATCATCGTGATCGCGGCCAAGGCATGACCGACCAAGGGTAACCGGCCAGGCGCCCCTTGCCGCGCCGGAGCGCCTGTCAGGGCAGGCGCTTCAGCGTGGCAAGGTCCACGGCGTCGCCCATGGCCTTCAACCCGGCGTCGTTGGGGTGGAGGTGATCGCCCGGATCGAATTCGGGCCTCAGGTCGGCGGGCGCGGCGGGGTTACGCACCGCCGCGTCGAAGTCCACCACCGCGTCGAAGACCTTGCCGCTGCGGATCGCGGTGTTCACCGCCTGTCGCACCCGCTCCTTGACCGGCGACATGTACCCGGCGCGCAGCGCGGGCGTGATCGTGCCGCCGAGCACCTTGATGCCGAGCGCATGGGCGCGCGCCACGAACTGACGATAGCCATAGAGCAGCTGCTCCGGCGTCACCGCGTCGGGGCCGGTCTCCGTCCCCGCGCCGATGTCGTTGATGCCTTCCAGGAAGATCACGTGCGTGACGTTGGGCACGCTCGCCACGTCGCGCCAGAAGCGGTCGAGCGCGGAAGTCGCGCGGCCGGCCCGCAGCACGCGGTTGCCGCTGATCCCCATGTTGACGACACTGCAACGCTGCGCGGCGGGAAGGGCGGCGAGCCGTTCGGCAAGGCGCCCCGGCCAACCGCGCGTCTGCGGCGAGAGCCCGAGGAAGCCGTCCGTGATCGAGTCCCCGAAGGCGACTACGGTGCAGGGCGCCTGCGTAGAGCGCACCGATACCAGCGAAAGGTAGGGCCTGACCTTGATCGGCGAGAACGTTGCCCCCGGGGTCGCCGGTGCGAATGCCATCTCCATGCCAAGGTTGGTCCTGCCCGGCCGCGTGGGCGTGGAGAACGTTACGCTGACAATCACGTCCTGCGCATTGTGGAACGGCGCCAGGATCGGATCGCTGACGACCGTACCGCCCCTGGGCAGCGCCACCGCCTGAAGGCCGGAGAACCGGATCGGATGGACGGGGTTGGTCCCCATCTCCGTCCCAACCGGGCCGGAGGGGCTGGCGATCGTCACCGAACCGATGGCGATCGGCTTGTCGCCTTCCGCGTTGCTGAAGCTTAACTGCAATGCATCGCCGGACTGTGTCAGACGCACGCGATAGCGGTATGTGCCGGCGGGCTGTTCCGGCTCGTTAGTGCCGCTGTCGGCGGGAGCGTAGCCCCATGCACCCGCCCATACCGGAGCGGCCGAGGCAGGAGTGGCGATCAGGGCTGCGCCGCAAAGAGCGGCGAGGAACGTGGGCGTCTTCATGCGCTTCTCTTGTCGGAGCAATCGGGTCGCTGTCCAGCCCCTTTGGAGGCGGCCATGTGTGAAAAAGGGGCGTGGGGGCTGAACACTTCCACGTGGCTTGCCTGTCCTCGTTCGGCATCACCCTTCATCATCGCGCTTGGCCATTGGGCTTAACCATTTCCCTTCGTCATTGCGAGGCCCGAAGGGCCGAAGCAATCCAGGGCAGATGAGAACCGCCCCGGATTGATTCGCCAGGCTCGCAATGACGAACGGTTGACGCTCACGCCCCCCACTTGAGCTTCACGGCCAACAGCCGTAGCCGACAGCGAACGGTACGGCCGGCTGCTTACTTCTTCGGGGCCGGAACCACGCCCTTGGGCGCATTCGCCAGCGAACGGATCAGGTCGACCTCGGCCTGACGGTAAGGCGTGCCGTCAGTGTGGAACACTTCGTGGAACCAGATCGTCGGCTCTTCCATCGTGTAGGGCTTCTTCCAGGAATCCCATGGCATCCGGGTCTGGGTCTTGCCGTCCACGAAGCCCCAGTTGATCATCGCCACGTTCTCGCGCTTGCCGATCGGCAGCGAGCCGTCGAAGGTCGAGCCGTTGCCGCGTGCCATGAATTCGGTACACAGGATCGGACGGCCATAGACCTTGAGCTGGTTCACGCGGTCCTGGAACTTCTCGGGCCAGTTGTAGTCGTGGAACGAGATCACGTCCGACTGGGTGAGCTGCAACTGCTCCATCGGGGTGAGGGCGCTGGCCGTCTTCCAGTCGTCATGCTGCCACACGCCCGAGGTGAGCGGCTGCGTCGGCTCGGCCTCGCGCGCCCAGCCGTAGACCTTGGTCAGCAGCGCGAGCACCAGTTCCTGCTTGCCTTCCTGGCCCTTGTACTGGTCGGCGCCGTTGTCGGGCTCGTTCCACAAGTCCCAGCCCAGCACGCGGTCGTCCTTGGCGAAGGCGCCTATCACGCCCTGGACGTAGGCCTTGAAGCGCGGCTCCTGCGAGGGATCGCGCATGGCGGGAAGGCCCGGGCCTTGCACCCAGCCCGAGTTGTGGACGCCGGGGATCGGCGGGTGCTGCGGCCCGAGCACCGGGTTCGGGTCCCAGCAGCTGTCGAACAGCACGAACAGCGGCTTGATCTTGTGCTTCGCGGCGATCGTCAGGAATTCGTCGATGCGCTTCCTGAAGCCCTCGGGGTCCTGCTGCCAGAGCTGGTCGTGCAGGAACACGCGCATGGTGTTCATGCCGATGCCTTCCGCCAGGCCCAGCTCGTAGTCGATGCGCTTGGGGTCCCAGGTGGCTTCCTGCCACATCTCCAGCTGGTTGATGGCATTGGCGGGCGCGAAGTTGGAGCCGACCAGCCAGGGCTGTTTGGCGTACCATGCCTTTGCTTCGGCCGGCGTCCACTGCGGGCGCGCTTCGGCCGGAACGGCGGCCATGGCCGCGACGCTCGCGAGCAGGGCGGTTGCGAGAACTTTCACAGGTATTCCCCTCTTATTCTGCGACAAAGAACTTGTAGGTGATGACGTTCCGGTAAGTCTTGCCCGGATCGAGACGGACCGACGGGAACTGCGGCTGGTTCGGGCTGTCCGGGAACAGCTGGGGCTCGAAGACGAGGCTGTCGCCCTCACGGTAGATCTGGCCGGACTTGCCGACGATCGTGCCGTCCATGAAGTTGCCCGAATAGAACTGGAGACCCGGTTGGTTGGACCAGATCTCGAAGCCGCGGCCCGAGGCGGGCTCGGTGACGCGGGCCATCAGGTGCTGGTCTTTCGTGACCGCATCGCCGACGACCCAGTTGTGATCGTAGCCCCGGCCGTAGACGATCTGCTCGTCCCTGCCTTCGCGGACGCGCGCACCGACAGGCGTGGGCTGGCGGAAATCGAACACGGTGCCCTCGACGCTCTTGTGCCGGCCGAGCGGAATCGCGGTCGCGTCGGTCGGCGTGAAGCGGTCGGCGGGGATGGTCAGGACATGGTCCATCGCCGTGCGCCCCGGCCCGGCGAGGTTCCAGTAGGCGTGGTTGGAGATGTTCACGACCGTCGGCTTGTCGGTGGTCGCGGTGTAGGTGATGGTCAGGTTGTCCTGCTCGTCCAGCGCGTAGGTCGCATCGGTGGTGAGCGTGCCGGGATAGCCCATGTCGCCGTCAGGGCTGACGTAGCGCATGGTGACGCTCGCGCTCTTGCCGTTCTTTACCTCGCGCACGGTCCATACGACCTTGTCGAAGCCCCTGGTGCCACCGTGCAGCGAGTTCACGCCGTTGTTGACCGGCGTGGTGTACTGCCTGCCCTCGAAGGTGAACTTGCCCCTGGCGATGCGGTTGGCCACGCGGCCCACGGTGGCGCCGAAGAACTGGCCATCCTTCGCGTAGCCGTCGAGGCTGTCGTAACCTACCGCGACGTCCACCGCCTTGCCGTCCTTGCCGGGCATCAGGACCTGCTGGATCGAGGCGCCCAGCGTCATCACGCGCACCGACATGCCCCTGGCATTGGTGAGGGTTACCGCTTCGACGGCAGTGCCATCCGGCATCGTCCCGAAAGTCTCGCGCTTCGCCTCGGCAGCAAGCGCGGAGGTGGAGGCCGCGCACAACAGGGCGGCGGTTGCCAGGGTCTTCAGCATCGTCTCTCCTATCATTCCAAATTCACCCTGCGCTCGCAATGACGAGCGGCGGGGGTGGCAGTTGCTGGTCCCGGTACAAGAACGCCGGCACACCGCGGCAGCCCGGATCGACCTCGAACAGCGCGCCGCCGTGTTGCTCCTCGACGCCGTTGGCGGCGCTGGTCACGTAGAGGCGGTCGAGATCGACCCCGCCGAACACGCAATTGCTGATCTGGCTGGCGGGCAGCGCGATGCGGCGCAGCAGCACGCCCTCGGGCGAGAAGCGGGTGACGCACGAGGCGCCCCAGCACGCGACCCACAGGCAGCCCTCGGCATCGAACGTCATGCCGTCGGGCGAACCCCAACCCTCCTCGAACACCACGAAAGGCGTGCGTTCGCCCGGCACGCCGTCTTCCAGCGGATAGCGGAAGATGACGCCCAGCGCGCTGTCGGTGTGCAGCAGGAAGCGGCCTTCGGGGTCGATCGCCGGGCCGTTGGGGATCGTGTAGGGTGTTGCGTCGGCGCGGGTGACCGTGCCGTCGAAGCGCCAGAATGCGCCGGTCGGCACGTCGCACGAGAACGGCATCGTACCCAGCCAGAGGCGGCCCTGCGGGTCGGCTGCGGCGTCGTTGACCCGGGTTGCCCCGGTCTGGCCGGGTATCTGCGCCAGGACATCGACGGTGAAGGGATCGAACGCCACTTGCGCGATCGAACGGCCGATCCCTGCAAGGAAGCCGCCCTCCGCGCGCTCGATGATCCAGCCCGCGACGTCGGGCGCCTCCCAGCTCTCGACCAGCCCGGTGGCCGGGGAGAGCCGGTTGATGCGGCGGCCGAGAATGTCGGTCCAGTACAGCACGCCCTCGCGCGCCGACCAGAACAGGCCCTCGCCCAGCGTATCGACGCGGTCACGGGCGATCACGCCGACGCTGCCCCCGGCAACCATCAGTGGCTGTCCCTCGGCAATCCGCGCGTCTGCGCGATGCGCTGGTACTTCTCCGAGCCTTCGAGGATCGCGCCGGTGGCGAACTGGCCGACGAGACTGCGCTGGATTTCCTGCCACGGCGTCTGCGATTCCGGGGTCACGCGGCGCTCGACCTTGACCAGTTCCTCGCGGCGGCGGGCGATCTCGGCGTCATCGACCAGCATGTCGGCGCTGCGATTGGCAAGGTCGATGCGGACCCGGTCGCCGGTGCGCAGCAGGGCGAGACCGCCGCCGACCGCAGCTTCCGGGGAGGCGTTGAGGATCGAGGGGCTGCCGCTGGTGCCTGACTGGCGACCGTCGCCGATGCAAGGCAGGGCGTGGATGCCTGCGCGGATCAGCGCGGCGGGGGGACGCATGTTGACGACTTCCGCACCGCCCGGATAGCCGACCGGCCCGGCGCCGCGGATGACGAGGATGGTGTTCTGGTCGATGCCCAGCTCCGGCTCGTCGATACGTGCGTGATAGTCCTCCGGACCGTCGAACACGACGACGCGGCCGGTGAAGGCATCGGGATTCTCGGGATCGGAGAGATAGCGGCTGCGGAACTCCTCGGAAATGACCGAGAGCTTCATCACCGCGCCTTCGAACAGGTTGCCCTTGAGCACGGTCAGCCCCGCAGCGTCCTTGAGCGGGCGCTCGAACGGGCGGATCACGTCGGTATCGACGATACGCGCGCCGACCAGGTTCTCGGCCACCGTCCTGCCGTTGGCGGTCATCGCGGCGCCGTCGATCAGGCCCGCCTTATCGAGCTCGGCCATGACGGCGGGGACGCCGCCCGCGCGGTAGTAATCCTCGCCCAGATACTCCCCGGCGGGCTGCAGGTTGACCAGCAGCGGCACGTCGGCGCCGGTCTGCTCCCAGTCCTCCAGCGTCAATTCCACGCCGATATGGCGGGCGATGGCGTTCAGGTGGATCGGCGCGTTGGTGGAGCCGCCGATGGCAGAATTCACGCGGATCGCGTTAAGGAAGGCCGAACGGGTGAGGATGTCGGACGGCTTGCGGTCGGCCTTCACCATCTCGACGATGGCGCGGCCGGTTTCCCAGGCGCATTCCTGACGGTCGCGGTAGGGGGCGGGGATGGCGGCAGAGCCGGGCAGGGACATGCCCAGAGCTTCACACAGCGAGTTCATCGTCGTCGCGGTGCCCATCGTGTTGCAGTAGCCGGTGGAGGGCGATCCCGATGCCACCAGCTTCAGGAAGCCCTGATAGTCCAGTTCTCCCTTGGCCAGCATCTCGCGCGCCTTCCACACGATGGTCCCGGCGCCGGTGCGCTTGCCCTCGTGCCAGCCGTTGAGCATCGGCCCGACCGAAAGCGCGATCGCCGGGATGTTCACCGTCGCGGCAGCCATCAGCGAGGAAGGCGTCGTCTTGTCGCAGCCGATCGTCAGCACGACGCCGTCGAGCGGATAGCCGTAAAGCAGCTCGACCAGGCTGATATAGGCGAGGTTGCGGTCGAGCCCCGCAGTCGGGCGCTTGCCGGTTTCCTGCAGTGGATGGCTGGGGAACTCGATCGGAATGCCGCCCGCGTCGCGGATTCCGGCCTTGATCCGCTCGGCCAGGACGAGGTGGTGGCGGTTGCACGGCACCAGGTCGCTGCCCGACTGGGCGATGCCGATGATCGGACGGCCGGACTGCATCTCCTCGATGGAGAGGCCGTAGTTCAGATAACGCTCCAGATAGAGCGCCGTCATGTCCGGGTGGCTCGGATCGTTGAACCAGGCGCGCGAGCGCAGCGTCCGGACCGATGTGGGGCCAAATGCGGGGCCAAATGCGGGAATGCTGTCGTCAGCGGAAGAAATGTTCGCCTCCCATGAATCTCGCTCAGTTTCCATCGTGCGCCGCGCGAAAGCGGGGCGTCTCGCGGGAGCGTTGCCTGAATGCCGCTACCACCGCCCCATATGCGTGGCAACTTATTTATCGTACAAATATGGCTTGTAGGACCAAGGTTGCAGGTATAAGAGCGCCGACAAGCTGACCAGGGAGTCGGCTTTTCGTGAGGGAGGGATTATGAATCGCATAACCAGAACGCTCGTCCTGTCGTCTTCGGCGCTTGCGCTGGTCGCATGGACGCCTGCTCGTGCGCAGGATGCGGCGCCACCACCCGCCGACGCCAACGAGATCGTCGTCACCGGCCAGCGCGCGAGCCTCGAGGCGGCGCGCAACGTCAAGAAGAACTCCGACCTCGTGGTCGATTCCATCGTCGCCGAGGACATCGGCAAGCTGCCCGACACCTCGGTCGCGTCCGCGCTGCAGCGCGTTGCAGGCGTGCAGGTGTCGAACGGCTTCAACAATGAAATCCAGAGCCCGATCGTGCGCGGTCTTGGTGACATCCTGACGACGCTCGACGGACGCGAAATCTTCACCGGCGTTGGTCGCGGCTTCGCGTTCCAGGACCTTCCGGCCGAAGCGGTCGGCGGCATCGACGTCTACAAGTCGAATTCGGCCAATCTGATCGAAGGCGGCGTCGCCGGCGTCATCGACATGAAGCTGCAGAAGCCCTTCAACTTCGACAAGGGCCTGACCATCGCCGCCAACGGCCGCGTCTACAACGGCCGCGTGTCCGACAAGACCAGCTACACCGCCGGTCTGCTCGTCTCGAACCGCTGGGACGCCGGTGACGGCCAGATGGGCCTGCTCGTCGACGTGTCCTACGCACGCAACAACTTCAGCCGCCCGATCTCGTTCAACTGCGACCCGCGTTCGTCCAACCATGGCCCGGCGGGCGCCGAGGACATGGTGCTGCCGACCTGCACCGGCGGCCTGACCGACACCGGCCACAACACCCGCCCGCAGGTGAACGCCGCGTTCCAGTGGGAAATCACCCCGGAACTCGAACTCTACGTGGATGGCCTCTACAGCGGCTATCGCTCCGAGTTCGCGACCAACTTCATCTTCTCGGACCTGTTCGCGGGCAGTTCGATCACCAATGCCGTCGCAGGAGACAATTGCTTCTCGGCGCCGGTCAACGACGTGGGCTTCGCGGGCGGATCGGGCGATCCGGTCGAGAACCTGTGCATCGGCAAGTCGGCCACATTCAACGGCGTCGACGTGCTCACCAGCACGCAGGCCAAGAAGCAGCGCACCGACCAGTACGTGCTGGGCGGCGGCATGAAGTGGAACACCGACACCGCGCACCTCGTCTTCGACGCCAGCTACATCCAGTCGAAGAACGCCAACCGCACGATCATCGTCGATACCGCCAAGCATGGTGCGTCGGTCGACGTCGTCGTGAACGACAACGGCCACGGAACCACCGTCATGCAGGGCGATCCGCTGGGCACGGCCGAAGGCTTCGTCTTCGCCAACACGCTGTATCAGGACCTCAACAAGTCCAACAGCCGCCAGTACGCCTTCAAGCTGGACAGCGCGTTCGACATCGACAGCGATTTCCTGCGCCAGTTCCAGGTCGGCGCGCGCTATTCGGACCGCAAGGGTTCCTACCGCGCCTCGGTCGGCGGCCCGGCCTTCCCGGGAGACAACCGCGCCACGCTGGTTTCCTCGGTGGGCCTGCCTTCGGACTTCATGGTGAAGTCGCCGGACTCGATCCGGTATATCAACAACGGCGCGCACTGGTATACGCCGAACGCCGACTACCTGCTGAACCACACGGATGAACTGCGCGAGTTGTACGGCGCTCCTGCCGGAGACATCGACTGGCAGCCGACCCGTAACTTTGACGCTTCGGAAAAGACGTTCGCGGCTTACGTCCAGGGCAAGTACCAGCTCGACATCGGCGACGTCTCGATGATCGACGGCCTCGTCGGCGTGCGTCTCGTGACGACCAGGCGCGTGCTTGCGGGCACCTCCCTGATCAATAACGCACTCGTACCGGTAAGCCGCGACACCGACGACACTTACGTGCTGCCCAACGCGAGCATTCGCTTCAAGGCGAACGACCAGCTCCAGTTCCGCGCGACTTACGCCAAGACCGTGTCACGCCCCGCATTCGGTGACCTGAACCCGGGCCTGTCGCTGGCGGCGCCCGGCGGCAACCCGAACGTGATCCTTGCCGGATCGGGCGGCAACCCCGACCTCAAGGCGCAGGAATCGAACAACTTTGACGTCACCGCCGAATACTACTTCGGCCGTTCCAGCTACGTTTCGGTGGCAGGCTACTATCGTGATCTGAAGAACCGCGTGTCACCAGACACCTCGATCCAGATCATCGACGGTTACAGGTATCAGATCACGCAGCCGCGCAATCTCGGCTCCTCCAAGCTCAAGGGCATCGAAGTCGCGGGGCAGATGTTCTTCGACTTCCTGCCCGAAGGCCTCGACGGCTTCGGCATGATGGGCACCTTCACGCTGGCCGACAGCAAGGTGACCACCCCCGGGGACCCCCTGGAAGGCAGGGAGCTGCTCGGCGTCTCGAAGTACAACTACACAGCCGGTGCCCTTTACGAAAAGTACGGCATCACTGCGCGCGTCGTCTATACCTGGCGTTCGGGCTACAACGAAACGCTGTTCGGTGCGGGTACGCTGACGAGCGCGAACTTCACCAGCCAGTTCAACAAGGTGAAGTCGACCGGCCGCCTCGACTTCTCGGTCGGTTACGACGTGACGCCGAACGTCACGGTGACCGTGGACGGCGTGAACGTGACGGGCGCGAAGTACTACAGCTACTTCGACACTCCCGCATTCCCGCACGACATCCGCATCGACGACAGGTTCTACGGCGCGAGCATCCGCGTGAAGTACTGATCATCCCCCCGGGGGCGGGGCCGAGCGCAAGCGGCCCTCCTCCTCCAAATGCCCCCGGGTACATCGGGCGGGACGGCCTTGCCGCTGTCCCGCCCATTTTTTCATCAGGAGAGCAGGCGCGGCACCGACATCGTGCGGATGGAGAAACGCGCGTCGGGATGCTCCACTCCGTCGCGGTGCGCGGCCCGGTGCTGGACGACGCCGTTCTTGCCGAAGCCTTCCACCACCGGCCGGTCGGTCTTGCTCGAGAGCCACAGGCGCAGGAGATGGCGTTTGCGCTGGGGCTCGGGCCAGTCGAAGAACTCGGTGCGGGAGTGCAGGGCGGCGTAGTTCGACAGCCACTGGATATCACCGGGCCTGAAGTCCATGGCGATCGCCATGCCCGGCTCGTAAGTGATCTCGTCGAAGAGGCGCAGCACTTCAAGCTGGTCGTCGGTCAGCCTGGGCACGCCGGGATACTCTTGCGCCGTCACGATGTAGAGCGAGCCCGCGTACATCGAGAATACCCCGTCCTCGACGCTTACCACCGGGGAAGTATAAGTATCGGCGGGAGCCTCCTGGTCCTGCCGCCGCCAGTCCCAGTGGAACGGTTCCAGCAGAAGATGCGCAAGATCCGGTCGGCGGCGCAGGATCTCGTTGTAGATCTCCGCACCCGAGACGAGGCACGACAGCCCGCCCTGGCGCGCGCCGCGCAGGCACATCAGCGCAACGATGTCCGAACTGTCCGAGTGATAGACCAGCTTGTCCCGCACTTTGGAGGACTTGGCGGTGGGATCGTCCATCGTCTTGTCACTGGTGGCGTAGACGTGATCGAGCAGGTCGCCCATCTCGTTCTGGCGGATCGGATCGCCCATGTGCAGGCCGAGCACGTAATAGATCGCACAGGACAATGCGTCGGAATAGAGGTCCGAGCGCAGCCCGCGCACCAGCACGAAGCCGCGCCCGAAATCCACGTCCTCGCGCCACGCCGCCACTGCCTCGGCACAGGCGAGCAGGGGGTAGTCCCGCGCCTGCACGAAGCGCAGGTCCGGGTCGTCCTCCAGGAAGCGCTTGCCCAGTGTTTCCAGTTCGGCGAGCTGGGCCGCATCGAGTTCGTAGACCCACTCCTGTCCCTCCATAAGACGGTCCCCGCGCCACGCGGCAGCGGTCAGCACGGAGCCAAGAGCGGAGGTGGAAGGAACTTCGGCGACGGTCATGCGGCATCTCCTGTGGCGCGTGGCGGCACTCTAGGCATGATGGCAGCGCAATGTCTTGATGCTGGACGCACACGAATGTGCGCGAGCGCCCTCGAACGGCCACAGGCAAAAGCCTTTTCTGTGCACTGATTTGGCCTAAAAAGCTGAGCATTCGGCTGTTTTGCGTTGACCACATCATTTTTTGTATACTAAAAAGTACTTTTGTGGCCGCATCGATTCGACGGCCCATCGGGAGCTTGCGCGATGGCGGCGAATGCTGCGCTGGAAGACAATTACGCCACGGCGTTTGGCGGAAAGGCCGGTTTCGGGCGTTCCCCGGCGCTGATCCTGATCGATTTCGTCGAAGCCTACTTCGCGCCCGACAGCCCGCTCTATGCCGGGGTGGAGGACGCGCTCGCTTCGGCGCTGCGGGTACGCGAAGCCGCGCGGGCGGCGGGAGTGCCGGTGATCCTGACAAATGTGGTCTATCATCCGGGCGGCGTGGACGGCGGCCGCTTCTTCGAGAAAGTGCCCGCACTCGAAGCTTTCGTCGCCGGCAACCCGATGGGCGCATGGCCGCAGGGACTTGCACCGCAGGCGGACGAGATCGTCCTGACGAAGCAATACCCCAGCGCGTTCTTCGGCACTTCGCTCGCCGCGACGCTGACCGCACGGGGCATCGACCAGGTGATCCTCGGCGGCCTGTCCACCAGCGGCTGCGTGCGCGCGACCTGCGTAGACGCGATGTCGCACGGCTTCCGCACCGCCGTCGTCGCCGACGCCTGCGGCGATCGCCATCCCGAGCCGCACAGGGCCAACCTCTTCGACATGAACGCCAAGTACGCGGACGTCGTCTCCGAAGCGGCAATCCTCGCCTATCTGTCCGAACTGGAAACCGTATGATGACCACCGCAACGATCGAGATCGTCGAGGTCGCCCCGCGCGACGGGCTGCAGAACGAGAAAGTCCTCGTCTCGCTGGAGGACAAGGCCGAACTGATCCGCCGCCTGATCGACTGCGGCGCGCGCCGGATCGAGGTCGGCAGCTTCGTGAACCCCAGGAAAGTGCCGCAGATGGCGGGCACCGACGAACTCCTAGCCATGCTGCCGCGCCGTGACGACCTTACTTATATCGGCCTCGTCATGAACATGCGCGGGCTGGAGCGCGGCCTTGCTGCAGGGATCGACGAGGCGGGCGCGGTCTGCGTCTCCACCGACGGTTTCGCTATGCGCAACCAGGGCCAGACCAGCGACGAATCCATCGCGGTCGCCTCCGAAATCGTGCTGGCGGCCAAGGCCGCTGGCAAGAGCGGGCAAGTGACTATCGGCGCCGCTTTCGGCTGCCCCTTCGAGGGCGAAGTGCCTGCGGAGCGTGTCGTCGCCATGGCCCGGAAACTCGCCGAATGCGCCCCGCGCGAGATTGCGCTGGCCGACACCATCGGCGTTGCCGTACCCGCGCAGGTATCGCGTCTCGTGACGCAAGTGCGCGAGGCGATCGGCGACATTCCCGTGCGCGTCCACCTCCACAACACCCGCAACACCGGCATCGCCAATGCCTGGGCCGCGATCGAGGCCGGCGCGACCACGCTCGACGCCGCGCTCGGCGGGATCGGCGGCTGCCCCTTCGCGCCCAACGCCACCGGCAACATCGCGACCGAGGACCTGCTCTACATGCTGGACCGCTCGGGCGTGGCGAGTGGCTACGACCTCACGGCCACGATCGGCCATGCCAAGTGGCTGGAAACGGTCATGAACAAGCCCCTTCCCGCAATGGTGAGCCGCGCCGGCTCGTTCCCGCAGACCATCGAACAGAAAGCCTGACCGCCATGGACACCCCTAACACCGGAGCCTTGACCGACATTCGCGTGGTCGAACTCGGCCAGCTGATCGCCGGGCCGTTCTGCGGCCAGCTGCTCGGCGACATGGGCGCCGAAGTCATCAAGGTCGAACCGCCGCAGATCGATGGGAAGGGCGGCGGCGACCCCATGCGCAACTGGGGCCACGGCGACGCCAAGCTGTGGTGGGAAGTCGTCGCGCGCAACAAGAAGTCAGTCAGCGCCAACCTGCGCGTGGCCGAGGGGCAGGAGATCGTGCGCAAGCTTGTCGCCCATGCCGACATCCTGATCGAGAACTTCAAGCCCGGCACCATGGAAAAGTGGGGCCTCGGCCCGGACGTGCTGCACGAAATCAACCCGCGCCTGATCATCGTGCGCGTCTCGGGCTACGGCCAGACCGGGCCTTATTCCTCGCGCGCGGGCTTCGGCGGCATCGGCGAGGCCATGGGCGGATGGCGCTACATCGTCGGCGATCCCGACCGCGCGCCGAGCCGCATGGGCGTCTCGATCGGCGACAGCCTTGCCGCGACTTACGGCTGCATGGGCGCGCTGGCCGCGCTCCATGCCCGCGAGCGGACCGGCAAGGGCCAGGTCGTCGACAGCGCGCTCTACGAAGCGGTGCTGCAGGTGATGGAAAGCCTGGTGCCGGAATACATGGTCTCCGACCACATGCGCCGCCGCACCGGCTCGATCCTGGAGGGCATCGCCCCGTCGAACGTCTATCCGACCAGCGACGGCGAATATCTGATCGGCGCCAATCAGGATGCGATCTTCAAGCGGCTCTGCGCCGCCATGGGCCGCCCCGAACTGGGCAACGACGAGCGCTACGCGACCCACATCGCGCGCGGCCAGCGTCAGGCGGAGTTGGACGATCTCATCGCTGAATGGACCCGCACCCTGACTGTGGACGAGCTGGAGGAGAAGATGATCGAGCACTCGATCCCCGCCGGCAAGATCTACCGCGCGCCCGAGATGCTGTCCGACCCGCACTTCGCCGCGCGCGAGGCGCTGATCGACGTCGAGCACCCGCAGTGGGGATCCTTCAAGATGCAGAATGCCTTCCCCAAGCTGTCGGCCACGCCATCCTCGGTGCGCCGCCGCGCGCCGCTGGAAATCGGGCAGGACAATGCCGAAATCTACGGCGGCCTGCTGGGCATGAGCGAGGACGAGATCACGGCATTGAAGGCCGGCGCGGCGATCTGAGGCTATGGGCGGGGGCTTTTGCGAGCCCCCGCTTTGCTTGCCCGCAGCCTCGAGGTTTGGTCGGCAGCTGACGCCCCGTAGCTGACTTTGCCTTATCCTCCCTGTCGCGCAGCGATGGGGAGGGGGACCGCTCGCGTAGCGAGTGGTGGAGGGGGACAAACCCCTCCGTCAGCGACTGCGTCGCTGCCACCTCCCCATTCCTTCGGAACAGGGAGGATGAACGGTAACATCCCACCCAAAGTCATCATTCCAACACCATCATCATCCCAGCGAAGGCTGGGACCGTTATGACCATGATGCGCCTTGTCGGCAGGGCGCCCCAACTCCACCCGAGCCTCGCCGAGACGTTGCTAGATAACGAGAGCGGTCCCAGCCTTCGCTGGGATGACGGTCTGCGTCTGGAACGGCCGCTTCCCACCCAAAGCTGACGCCGCCTCAACTCCCTAAATCAGCCCTCCGCAGGCACCAGCCTCGCGTGCAGCGCGCGGCGAATATGCGCGGTCATCAGCGCCTCGGCCCAGTCGGGGTCGCGGCGGGCGAGGGCGGTGGTGATCTCGACGTGCTCGCGGTAGCTGCGCAGCAGTTGTTCGCGGCTGTAGGCACGCACCGTCTGCTGGACCACCGGCTGCAGCACCAGCTTGCCGAGAAGCGCGGCGAGGCGGTCGGAGGCCGCCGTCTCCAGGATCAGCGCGTGGAAGCGGGCATTGGCGGCGAGATAGGCGGGAAGATCGAAATCGAGGTCCTCGATCACCGTGCGCATCGCCTCGTTAGCGGCGGTCAGACCCGCAATCACGCTCGCGTTGGCGCGGGTGGCGGCGCGGCGGACGGCATAGGCTTCGAGCATACCGCGCAGGACGAAAACTTCCTCCAGATCGTCGTTGTTCCACTCAGCCACGAAGGAGCGCTGGCTGTCCGTGCGGCGCACGAAAAGCTCGGCTTCCAGCTGGCGGATAGCGGCGCGAACGGGCGTGCGCGATACGCCGCAGAGCGCCGCCAGCTCCTCTTCCTTGAGCTGAGTCCCGGGAGCGAGTTCGCCCGACAGGATGCGGCTGCGCAGTTCCTCGTAGGCCTGATCGCTGGCTTTCGACACTCAAAACCTTCCCGGCACACGGCGGCACTCAACGGCACACAAAGGGTGCACAACGCTACCAAACCATCCTCGCAGGACGACTTCGAAGCGCGGCGCACCCTTTGCAATGATATGCCACCGGAACCGCGCGGGAAAGGTCTTTGTATACTAAATTACCAACGCCCTCCCAGCGCGCGGAACAGATCAACTTGCGCGAAGGCGACCTCGCGCTTGGCGGCGGCGGAGTCTGCTTCGGCGCTGGCCAGCGTGCGCTGGGCGTCGAGGACGTTGAGGGCGTCGATCTGGCCGCGGCTCTGGCGGGCGAGGCTGACGTTGGCGGCGCGGTTCGCCGCGTCTCGTGAGGCGGCGAGGCGTTCCTGCCGGAGCAGGGCGTTGCGGTAGGCGGACAGGGCCGTCTCGGTTTCGCCCAGTGCCGTCAGCACGGTGCCGTCGAAGGTGGCGAGGTCGGCCTTGGCGTCGGCCTTGCTTTCGTTGATGCGGGCGCGGATCGCTTCCTGGTTGGGGAAAGCCCACGAGATCAGCGGGCCGAGCAGCCAGCGTAAGGGGCCGCCGCCGAACACGTCGGTCGCGCCGACCGCCGTGGTGCCGATCGAGCCGCCCAGCGTGATGCGCGGGTAGAGGTCCGCCGTCGCCACGCCAATGCGCGCGGTGTCGGCGGCGAGGCGGCGCTCGGCAGCCTTCACGTCGGGGCGGCGGGCGAGCAGCGTGGCGCCGTCGCCGACCGGGATCGGAGTGGCGACGTTGGGGGTGGTGTCGCGCGCGATCACGCTGTCGGGCAGGTCCTGCGGGGTGCGGCCGGTCAGGACGGCGATGCGGAACAGCGCGGCGTCGCGGCGGGCCTGCAGCGTCGGGATGGCGGCGGCCTGTGCCTCGCGCAACTGGGTGACGCGGATGACGTCGAGCTTCTGGTTGAGGCCGCGCTCGAACCGTGCATTGGTGATGCGCTCCGAGCGGGCGAGGAGGTCGACGGTGCGCTGCGCGACGTCGATCTGTTCGTTGGCGCTGGTGGCGTCGACATAGGCGCGCACGGTGTCGGCGACCACGGTGACGCGCACCGCGTCGGCATCCTCCTGCGCGGCGGCGAGGTCCGCGCGCGAGGCTTCGATGCCGCGCTTGACGCGGCCGAACAGGTCCACCTCGTAGTTCACCGAGAGCCCGCCATCGACGCGGCGGCCTTCACGGTCGAAACCGGGGAGGACCTGCGCCTCGGAGACGCGGCCGTATGTGCCGGTGGCGCTGAGGTCGGTGGAGGGCAGGCGGTCGGCGCGCGATCCGCGCAAGGTGGCGCGGGCCTTCTCGATGCGCGCCACGGCGACGCGGATGTCGGTGTTGGCGGCCAGCGCGTCGGTTACGAGGGCGTTGAGCGCCGGGTCGTTGTAGAGCTTCCACCAGTTGTCGTCCGGGGCGGCGGTGGTGACGTCGGCGCTCTGCACGCCGACGAACGGCGCCTCAGCCGAAGCGGGCGGAGTGGGGGCCACATGGTCCGGCCCGACGGCGCAGGCGGAAAGGGCGGTGGCGGCGAGGAGGGCCGCTAAAGTCTGCTTCATCATCGGATATGTCCTGTGTCGATGAAATCGTGAGGTGGGCGCCGGGGGCTTCGACAAGCTCAGCCTGAGCGGGGGTGGGGGATTTCGCGAAGCGTTGGGCGAGGGGATCGGGATAAATCCCAACCCCGCTCGCCCTGAGCTTGTCGAAGGGCCTCAACGCCGCCCTTCGTTATTCAGCCGGAACCGCGTGGAGGTCCGCGTGATGCGGGCGCGGACGGCGGCGCAACTTTTCCGCCAGACCCCGGCACACCACGTAGAACGTCGGCGTGAACAGCAGGCCGAAGCCGGTAACGCCGGTCATGCCGAAGAACACCGCCGTGCCCAGCGCCTGCCGCAGTTCGGCACCGGCGCCTTGCGCGATCACCAGCGGGACTGCGCCCAGGATGAACGCGAAGCTGGTCATCAGGATCGGACGCAGGCGGGTCTGCGCGGCGTAGACGGCCGCCTCGACGATGCCCATGCCCTGTTCCTCCTCGGCCTGCTTGGCGAATTCGACCACGAGGATCGCGTTCTTGGCCGCCAGCGCGATCAGCACGACGAGGCCGATCTGGGTGAGGATGTTGTTGTCCATGCCCCGCAGGTTCACGCCCGCCATGGCCGCGAAGAGGCACATCGGCACGATCAGCACGATCGCCAGCGGCAGGGTCAGGCTCTCATACTGCGCGGCCAGCACGAGGAAGACGAAGACCACGGCCATGCCGAAGACGATCGCCGCCGTGTTGCCCGCCGTCACCTGCTGGTAGGCGATGCCGGTCCACTCGAAGCTGTAGCCCGAGGGAAGCGTCTCGTCGGCGACCTTCTCCATGGTGGAGAGGGCCTGTCCGGTCGAGAAGCCCGGCGCCACGCTGCCGTCGACTTCCACGGCGGGATGCAGGTTGTAGCGCACCACGCGGTAGGGGCCGGTCTTGTCCTGGAAGGTGGCGACCGAACCGATCGGCACCATCGCGCCGGAGTTCGAGCGGGTCTTCAGGTTGGCAAGGTCGGCGATCGAACCACGGCTGCCCTGATCCGCCTGCGCGGTGACGCGGAAGGTGCGGCCCAGCAGGTTGAAGTCGTTCACGTAAGCCGATCCGAGGTAGACCTGCAGCGTCTCGAACACGCGCTCGGGCGGAATGCCGAGCATGTCGGCCTTGCGGCGGTCGATGTCGGTGAAGACGCGCGGGGTGTCCTGGTTGAACAGGGTGTAGACCTGCGCCAGATCCTTCTGCTGGTTGGCCTTGCCGATCACGCCGCCCGCCGCTTTGGCGAGTTCGGTGTAGCCGCGACCTTCGTTGTCTTCCACGATCATGCGGTAGCCGCCCGGGGGGACGATGCCGTTGATGGTCGGTGGCGGAATGACGAGGACCATGGCCTTGTCGTAGCCTTTGAGCGCTTCCTGCGCCTGCGCCATGATTTCCGCGCCGGTCACGCCCAGTTCCTTGCGCTCCTCGAAGCTCTTGAACGGGAAGTAGATCGCGGCCGAATCCGGCGAAGCGGTGCGCGAGGGGCCGTGGAAGCCGGCGAACATCACCGCGCCGCGAATGCCCTTGATAGGCAGGAGACGCTTGGCGATGTCCTTGGTCACCTCGTCCGTGCGCTCCAGCGAGGAGCCCGAGGGCAGGAACGCGGCGGCAAGGAAGTAGCCCTGATCCTGCTGCGGGATGAAGCCGGTCGGCGTCGCCCAGAACAGGCCCACGGTTCCGGCGATGAGGGCGGCATAGGTCGCCATCATCCGGGTGGGGGCCTTGACCAGACGCAGGGTGAGGCGGGCGTAGCTGGCGCTCATCCGGTCGAAGCCGTGGTTGAACGTGTCCGCGCCCGACTGGAGCGCGCGGCGCCAGCGGGGGGCTTCGGGTCCGACCCGCTCCTTGTGCTTGAGCAGCAGCGCGGCCATCGCGGGCGAGAGCGTGAGCGAGAGCACCAGCGAGATGACCGTGGCGGTCGAGATGGTCACTGCGAACTGCTTGTAGAATTGGCCCGAGATGCCGGTAATGAAGAGCGTCGGCACGAACACCGCGCAGAGCACCAGCACGATCGCCACCAGCGCGCCGGACACTTCGTCCATCGAACGGCGGGCGGCTTCGAGCGGGGTCAGGCCCTCCTCGATGTAGCGCTCCACGTTCTCGACCACGACGATCGCGTCATCGACGACGATGCCGATGGCGAGCACGAGACCGAACAGCGAGAGGTTGTTGAGCGAATAGCCCACCGCCATCAGCATGATCGCGGTGCCGACCAGCGAGACCGGGATCGCGAGGATCGGAATGATCGCCGCGCGCCAGTTCTGCAGGAACACCAGGATCACGAGGACGACGAGGATCACCGCCTCGAACAGCGTGTGGTACACCGCGTCGATCGACTGGCCGATGAACTCGGTGGGGTTGTAGATGACCGAGTATTCAAGTCCCTTGGGGAACTTGGCCTGCATGGCGTCCATCTCGGAACGCACCAGCTTGGCGGTTTCGAGCGCGTTGGAGCCAGGGCGCTGCATCACCGCCATGACGACGGTGGGATTGCCCGAAAGGTAGGTGTTGGTGGTGTAGTCCTGCGCGCCCAGTTCCACGCGGGCGACGTCGCGCACGCGGACCTGATGGCCGTCCGCATCGGTGCGCACGATGATGTCGGCGAACTGCTGCGGCTCGGTCAGGCGGCCCTGCGCCTCGACGCCGATCTGGTAGGCGTTGCCCTTGTCGAACGGGGGCGCACCGATGGCACCGGCCGAAATCTGCACGTTCTGCGCGCGCAGGGCGGCGACGATCTCGCCTGCCGTCAGGTTGAGCTGCGCGGCGCGGCCGGGATCGATCCAGATGCGCATGCCGTAGTCGCGCGCGCCGAAGGTCTGCACGTCGCCCACGCCGTCAAGCCGCGCGAGGCGGTCCTTCACTTGCGTCAGCGCATAGTTGGAGATGTAGTCGCGGTCATAGGTGCCGTCCGGAGACTGCAGGTTGACCACCATCAGGAAGTCCGGGCTGGCCTTCTTGGTGACCACGCCCATCGAGCGCACCGCGTCGGGAAGGCGCGGTTCGGCGATGGCGACGCGGTTCTGCACCAGCACTTGCGCGGCGTCGAGGTCGGTGCCGATCTTGAAGGTGACGGTGATCGTCACCTTGCCGTCGCCGGTCGACTGCGAGTCCATGTAGAGCATGTTGTCGACGCCGTTGATCTCCTGCTCGATGGGAGCGGCGACGGTGTCAGCGACGGTCTCGGCCGAGGCGCCGGGATACTGCGCGTTGACCGTGACGGTGGGGGGGACGATGTCCGGGTACTGGCTCACCGGCAGGCCGATGAACGCGATGGCACCGACGATGGTGATGATCACCGCGACGACGCCCGCGAAGATCGGACGGTCGATGAAGAAGCGGGAAAGTCGCATTGGGAGTGCCCCTGATGGGCGCGCGTCGGTCCGGGCTGCGGGCGGTGTGCCTGCAACTTGGGGAGCCGGGCGCGCCGGTTGGCGCGAAAATTTGCAAGAACGGTTGCGGGCTTACGAGATGCCCGCCCATCACTCACCGTCACCCTGAACTTGTTTCAGGGTCCATCGTGCCGATCGAACTGCCGTGTGACCGGCGCAATGGATCCTGAAACAAGTTCAGGATGACGGCGGGGTATTTATGGTACGTCTGTGTGGTGATTTGTCGTCAGTCGAACGTCGCCTGCGCCGCTGCCGGTTCGGCCGGCGCGGGTGCGCTTTCGACCTTGCCGCGCGTGATGGTGCCCGCCTTGGTCGTGACCCTGGTGCCCGGGATCGCCGCCTGATAGTTCGAGACGATCACGGAATCGCCCGCATCCAGCCCGGAGCGGATGACGCGCAGGTCGTCCACCAGCGGCCCGACCTGGACCGGCTTGGCGGCGACGGTGCCGTCCTTGCCGACGACCATCACCACCTTGCGGGTCTGGTCCGAACGCACGGCGGCGTCGGGAACCAGCGTCGCCTTGACGGTGCCGCCATTGGCGAGGCGCATGTTGCCGAACATGCCCGGCGTCAGGAAGCCGTCCTTGTTGTCGAGGCTGGCGCGGATGCGGATGGTGCCGGAGCTGGGGTTCAACCCGTTGTCGGTGAAGTCCAGCTTGCCCTTCCAGCGATAGGCCGTTTCGTCCTGCAGACGCACTTCGACGTCCGAAGTCGCGCCCCTGGCCTTGTCGCGCTGCGCCTTGAGGAACAGCGATTCAGAGGCATCGAAGGTGAAGTAGATCGGGCTGACGGCGTTGATCGTGGTCAGCAGCGTGGCGTTCGCCCCGGCGTCGCCCGAGACGAGGTTGCCCGCGTCCACCCGGCGATCCGACACGCGGCCTGAAATCGGCGCGCGCACGGTGGCGAATTCCACGTCGAGGCTGCGCGACCGCACCCGCGCCTGAGCCGCCGCCAGCGCCGCTTCGGCAGCACGGACGCGCGAGCGCAGGTTGTCGACTTCGCTGGCGGCCATCGCCTCGTCCCCGGTCAGGCCAGCCACGCGGGCATAGTCCGAACGGGCGAGGGCCAGAGTGGCATTGGCCGAAGCCGCATCCGCCCGCGCTTCGGCGAGCGAGGCGGCGTAAGGGCGCGGATCGACCACGAACAGCGCCTGTCCGGCCTGCACGTAGTCGCCGTCCCTGAACAGCACTTGCGTGATGGCGCCCGAGACACGCGGGCGCACTTCGACCGTCTTGCTGGGCGCGAAGCGGCCGACGTAGTCGTCCCACTCGGTGACGTCCTTCACCAGCGGATGGGCCACCTGCACCAGCGCGGGCGGAGGCAGGGCGGCGGCGGGCTCCGTACCGCCGATGAACTTCCAGCCAAGCCCGGCGACCGCGACGAGCGCCAGCGCGCCGATGGCGATCTGGGCCCGACGCGAACCGGTGCGCTGCTTGGTGGTCTGTTCGCCGGAAGCGTATTCGGAGGGGATTTCGAGTTTGGTCGCGACTGTCACGCGGAGATGCTCCGGAAGGGGGGGCGATTGCGCCCGATGGTATCGATGACGGCGCCGATCTTGGCCTCGGAATACCCGGCTTCGCGGGCCTCCCGCAGCGCCGAGACCGGCAGGGTGTAACCGTGGTGCCAGGCGCGCACGGCCAGACGGCGCAGCGCTTCGAGGCGTTCGTTCGCCAGCATGGGCGAGGGCGGCGTGGGGCCAAGGATCAGGCGCGCCAGCCAACCGCGCTTGCGCTGCGGTTTCAGCGATTGCATCCCGTCGGTCCGCGCGAGGGCGAGGATGCGCCGCTCCGTCAGCGTCAGCGGTTCGACGAGCGTACTGGCCGAGGGGGCCTGCGAGATCGGCAGCGCCTGCAGCGCTGCATCGGAAAAGTCGATGAAGGCCATGTCCGTGCTCCTGCGTAAGAAGGGCGAGTTCAGGTGTGCCCCGGCACGCACCCCGGGACAGGGGGGAAGGGTGCGCGCCGGGGCGGCTTCCGGCTTGGGGCAGCCGGAAGGATGCGGGTAAGGCTCTGCCGTCGCCGGACATGCGAATGTCCAGTCGTCGGCGGAAGCCGGATGTGGGTCATCGAGCCGCTTCCCGGATGGGATTGCGACTGTCTGGCGGCCGGTCAGGACCGGTCGGTTATGGGAGTACCCGAGGCCGGGGGAGGCGAATCGGGCGGTTCTTTTCTATACCAAGCGGTATATATTCAGGTCCGGGCAACGTCAAGCAGCTTTCTGTACCGCCCGGTAGATTAGGACTCTGAAGCGGGTTTCAAGAGGCTGAACGCCCGTTGAACGAAATTTTCCGCAAGTGCGAAGAGTGCTGCATTTGTGCGCAGGGGCTTCGACAAGCTAGCCTGAGCGGCGTTGAGAGCGGGTCTTTAAATTCCGCTCAGGCTGAGCTTGTCGAAGCCCCGGCCCAATAGAGCCGTGTTCAGCGCCCCGGCCACATCGCCAGAAAGGTGTCCGCCGTACCCTGCAGCTCTTCCGGCCCGGCACCGCCCTGTGCCTTGACCGAAAGGCCCTGCAGCACGGTGGTGAGGCAGCCCGCAAGCTTGGCAGGGCATACGCTATCAGGCAGATCGCCTTCGTCGCGAGCCTGTTCGAAGCGCTTGATGACGGCGGCTTCCGAGGAGGCGCGGCGCTTGATGACGTCGGCGCGGATCGAGTCCGCCTCGGTCGAGCAGGCGACGGTGCTGATGACGCCGAGGCAGCCGTGAGGGTCGCTGGCACCGCAGTGAGTCGCCAGCGCGCCGCTCAGAAGCCGCTCCGCCACGCCGCGCGCGGTGGGGGCTTCGAGCGCCTTGCCCATATAGGCCAGCTTGTCGCGTTCGTAGAGGTCCAGCGCCTTCTTGAAGAGCGCTTCCTTGTTGCCGAAACAGGCGTAGAGGCTGGGCTTGGTGATACCCATGGCCTCGGTCAGTTCCGCCATCGAGGCGCCCTCGTACCCGTGCGTCCAGAACACCCGAAGCGCGGCTGCAAGAGCCTCGTCAGGATCGAATTCGCGGGGACGGCCCCGCGTCGTCACGGAGCCCGCAGAGGGAGCGGAACATTTCATACCGGGCGGTATATAGGTGCGGCCGCAAGCAGAGTCCAGTGTGACAAGTGTGTCATTGAGTTGCCTGCAGCCCCGCGCCGTCCGGTTCAGTCGATGGTAAAGCTGGTGGTAGCGATACGGTGCAGCACGGCGACCTTGCCCAGCGTGGTATCTCCGCCGGTTTCGTCCTTCTGCGAGGCGGTCAGCAGGTAACGTCCCTTGCCGCGCGTGGGCGCGGTGAAGCTGCCCTGCGCGTCGGTCTTGACCGATTTCGTCCACTTGTCGGGCGAGATCACGGTGACTTCGGCATCGGCCACCGGCTTGCCGTCGCGGACGAGATGGAAGCGGTCGCCGCCCGCCGAGACCGGGGCGATTTCCAGCGGCATCACCGCGCGCGCTTCGGAGCGACCGGCGCGGGCGTAATAGGCGACGCCTTCCTTCTTGCCCTCGTCACCCCACGGCTCGAACACGGTGTCGTCATGCGCGCGCACGTCGCCTGCGGGGACGGCGACTTCGAGGTAGCCCGCCTTGCGGGCCATGGCAGCGGTGCTCGTCGGCAGCAGCCTGGGCGCCTTGAGGTGGTGGAATTCCGGGTCACCGCCTTCGGGCAGCACTTCCGCCGGTTCGCCGAGGTAGATGCGTGCCGGGCCGGTGCCGTCGCGCTCGATCCACACTTCGTGCGCGTGAGCGGCAGGGGCGGCGAGGGCCAGCAGCAGAGGGGCAAATTTCGTGATGGTCATTTCGATCTCCGTGACGTGCCGCCATGCGGCCCCTGTTGCAAGGGCAGTGTCGGTGATCGCGCATCTCCACGCGGCAGACCCGAACTCCGGCCTTCCGCGTGCCGATGCGAATAGCACGGCATCCTCCCTCTCGCCTCCCAGATAGAGCTAATGCGAATTATAAGCAACATGTTGGCGCGACAAAGTGCCATCGCGACTAACGATGGCACTTTGTATTGCAGCAGGGATCAGCCCGGCAGCATCGTGCCCGTATCGATGAAGCGCTGGTGCCAGGACAGCGCCTCGCTCGGCAGCGAGGGGGCGTGGCGGCCGTAGCTGCTGTGGAACGCGCGATCATAATAGTCGCGCAGGGCGTCTCGATAAATCGGGTGCGCGCAGTTCTCGATCACCAGCGCGGCGCGCTTGCGCGGGGTCAGGCCGCGCATGTCGGCGAGGCCCTGCTCGGTCACCAGCACCGCCACGTCCTGCATGATGTGATCGACGTGCGCGGCCTGCGGCACGATCGCCGAAATGGCGCCGCCCTTGGCGGTCGAGGGCGTCATGAAGATCGAGACATAGGCATTGCGCGCGAAGTCGCCCGAGCCGCCGATGCCGTTCTGGATGCGGCTGCCCATCACGCAGGTCGAGTTGACGTTGCCGTAGATGTCCGCCTCGATCAGCCCATTCATGGCGATGCAGCCCAGACGCCGGATCAGTTCTGGATGGTTGGAGATTTCCTGCGGACGCAGGATCATCCGGCTGGCGTAGCGCTCCATCTCGGCATTGATCCGCTCGGCCGCCTCGGGCGAGAGCGAGAACGCGGTGGCAGACGCCATGCGCAGCTTGCCGGCGTCGATGAGGTCCAGCATGCCGTCCTGAATCACCTCGGTATAGGCGGTCAGATCGTCGAACGGGCCGTTGACTAGACCGGTCAGCACGGCATTGGCGATGTTGCCGACGCCCGACTGCAACGGCAGCAGCGAGGCGGGCAGGCGGCCCTTCGCGACCTCATGGCTGAGGAATTCGATGATGTGATCGGCAATCTTCAGCGCATTGGCGTCGGGCGCGGTGAAGGGCAGGTTGCGGTCTGGCGCGTCGGTCTCGACGATGGCGACGATCTTGGCCGGGTCGCACTGCAGCGTCGCCTGGCCGATCCGGTCGTCGGGGCGGACCAGCGGGATCGGCACGCGATGCGGCGGCAGTGCGGTGCCGTAATAGATGTCGTGCATCCCCTCGAGCGCGGCGTTCTGCCAAGAGTTGACCTCCAGGATCACCTTGTCGGCACGGTCGAGCCAGGTCTTGTTGTTGCCCACCGAGGACGAGGGCACCAGCGAACCGTCGGGCCGGATCGCGGTCACTTCCACCACCGCGACGTCGAGCGGACCGAGGAAACCCTGCCACGCCATCGGTGCCACCTGCGACAGATGCATGTCGAGGTAGTCCATCTCGCCCTTGTTGATCCGTTCGCGCGCAATCGGGTCGGAGTTGTAGGGCAGGCGCAGTTCGATGCCATCGGCCTTGGCCAGCGCGCCGTCGAGTTCGGGGCCGGTCGAGGCACCGGTCCAGACCTTCACCCGCATCGGGCAGCCGGCGGCGTGCTCGGCCTCAATGCGCTCGGCCAGCGCCATCGGCACCGCCTTGGGATAGCCGGATCCGGTGAAACCGCTCATGCCGACGGTCTGGCCGTGGCTGATGAGCGCGGCGGCATCCGCTGCGGACATGACCCTGGAACGCAGGTCGGCGCGGGCGATACGATCTGTCATGGATTGCCTCTCAATCTTGGTGGCCTTCTCGGGGCTGCAGTTCCCCTTCGATCCGTGCGCGCGTGAAGACAATATCTCAAATATGCACACCACTTGTGCTACATGCGTTCAAATGAGCAACCTTATTCGATCCATGCGACTCTTCGTGCGCCTTAACGAGGAGGGCAGCTTCTCCGCACTCGGCCGCCGCCAGAACCTCAGCCATACCACCATTGCGCGGGCGATCAGTGATCTGGAGCAACATTTCGGCGTGCGCCTGTTTCAGCGCACCACGCGCAGCCAGGTCCTGACGGCGGACGGCGAGCGGCTGCTTGAGCACGCAGGCGCGATACTCGATCAGCTCGGGCTGGCCGAGGCTGACCTTGCCGGAGCGGTGGCGGCGCGCGGGCTGGTGCGGGTCGGCGTGACGACGGCACTGGGCTTCCATTATGCGCAGCGTCTCTCGGATCTGGCGCAGCATCACCCCGACCTGATGATCGAACTGCTCGTGGCCGATTGGCGCGATGCCGCCGACCATGGCGGCCTGGACTTGTGGCTGTGGGTCGGGGAAGGCGGGACCACGGCCGGAAGCACACCGCTCGGCCAGCTTCCGCGCGTGCTGGTCGCGGCGCCGGAATACGTGGAGCGTCACGGTTCCCCCGCGAGCGGCGATGACCTGAAGCGGCACCAGTGCCTGACTTACGGCTACGCGGCGCGGCCCGCGCCATGGTGGATCGACGGACGCGAACTCGACGTCCGCGGCTTCCTGCGCGCCAATTCCAGCGAAGCGGTGCTCCGCGCGACGAGGGGCGGCCTCGGCATCGGCCTGCTGCCACGTATCCAGGTCGAGGAAGACCTTGCACGTGGGCTCGTCGTGTTGGTCATGCCGGATGCCGAGATTCCCTCGATCCCGGTCATGCTCGCCACTGGTTTTCGCGGGATGCGCATACCGATGCGCGCGCGCGTGGTGATGGACTTTCTCGAAGCCGAATTTCCCTTTTAAGAAAGGCACCTGAAGAGAGAGCGAGGTGTAGGCGCCATCTGTTTTAACAGGTTGCGGAAAAAGGTTCTTTCCTTGAGCCGCTTGAGGTGATTCAGACG
>NZ_JBMDIO010000050.1:0-28095 GCF_057808725.1 Novosphingobium sp. FG90
CGCCGTTGTTGAGTGCTTCGGACCACTGGATGATGGCGTGGAAGGTGATCGGGCTCTCGCAAAGGCCCAGGATCATCATGTCGCGGCCGGCTTCGATGCGCTTGGCGATGGCGATTTCGCCCTCGCGGCTGAGCAGTTCGACCGCGCCCATCTCGCGCAGGTACATGCGCACCGGATCGTCGGTGCGCTCGACCGTTTCCTTCTTCTTGGCCGGATCGACGTTGACGCGCGGCGAGACTTCATCGCCATCGCTCTCGTCGTTGTCGTCGTCCGAATCGCGGTCGTCGTTTTCCTGACTGTCGGCGTCTTCGTCGTTATCGACGATGTTCACGCCCATCTCGTTCAGGGCCGAGGTGATGTCCTCGATCTGGTCGGACGACATGTCCTGAGGCAGCGCCTCGTTCAGCTCGTCATAAGTGATGACACCGCGGCGCTTGGCGCGCGCGATCAGCTTCTTGATCGAACCTTCGTTGAGGTCGATCAGCGGTGCGTCCGTACCCTCGTTGTCCGCGCCGTTGGTGTCGTTCTTGCTCATCAGTTCGCCGTTATCCCGTGCCGTCGTGGGGTCAGTGACCATTGTATAATTATACAATCACGACGCATGTCTGGTTGCCATTTGCCTGAGACGGCTGTCGAATTCCAGCTTTCTCTTCAGCAGTCGCTGCTGTTCCGCGAATGCCGAGTCGGAAAGCTCTGATTCGAACCGCGCCGTTGCTTTTGCCAAGGCCGCTTCGAGTACTGGTCGCTCGACGAGGAGGTCGATCGCCTGCGCCAGTTCGACCGCCGCCTGTTCCTCGCTCGTTTCGGGAATCAGGAAGCCGAATCTAAGCCCTGCGTACTCGGCGGCCATGGGCTGAGCCAGGCCGTTGTCCCGCAATATGGTGGCGAGAACTGCGGTTTCAAGCGTGTCTGCGGCACCGCAGCAGTCCACCAGCGTCTCGAAGCGGGGATCGAGGCCGGGGGTGCGGGCCAGCGCCTCGGCATGACGGGCGAGGAGGGTCGGCCAGCGGATGAGGCCCGCTATGACGGCGGCGGAAAGGGCGTCGCGGGTGCCCGCGCCTGCGAATCGGGTGTTGAGCCGCTCGATCGATTCGGGGGAGGAGGGGGCAGGAGTAGGCTTGCCGTTCCACTTGCCGCGCTGGTTCTGCCGGGGCTGGAAGTTTCCGCCGCCCTGACTGCCCCCTTGCTGCCAGCGATTCTCGCGGCGCGGAAAGGCGAATTCGGAGTAGCGGTCCTGCAATTCACGCCGGTAGAGCCCGGCGATATCGGGGTGCTGGATCGTCTCGACGTGGGCCATCAGGCGGGCCTTGAGGCCGGCCTTGTCCTCCGGCGTGTTGAGGGGAACGGCATCACGCTCGGCCTCCCACAGCACTTCGACGAGGGATTTCGCCTCGCCGAGAATGTCCTCCATCGCGCGGGCACCGCGCTGCTTGATGAGATCGTCGGGGTCCAGACCTTTGGGCAGGCGCACGATCCGCAGCGAGTGGGCAGGGCGCAGGAGGGGCAGCGCGCGGGTGATCGCGCGCATGGCGGCGCGCTGGCCTGCCGCGTCGCCATCAAAGCACAGGATCGGCGTCTCGACATGGCGCCAGAGCATCTCGATCTGGTGCTCGGTCAGCGCGGTGCCGAGCGGGGCCACCGCATCGGCTATCCCGGCGGCGGCAAGCGCGATGACGTCCATGTAGCCCTCGACCACCACCATCCGCCCCGACTGGCGCGCGGCGGGCGCGGCGCGGTGCAGGTTATAGAGCGTGCGGCCCTTGTCGAAGAGCGGGGTATCGGGCGAGTTGAGGTACTTGGGCGCATCGGTCTTGCCCTTGGCGAGGATGCGCCCGCCGAACGCGATGACCCGCCCGCGCGCGTCCTCGATCGGAAGCATCAGGCGGTCGCGGAAACGGTCGTAGGGATCGCGATCCTCGACGGCGATGCGCAGGCCTGCCTCGATCAGCATGGCTTCCGGGAAGCGGGAGAGGGCTTCCTTCAGGGCCTGTCGCCCCTCGGGGGCATAGCCGAACCCGAAACGCTGCACGGTATGGGCGTCGAAACCGCGTGTGGCGAGGTAGGCCTTCGCTGTGGCACCGTTAGGTGCCGTTAGGTGCCCTTTGAAAAACTCCTGCGCGGCAGCCATCACATCGTAGAGGGAATCGCGCTTTTCCGCCGCTTTTGCAGCGCGCGGATCGGGCGCGGGGACGTCCATCCCGGCTTCGGCCGCCAGTTCCTTGACCGCGTCCATGAAGGCGAGGCCTTGATGGTCGGTCATCCAGCGGATCGCGTCGCCATGCGCGCCGCAGCCGAAGCAGTGGTAGAACCCCTTCTCGTCGTTGACGTAGAAGCTGGGCGAGTTCTCGTTATGGAACGGGCAGCAGGCCCGGTGCTCGCGCCCCGCCTTCTGCAGCCGCACGGAGCGGCCGACCAGCGCGGAAAGCGTGGTGCGGGACCGAAGCTGGTCCAGCCATTGGGGGGTGAGCACGAGACTTGCCGCCTGTCAGCAAATCAGGCCAGCGCCGCCTTCACCCAGCCGCTCGCCTTGGTCATGTCGAGCACGGTGCCGTGGCGAGCCTTCAGTTCGCCCATCACCTTGCCCATGTCCTTCATGCCGCTGGCGCCGGTCTCGGCCTTGATAGCCTCGATGGCGGCCTTGGTTTCCTCTTCGGTCAGCTGGGCGGGGAGGAAGGTTTCGATCACTTCCAGCTCGGCCTGTTCCTCGGCGGCTTTCTCGGGGCGGCCGCCCTGTTCGAACAGGGTGATCGATTCGCGGCGCTGCTTCACCATCTTCTGCAGCACGTCGATCACCAGCGCGTCGTCGTCGGGCAGCGTGTCGGCGGTGCGCAGTTCGATGTCGCGGTCCTTGATCTTTGCAAGGATGAGGCGGACAGTGGCGAGGCGCTGCTTCTCACCGGCCTTCATGGCGGTGATCTGCGCGGCCTTGATCGAATCACGAAGCATGGGTTTTCCTGCAAATGAACTGAGTGAACGGGGTGGTGCGTGTGGCAAAGCTAGCAACCTGCGCGCCGATTTGCACGTGTGCGCCCAAATTGCACCCCCACACCTTGACGCGGTGCACAACCCTCTCTAGCGGCCGCGTCTTAGCACACAACGTTAGAAACGCCGTCAACGGAGCGACCCACCATGGCCGACGCCGCATCTTCGCTTGCGCCCAAACCCGAAGGGGCAACGGGCGTTCTGGTTCTCAGCGACGGACACGTCGTTTGGGGACGTGGTTTCGGTCATGTCGGAGAGTCTGTGGGTGAAGTCTGCTTCAACACCGCGATGACCGGCTACCAGGAAGTCATGACCGACCCGTCCTATGCGGGCCAGATCGTGACCTTCACCTTCCCGCACATCGGCAATGTCGGCGTGAACGAGGAAGACCTCGAATCGCTGGTCGACGGCGCCGTCGGCTGTGTCGTCCGCGAGGACGTGACGCTGCCTTCGAACTTCCGTTCCGCAGGCGGCTACGGCGAGTGGCTGGCGAGCAAGGGCAAGGTCGGCCTCTCGGGCGTCGACACCCGCGCGCTCACTCGCCGCATCCGCAGCGCCGGTGCGCCCAACGCCGTCATCGCCCATGACCCCGAAGGCAACTTCGACATTCCCGCGCTCATCAAGCGGGCGCAGGAATGGCCGGGCCTCGAAGGCATGGACCTTGCCAAGCTGGTCAGCCGCACGGATTCGCAGGGCTGGGAAGGCTCCGTCTGGACGCTCGGCGAGGGCTACGGCGCTGCCGAGGGCGAGACCCGTCCGCACGTCGTCGCGATCGACTACGGCGCCAAGGACAACATCTTCCGCAATCTCGTCAAGGCAGGCGCGCGCGTCACCGTGGTTCCGGCCGAGACCTCGCTGGAAACCATCCTGTCGCTCGAACCCGCTGGCGTGTTCCTCTCGAACGGCCCAGGCGATCCGGCAGCGACCGGCGCTTATGCCGTGCCCGTGATCGCGTCGCTGCTGGAGCGTGACATGCCGGTGTTCGGCATCTGCCTCGGTCACCAGATGCTCGGCATCGCGGCGGGCGCGAAGACCAGCAAGATGTTCCAGGGGCATCGCGGCGCCAACCATCCGGTCAAGCGCCATGCCGACGGCGTGGTCGAGATCACCTCGATGAATCACGGCTTCGCGGTGGACAACACCTGCCTGCCGGACAACGTGGAAGAAACCCACGTCTCGCTGTTCGACGGCACCAACTGCGGCATCGCGATCAAGGGCAAGCGCGCTTTCGGCGTGCAGTACCACCCCGAGGCGAGCCCCGGCCCGCAGGACAGCTTCTACCTGTTCGAGAAGTTCGTGGGTATGCTCGGCTGATGGTCGCAGCGGGTCAGGCTCCCTTGGCGGTGTTCGCGCCGTCCCACGCATCGGCGATGATTGCCGGTGCGGCCAAGGGAGCTTTCGACCCGGCACGGCGGATTGCCTATGCATCCAGGCACCTGAAAACAAGAAAGGTGCCTGAAATGACCGCTCTGATCGACCACATGATCGCCTACTACGTCGCTGGCCCGGCGTCCGAACTCTCGGTCGCGCCGCGCTTCTATCCTTACGGCGAGCTGCAACTCATCTTCGAGGACAAGGTCTCCGTCGCCGTCCGCAAATTCGGCCCGAAGGTGCGCAAGCACTCCAAGGAAGCCGGCAAGGCCTTCATCGATCGCATGATCGAGACGGGCGCCTGGTCGACCAACCAGGGCGAGTACGGCGGCTCGATGCACCAGTTCCAGGCCGACCGCTTTCGCGAAGTCATTCGCGCGGAGCAGGACGCCAACCCCATCATCCAGAACGCGAAAGCCGATCCCGACTACTGGGACAAGGCTTTCGGTGATCTGGTGGCATAAGCCACCGGGTCGCATTACAAGACACACAGGACACCCAGGAAAGCCCATGCCAAAGCGCACCGACATCTCCTCGATCCTCGTAATCGGCGCGGGGCCCATCATCATTGGTCAGGCCTGCGAGTTCGACTATTCGGGCACTCAGGCGATCAAGGCGCTGAAGGAGGACGGTTACCGGGTGATCCTGGTGAACTCGAACCCCGCCACGATCATGACCGACCCGGACATGGCCGACGCCACTTACGTGGAGCCGATCACCCCCGAGGTCGTCGCGCGCATCATCGAGAAGGAGCGCCCCGATGCGGTGCTCCCGACGATGGGCGGCCAGACCGCGCTCAACTGCGCGCTGGCGCTGTTCAACGACGGCACGCTGGAGAAGTTCGGTGTCCAGATGATCGGCGCCGATGCCGACGCCATCGACAAGGCCGAGGATCGCCAGCGCTTCCGCGACGCAATGGACAAGATCGGCCTCAACTCGGCGCGTTCGGGCGTGGCCCATACGCTGGACGAGGCGTTCAAGGTGCTGGAAACCACCGGCCTGCCCTCGATCATCCGCCCCAGCTTCACCATGGGCGGCACCGGCGGCGGCATCGCCTACAACAAGGCCGAGTTCGAGGCGATTGTGCGTTCGGGCCTCGATGCCTCGCCGACCACCGAAGTGCTGATCGAGGAATCGCTGCTCGGCTGGAAGGAATACGAGATGGAGGTCGTGCGCGACCGCCATGACAACTGCATCATCATCTGCTCGATCGAGAATGTCGATCCGATGGGCGTCCACACAGG
This sequence comes from Novosphingobium sp. FG90, assembly GCF_057808725.1. Lineage (NCBI taxonomy): Bacteria > Pseudomonadati > Pseudomonadota > Alphaproteobacteria > Sphingomonadales > Sphingomonadaceae > Novosphingobium > Novosphingobium sp. FG90. The sequence goes on from NZ_JBMDIO010000050.1 coordinate 5,598, forward strand.
CGATTCGATCACCGTCGCCCCGGCGCTGACGCTGACCGACAAGGAATACCAGATCATGCGCAACGCCTCGATCGAGGTGCTGCGCGAGATCGGCGTCGAGACTGGCGGTTCCAACGTCCAGTTCGCGGTGAACCCCAAGGACGGCCGCCTGATCGTCATCGAGATGAACCCGCGCGTGTCGCGTTCCTCGGCGCTGGCATCGAAGGCCACCGGCTTTCCGATCGCGCGCGTCGCCGCCAAGCTGGCGGTGGGCTACACGCTCGACGAGATCATGAACGAGATCACCGGCGCGACGCCTGCCGCGTTCGAGCCGACCATCGACTACGTCGTCACCAAGATCCCGCGCTTCGCCTTCGAGAAGTTCAAGGGCGCCAAGAACGACCTCACCACCGCGATGAAGTCGGTCGGCGAAGTCATGGCGATCGGCCGCAACATCAAGGAATCGATGCAGAAGGCCCTGCGCGGCCTCGAAACCGGCCTTGACGGCTTCAACCGCGTGCCCGCGCTGGAAGGCGCCGGCCGTGACGTCATCACCGCCGCTCTTTCGCGCGCCACGCCGGAACGCCTGCTGCACGCCGCGCAGGCTTTCCGTGAAGGCTTCACCGTGGACGAGATCCACGCGATCGCCCACTACGACAAGTGGTTCCTGCGCCACATCGAGGAGATCATCGCCGAGGAAACCAAGATCCTCGCTGAAGGTCTGCCCAACGATGCGGCGGGCATGCGCAAGCTGAAGGCGATGGGCTTCTCCGACAAGCGCCTCGCCACCTTGGCGGTGCGTTCGGTCGGCGTCGCGGGCGGTCTGGGCGAGACCCAGGCCAAGCGCTCGGGCCTGCTGCATGACGCGCTGCGCGCCATGGCCGGTGCCACCAGCGAGAAGGAAGTGCGCCAGCTTCGCCGCAAGCTGGGCGTCGTCCCCGTCTTCAAGCGCATCGACAGCTGCGCCGCCGAGTTCGAGGCGGTGACGCCCTACATGTACTCGACCTACGAGGCCCCGATCTTCGGAGAGCCCGAGGACGAGGCCATGCCGTCCGACCGCAAGAAGATCGTGATCCTCGGCGGCGGTCCGAACCGCATCGGGCAGGGCATCGAGTTCGACTACTGCTGCGTCCACGCCTGCTTCGCACTTTCGGAAGCAGGCTACGAGACCATCATGGTCAACTGCAACCCCGAGACCGTCTCGACCGACTACGACACCTCGGACCGCCTCTACTTCGAGCCGCTGACCGCCGAGGACGTGCTCGAAATCCTGCGCGTCGAGCAGCAAAGCGGCGAACTCGTCGGCGTGCTGGTGCAGTTCGGCGGCCAGACCCCGCTCAAGCTGGCGCAGGCGCTGGAAGACGAGGGCATTCCGATCCTCGGCACCTCGCCCGACGCGATCGATCTTGCCGAGGACCGCGAACGCTTCTCGGCGCTTGTCGACAAGCTGGGCCTCAAGCAGCCCGCCAACGGCATCGCCCGCAGCCGCGACGAGGCGGTGAACGTCGCCAATCGCATCGGCTACCCGGTGCTGATGCGCCCCAGCTACGTGCTCGGCGGCCGCGCGATGGAGATCGTCGACAGCGAGCAGCAGCTCGACGACTACATCACCACCGCCGTGCAGGTCTCGGGCGACAGCCCGGTCCTCATCGACCAGTACCTGCGCGACGCCATCGAGTGCGACGTCGATGCCCTGTGCGACGGCGAGCGCGTCGTCGTGGCAGGCGTCATGCAGCACATTGAGGAAGCGGGCATCCACTCGGGCGACAGCGCCTGTACCCTGCCGCCTTACAGCTTGCCGCCCGAGATCATCGCCGAGATGGAGCGTCAGGCCGAGAAGCTGGCGTTCGGCCTCAACGTTAAGGGCCTGATGAACATCCAGTTCGCGGTGAAGGACGGCGAGGTCTACCTCATCGAGGTCAACCCGCGCGCCTCGCGCACCGTGCCCTTCGTCGCCAAGGCGCTGGGCCAGCCGGTGGCGAAGATCGCCGCGCGCGTCATGGCGGGCGAGAAGCTGGACACCTTCCCGCCGTTCAAGCGCGAGTTGCCTTACATGGCGGTCAAGGAAGCCGTGTTTCCGTTCAACCGCTTCCCCGGCGTCGATCCGGTGCTCAGCCCCGAGATGAAGTCCACCGGCGAAGTCATGGGAATCGATAGCGATTTCGCCCGCGCCTTCGGCAAGGCACAGCTTGGCGCCGGCATGAAGCTGCCGGTCGAAGGCACCGTGTTCGTCTCGGTCAAGGACAGCGACAAGCCGGTGATCCTGCCAGCGGTGAAGACGCTGATCGAGCAGGGTTTCCGCATCGTCGCTACCAGCGGCACGCAGAAGTATCTCGCTGAAGCGGGCCTGCAGGTCGACCTGGTCAACAAGGTGGCCGAAGGCCGCCCGCACATCGTCGACAAGATCGTCGATGGCGAGATCGCGCTGATCTTCAACACCACCGAAGGCTGGCAGAGCCTGGTGGACTCGCAGTCGATCCGTGCTTCGGCGCTGACCGGCAAGGTCTCGATCTTCACCACGGCAGCGGCGAGCGTTGCGGCGGCGGAAGCGATCGCGACAATTCGCGGGAGCAAACTTGAAGTGCGATCGTTGCAGGACTACTATAGCTGAAATCGATTTGCCTTCCCCCACATCGCAGCAGATCGGCTCCGCCCACATTCCCGTCGAAAGGGGTTGGGCGGGGGCAGGAAACTAGTCGCAAGACGGTGAGGGGAAGGCGCAGGAGAAAGTAGAAGTATAATGGCAAGTGTCGAAAAGCTGCCGATGCTCGCGGAAGGCTACGAGCGGATGACCGCCGACCTCAAGGCGCTGCGCGATGAGCGTCCGCTCATCGTCGACGCCATCGAGGAAGCGCGCGCTCACGGCGACCTTTCGGAAAACGCCGAGTACCATGCCGCCAAGGAGCGTCAGGGCCAGGTCGAGGCGACCATCGCCGATCTGGAAGACAAGATTACCCGCGCGCAGATCATCGATCCCACGACGCTTTCGGGCGACAAGGTGATCTTCGGTGCCACCGTGACCCTGCTCGACGACGACGACAAGCCGGTGAAGTACCAGATCGTCGGCCCCTACGAGGCAGACGCGAAGGTTGGTCGCATCAGCTACAATTCGCCGCTCGGCAAGGCGCTGATCGGCCGCAAGGTCGAGGACGAGGTGGAGGTGACCGTGCCCTCGGGCGACAAGTTCTATCTGGTGCAACAGATCCAGTTCATCTGATCTCTCCTGCCATCGGACGAGGAATGAGGCCGGCGGAAACGTCGGCCTTTTTCTTTGTCGCCTGCGATGTTAGGCGCGCCTCCCCTTACAGCCAGAGGAGGCTTTCATGCAGATTGCGGTTTTGACGTTCGACGGATTCAACGAACTGGATTCGTTCGTCGCCGCCGCCATCCTCAACCGTATGAAGGCGCGGGGCTGGAAGGCGTGGATCACCTCGCCCGAAGAATACGTGACCTCGATGAACGGCGTCACCGTGCAGCGTGAAAAGCCGCTGGAGTTCGCAGCCGAAGCCAACATCGTGCTGATCGGCAGCGGCGTGAAGACGCGCGAGATCGCGGCCGACGTTGAAATGTTATCCCGCATCCGGTTGGACCCGGTGCGCCAGATCATCGGCGCGCAATGTTCCGGTACTCTTCTACTGGCGAAACTGGGCCTAATTGGCGATCTTCCGGCCTGCACCGACCTTACCACGAAGCCATGGGTGATCGAGGCGGGCGTTCAGGTAATCGACGCGCCTTTCGTGGCGCACGGCAATGTCGCGACGGCGGGCGGGTGCCTCGCGTCGCAGTATCTCGCCGCGTGGATGATCGCGCGCGGCACCTCGCTTGAAGATGCGCGGAAAGCTATCCACTACGTCGCGCCGGTGGGTAAAAAGGACGCCTATATCGACCGCGCTATCGGCGCGGTCTCACCCTTCCTCGCCTAAACCCGAAAGAAAAAGGCGACGCTTACCCGATGGCAAGCGTCGCCTTTTCAGGAGCAGAGGTCCGAGTTCGGACCTGCTTGCATCAAGCCTGCGGAAGTTCCGGCTCCAGCAGACGGTGCAGGTGGACGATAACGTACTTCATCTCTGCATCGTCGACGGTGCGCTGCGCGGCCGACTTCCAGGCGTTCTGGGCCTCGGCGAAGTCGGGGTAAACACCCACGAGATCGAGCGCCTTGAGGTCGGTGAATTCGAGGCTGCGCGGATCCTTGACCCGGCCGCCCATAACGAGGTGAAGCTTCTGCATGGGAGAGTGCCGCTTTCCTGCTGGTGGGAGATAAGCGGCCCTATAATTTTGGAGAGGTCAAGGGGCAAGTGCACAAGACGCACCTTAGTCACCCAGTAAGCGAAAAAGGTCAGCGAAAAGGTGCGTCTTTAGTGAAAACTTGACCGCCGTTTACGATTTGACACGCTTCTTAAGGTCTTCAGCGATGTGCAGTACCTTGGTGGAGCGCACCGCAGCCGCGTCTCCAAGGCGATTGGCGGTGTCTGCTGCCGCATCGCCCAGCCTGCTGGCCCGGCGGGCAGTCGCGCGGCCAAGCGCGCTGGCGGCGCCCACTGCGGCCAGACCGTACTTTTCGAGATTGAGAATCGCCAGATCGCTAGTCTTCTCGGCACGGTCCGCGAACTTCGAAGCCTGCTTGCGGGCATCGACGCCGATGTCATGCGCCTTGTCGCCAGCCTTGCGGCCGAGCACGACGCTGGCTGCACCGGCAGCTTCCGCGAGATCGAGTGTACGCGCCACGATGCGGCGGCTGACGCGGCGAGGCAGGAGGGCGCTGACGGCGACACCGACGGCAACGCCACCGGCCACGGTCAGGACAGGGTGCTTCTTGACGAAAGCGATGACCTTGTCCGAGGGCTTGGGCTCGGCGATCTTCGCGGGCAGGGCGACGACGTTCGCACCCTTGCTGGTGTCGATCGGGGGGGATGGATCGGTCTTGCTCACCTGGCGTTCCTTCCTTTGGTCAAGAGGCCCGGTCGCGCACGCTGTCGAACAGGCGCTGCGCCAGGTCGATAATGGGATTACGCAGGAACCAAAGCACGAGCGCGGCCAAGGTTCCGCCGATCGCGGCAGGATGCTCCTCCACGACGGCGACGGCCTCGTCGAACATCAGCTTGGCCTGATCGAGTGCTTCGTCGGCGATGCGGCCGCCGATCCCGCGCTCGTCCATGTCGGCCTTGAAGGCCTGATAATGTCCGTCGAACTTCGCCTTCGCGGCGTCGCGCGCGGCCCGGTCCGCGAGAACCTGCGCTGCCTGCTTGCCCATTCGAGCCCCCGTTTTAGATCAATCGTCCTGAGAACCGCCCGCAATCCGCAGCATGCGCCGCAATCGGGAACGAGCACTCCATGCGCCGAACGCGGCCAGCGCGAGCAACACCAGCGTCACCGAGGCCATCGCACCCCACAGTCCAAGCAGCGGACCAAGGGCAATCACCGTCCCGACCACGAAGGCCATCGCAGCGAAGAACACCAGCACTGCCGCCACGACGAGCAGGATGACGATGATGCGCGTTTCCGCGCCGACATAAGCCGCGCGGGACTTCTGGAATGCCAGCTCGGCCTGCGCGAGCGCCTTGGCTTCATCCGCCAGCTGGCGCAGATCCTGCGCCAGCGACAGATTCTCGTAGTCCTCGGCCGCAGGGGTGAGGGTGGTTGTGGTGTCCTGCATTTTCTCAGGAAGTCAGCTCAGGCGCCGCAGCGCCTTCACTTGCCCCTGAACAGGCGGGAGAGCACGAAGCCGGTCGCGGCAGCGATGCCGAGCGCCTGCCACGGGCTGTTGCGCACGAACGTCTTGGCATCCTCGCCGATGTCCTCGAGCGACTTTTCATCCAGCCTGGCACCGGCGTCCGCCAGCGACTTCGATGCGCTGCGGGCGTAGTCGCCGTACTTCACGCCGACCTTCTCGTCGATCAGGGCGGCATTGTCGTCGATCAGCTTGGAGACGCCGACGATCGCCTGGCTGGCCTTGGCCTTGCCTTCCTCGGCATAGCCGGCGGCCTTGACCTTGGCGTCGGCCGCGAAGGCGCTGGCCTTGTCCTTGGCTTCGCCGCTGCGGGTCTTGCATTCGCTCGACACTTCACCGGCGAACGCCTGTGCGCCGGCCTTGGCTTCCTCGACCGCCTTGGAGAAGTGATTCTTGGCGCTTTCGGTGCCGTTTCCGGCGGAGATGGTGGGTTCGACCATGCGATTATCCTTCCTTGTCTATCCTTGGCGCGAATTGGCATCGTATGCCATGTGCGGACAGAGTAACACAACTTGTCGTTCCCTGCTGCAACGCAACTTGTCACGCGAAGTTCCCCTGCTAAGACCGCCTCCGGACGGATGGCGCGTAATGCGCCCGCTTGAGGAGAACCGCAGACATGACCGCGATCATCGACATTCACGGACGGGAAATCCTGGACAGCCGCGGCAACCCCACCGTGGAGGTGGACGTCCTGCTGGAAGACGGCAGCTTCGGCCGCGCGGCGGTGCCTTCGGGCGCCTCGACCGGTGCACACGAGGCGGTGGAACTGCGTGACGGCGACAAGAGCCGCTATCTCGGCAAGGGTGTGCTCAAGGCCGTGGATTCGGTCAACGGAGAGATCGCCGAGGCGCTCGTCGGCCTCGACGCCGAAGACCAGCGCGACCTCGACCTCGCCATGATCGAACTCGACGGCACCCCCAACAAGGCGCGCCTCGGTGCCAACGCCATCCTCGGCGTCAGCATGGCTGCCGCGAAGGCCGCCGCCAATGCGCGCGGCCTGCCGCTCTACTCCTACGTCGGCGGTGTTTCGGCGCATGTCCTGCCGGTGCCGATGATGAACATCATCAATGGCGGCGAACATGCCGACAACCCGATCGACTTCCAGGAATTCATGGTCATGCCGGTCGGCGCCTCGTCGCTGGCCGAGGCCGCGCGCTGGGGTGCGGAAATCTTCCATACCCTCAAGAAGGGCCTGCATGAGAAGGGCCTCGCCACCGCCGTGGGCGACGAGGGCGGCTTCGCGCCCAACCTTGCCAGCACCCGTGACGCGCTGGACTTCATCATGGCCTCGATCGAGAAGGCCGGGTTCAAGCCGGGCACCGACATCAAGCTCGCGCTCGACTGCGCCTCGACCGAGTTCTTCAAGAACGGCAAGTACGAGATCAGCGGCGAGGGCCTGAGCCTGTCGCCGGTGGCATTCGCCGACTATCTCGCCGACCTCACCGAAGCCTACCCGATCATCTCGATCGAGGACGGCATGAGCGAAGACGACTTCGAGGGCTGGAAGGCGCTGACCGACAAGATCGGCCACAAGGTGCAGCTGGTCGGTGACGATCTGTTCGTCACCAATCCCGCGCGCCTGACCATGGGCATCGAGAAGGGCCTGGCGAATTCGCTGCTGGTCAAGGTCAACCAGATCGGCACCCTGACCGAGACGCTCGAAGCCGTCTCGATCGCCAACCGCAACGGCTACACCGCCGTCATGTCGCACCGTTCGGGCGAGACCGAGGACGCGACGATCGCCGACCTCGCCGTCGCCACCAACTGCGGCCAGATCAAGACCGGCTCGCTCGCCCGTTCGGACCGGCTTGCCAAGTACAACCAGCTCATCCGCATCGAGGAAGAACTGGGCAAGGCCGCGCGCTATGCGGGCCTGAGCGCGTTCGGTCGCCTCAGCGCCTGAACCTGAAATGTCGCGGGTGACCGGCGCCGGGGCAATGGCGCCGGTCACCTGCTTCCTCCGCACGACGACCGGTCAATCCCCCCATGGGGCGAAGAGGTGGCTGGCGGCCGATCGCCTCAGCGTGCGGCGACGCTTTCCTTTGCGGTGTCGTCGAGCAGCACGACCGAGCGGGATGCGGAGGCGAAGTATTCAAGCATCGCGGCATAGCCCCGCGCGCTCAGCTTGACGTAGACCCGGCGCGCGTCTCCGGGATCGGCTTCCCGCACGAGGTGGCCCTGCTTTTCGAGAATCGCAATCCAGCGCAGCGCCGTCGTCGAAGGGACGGCGGAACCGATGCAGGCGCTCGTCACCGAGACGCGGCGACGCTCCTTGGCGGCGATGAACAGGTCGAGCAGGATGTCCCAAGCCGGTTCGCCAAACAGTTCCTCGGAACGGAAGATCTTGGTGCGCCGCCGCCGGTCGTCGTATGTCTGGCGGGCCAGTTCGACCCAGATCGGGTGATCCTGGCTGGCGGTGGTCTTGGCCTCGCGAGGCTCGCCGGTGATGGCGAGGCTTTCAAGGATTGCCGAGGGACTTTCCCCGATTTCCAGTTCGCGCGCCATCGCCAGCAGTTCGTTGGCGATGCCGATCAAACGGATCGCTTTCGCCCGATTGCGCATCAACTGGTCCGTGTTCTCCATCGAATAGGATCGCCTGATGCAGGCCGCACGACTTCCTTCGCGAAAGTCATCGCGGCGATTATGCCCATCGTTGCGAGAAAAGCAGCGGCGCTCAGCAGGTTATGACCTGCAGTCGCCGCTGTGTTGCTTGATCCGCCACGGACAAATCATAGGCAAACTTCCGAGGAAACGTCTCGCGTAGCTTAATCCGTATCGGACGCTTTACGCCGAATGCCGAATTCCCGGCATAAGGATTCGATGGCAGCCTGGAGATGGGCGGCGGCGATCATCGCGCCGATCTCTTCCAGTTGGTCGAGGCGCGTCTCCAGATCGGCGGCCAGCGATTTCGCGATTGCGTCCTTGTTCACCCAAGCGTTCTCCAGCGGGAGGAAGCAATGCGTCCTCCCGGACCCGATACCACGAGCCATGGTTTGCGACCCGCCGGTTTACCCGGCGTCAGTTGTTTCAGGTTATACATCCGTTTTCGAGCAAAATCGGAGCGACCTGATCACGAACTACACGATGGATGATAATTGAAAACCGCGAATCCGATGATGTCCTGTAAGTGAACATTCTGAAATCGGCGATTAATCGCAGGAAAATTACGCTGGCGTGAATGCTATTGAAAGAACTTAGGTGTAGTTACTTATTTTATTCAGTCGCGCGATGCCTTCGGATTATCCGTCTCGGGCATCGCGCGATGAATGAATTCAAGCGCCGAATCGACCCTTGAGGTCGTAGAGGGCGATGGCTGCCTTGGCCGCTTCGCCGCCCTTGTCCTTCTGTGTGGCATCGGCGCGGACGAGGGCCTGCTCCTCGTTCTCAACGGTGAGAATGCCGTTGCCGATGGCGATGCCGTCCATGGTCAGCGCCATGATCCCGCGCGCCGATTCGCCAGCGACGATCTCGAAATGGTAGGTCTCGCCGCGAATGACGACGCCGATGGCCACGTAACCGTCATAGTCGCCGGTGGCATCGGCCAGCGAGATGGCGGCGGGGATTTCGAGCGCGCCCGGCACGGTGATCACCTCCGCCTTGTGGCCGGCCGCCTTGAGCGCGGCCTTGGCGCCCGCGATCAGCATGTCGTTGAGATGGTCGTAGAAACGCGCCTCGATGATGAGGAAACGGGCCATGTCAGTTCGATCCTTCGCTGGTCGGGGCGATGATGGGCCGCTCGCCGACGATGTTGAGTCCGTATCCCTCGAGGGCGACCAGCGAGTGGTGCGTGTTGGTCAGCAGGACCATGTCGTGAATGCCCAATTCCGCCAGGATCTGCGCGCCCACGCCGTAGTCCCTCAGTTCCTCGAGGTCCGGCGTACCGCCATTGCGGAACTCCTGCTTGATGTCCATCACGCGCGACATCAACTTGTTCATCGGCCGGTTGATGACCACGATCACGCCCGAGCCTTCCTCGCCGATCATCTCCATCGAGCGGTGCAGGAGATCGCCGCGATCGCCGGTGTCCTCGCCGAAGATGTCCGCGAAGAACGACAGGGTGTGCATGCGCACCATGGTCGGCTTCGACGGATCGATGCGGCCCTTGACCAGTGCCACGGTCTCGTCGCCGGTCGCGCGGTTGAAGTATGAGCGGGCGACCCAGTCGCCGCCATGGCGCGAATGGAAGCTGATCTCGTTGCGCTTCTCGATCATGCGGTCGTGCTTGCGGCGATAGGCGATGAGGTCGCGGATCGTGCCGATCTTCAGGTCGTGCAGGCGCGCGAAGCCGATGAGGTCGTCCATGCGGGCCATGGTGCCGTCCTCCTTCATGATCTCGCAGATCACGCCGGAGGGGTTGAGTCCGGCGAGGCGCGAGATGTCGACCGCCGCCTCGGTGTGGCCGGTGCGCACCAGCACGCCGCCGTCGCGGGCGCGCAGCGGGAAGACGTGGCCGGGGGTGACGATGTCGTCGCGGGTCTTGGTGCCGTCGATGGCGACCGAGATGGTGCGCGCACGGTCGCCCGCCGAGATACCGGTGGTGACGCCTTCGCGTGCCTCGATGGAGATGGTGAAGGCAGTTTCATGGCGCGTGCCGTTATGGCGGCTCATCAGGTTGAGGCCGAGCTCATCTACGCGCTGGCTGGTGATCGCCAGGCAGATCAGACCGCGTCCGTGCGTCGCCATGAAGTTGATCGCGGCCGGAGTCGCCATCTGAGCCGGGATGATGAGGTCGCCCTCGTTCTCGCGGTCTTCATCATCGACGAGGATGAACATGCGACCGTTACGGGCCTCGTCGATGATCTCCTCGATCGGTACGAGCACTTCGCGCTCGTCGTTCGAAAAGAGGACCCGCTCCAGCTTGCCGAGAGTTTCGGCGGTGGGGTTCCAGTCGTCCTCGGTGCAGTCGCGCAGCGTGTTGGCGTGGAGGCCGGCGGCGCGCGCCAGGCTGGACTTGCTCATTCCGCCCTCGGTGACGAGCTTGCGGACCTTGTCGATCACATCGGTAGCCATTGCGGTGTTCAATCTCACATTTCAGTGTGATTGAAATAGACGTGGCTCACATCGGGATCAAGTGCCTTTGAATTCGGGTGGTCGCTTCGTGAGAAATGCAGCGACGGCTTCCTCGTGATCCGCCGTGGCGTGGGCTGCAGCCTGCATGGCCGAGGCCATCTCCAGCAGCGTGGCTAGATCTGCGCGGCGTCCTTCCCAAAGCAGGCGCTTTGTCATCCGCACAGCGTGAGGCGGGTTGGCAGCGATGCGGCGGGCCAGCGCGCGAGCCGTATCGAGCAGCTCGGCATCGGGTACGACGCGGCTGACGAGGCCGCAGGCCAAAGCCTCGGCGGCATCGATGGCATCGCCGGTGAGAGCCATCTCTGCGGCCTTCGACCAGCCGATCACGCGCGGGAGCAGCCATGAGCCGCCGTCACCTGCGATGAGGCCGAGCTTGACGAAACTCTCTGCGAATTTCGCGCTTTCGCCCGCGATGCGCAGGTCGCACATGCAAGTGAGATCGCAGCCCGCGCCCATGGCGGCGCCATTGACCGCCGCAATTATCGGGACTTCCAGCGCTGCAAAGGCCAGCGGCAAGCGCTGGATGCCGCGCTTGTAGGAAATGCGCGTGGTCGCAGGCGACCCCGCGTTCAAACTGCCGCCGGGCTTCATCTCGTTGATGTTGCCACCGGAGGAGAAGCCCTTGCCGGCGCCTGTCAGAATGGCGACGCGGGCTTTGGGATCGTCTTCGAGGCGAACGAGCGCGGCGAGTAGGCCCTCGATGACTTCCGCATCGGAGATGGGGTTGCGCAGTTCAGGCCGATTGAGCGTGAGGAGAACGATGCCCTCTTCATCGATTTCATACAGCACCGCATCGCTCATTGCCTGTTTCCCCGTCCCGCCGTGTCTTCCGGCAACAGCCTTACCTGAAAACCGAACTGCCGTCCCAGTTCAAGTCCGGGACGGCAGTTCGGGTGCGGAGCAAACGGGGGGCTTAGGCGTCCTGCTTCTTGGCCATCATCCGGGTGATATCGACCTGACCGGTAGCGAGCCCGCCCATGAATCCTCCGTCCACCGGCAGGACGACGCCGTTGACGACGCCCGCGAGATCCGAATTGATCAGCACCAGAGGTCCGGCCTGCTCCTCGGGCGTGGTGTAGCGACCAAGCGGTTCGGCGGCGGCATCGACCACGTCCTTGCCGGATACTGCGTGGAAGGTCGCCATCATTGGCGTCTGCGTGGGCGAAGGCAGCGAGCAGTTGATGCGGATGCCCTGCTTGATCAGCCGGGCGCCCATGAACTGAGTCCAGACGATCACGGCTTCCTTGGAGAAGGCATAGCCTTCGCCGACCTGATCCATGTTCGCATCGCACCATTCGAGACCGGCCTGGAAGCCCTGCGTGGCCAGCAGTTGCATGTGGACCGGAATGCGGCGGCTCCAGCCCAGACCGCCCGTAGAGGCGATCGAGACGATCGCGCCCTTGCTGCCCATGAGGGGGATGACCTGTTCAGTCAGGTGGCGGGTGCCGAGGAAATTGACCTTCATCGTGTCCATCGGCGGAAATCCGCCGCCGCCGGGCATTCCTGCGCAGTTGAACAGGGCATCGATCCGGCCGCCGACGCCGCTGACGGCGGCTTCCAGGCTGGCCGGGTCGCGCAGGTCGATCTGCGTGAACGAGGCCATCGGCACGGCGCTTTCCTTGAAGTCGAAGCCGTGGACTTCGGCGCCGAGCGATACCAGCAGCTTGGCCGCAGCCTCGCCCATGCCCGAGAAGCAGCCGCTGACGATCACCCGCTTGCCCCTGTAGCCTAGAACATCGGAGCCCAGAACATCACTCATTGGTCGGTCCTTCCTCTCACGGGCGGTACTGGCCGGGGCCGGACCTGCCGTTTCCTTTGCCCGTAGCTATGCGCGGTCGCGCCATGGGTTCAACTGTCATGGCGGGTCATCGCGCACACGATGGCAGCGTCCGCCTCGCCATCGGTCGCGTGTCTTGCTAGGCCTCTGTCGAGACGTGGACAGGAAAGGTGGCGAGAGTGGCATCGAAGGCGGTGAGAGGTCGCAGGCCGAGCCACCCGGATCGGCGGGAGGGCATTCTAGCGGCAGCGGCGCGTCGTTTCGCCGAATTCGGTTTCGAGGCAACCACGGTGCGACAAATCGCCGACGACGTGAACATTCTGTCGGGCAGTCTCTATCACCACTTCGCGACGAAGGAGGAGATGCTCGATTCCGTCGTGCGCGATGCGGTTCTCGACCAGCGGGAGCGGGCGCTGCGCATCGCGGCGCTCGATGCCGATGCCGAAGTGCGCTTCGTGACCCTCATTGCAGAGGAACTGGCGGCGCTCTCGGATCACATCGAGGCCTATGCGATCATCTTCAACGAGCGCAAGTTCTTCCGGCGCAGTCCGGATTTCCTCTACCTCATGAAGGCGCGCAAGGAAGCGTTCGAGGCCTGGCGCTCGGTTCTTGACGAAGGCGTGTCCTCGGGACAGTTCCATGACGGCATCGACAGCTACCTGACCGTGTCGACTATCCTGCGTATGCTCAATTCCGGTGCGGACTGGTATCGGCACGAGGACGGTTCGCCGCTCGACGCCATGGCCGAATATTCGCTGGAGGCGCTTACCGCGTTCTACGCAGGATTTGCGCTGCGTTCGGTTCGTGCCGCAGGCCGTGGGGATACACCGATCCCGGCGCCTTTCACGCTTCCGGGCTAGCACCGTCCGCGCGTTGTCGCTCGGCTTCGGCGCGATGGTGCTTTCGCCGTTCGAGCTGTCTTGCCGAGGGAACGCCGTCATCGATGAGGTCGGCGAGGACCGCTCCACGCTCTCCGGCTGGGCGTGGCGGGCCGACAGTGGTGTCGCAGAAAGTCTGACGCTCGATCTCCGCGTTGAGCAGGGCACCAAGAAGCACGCCATACGCGGAAAGAAACAGCCACATCAGGAACACGACGATGGCCGAGAGCGAGCCGTATGTCGCGTTATAGTCACTGATATAGGCGACGTAGAGCGAGAAACCGAACGATACCGCCAGCCAGAGCAGCGTTGCCAGCAGAGAGCCGGGTGCCAGCCAGCGCCACTTCGCAGGGCGCCGGTCCGGTCCATAGCGCATGATGAGCGCGAAGCCGGCGCTGCCCAGCGAGATCGCGGCCACCCAGGTCAGGACCTTGAACGTAAGTTGGGTGGCGCTGCCCAGGTACACGCTGGTTTCGGTCTGCAGCCAAGCGAAGACGCCGCCCGATAGCACGCCGGTCAATGCCAGCAGGATCGCGGCGAGTGTAAGCCCGCCGGTGCGCAGGGTCCGGGCGACAACGCCGCGCGTCTCGCGTTCCTCGTTGATGATATTGAGTGCGCTGACCATTCCACCCGCCGCACGCATGCCTCCGTAGATCGCGAAGAACAGGGCGATGATGAGGGCTAGTCCGGTCACGCCCGAATTGGTCGAGATGATCCGCAGCAACTGCTCTTCCAGCAGGCGGGCGACTTCCGGCGGCACTACGTCGACGATGCTGTCCATCTGTTCGCGCACCATGCCGACATCGGCGACAAGGCCGTAAACCATCACCGTTGCGGCGATCAGCGGGGTGAGGGCAAGGAATGTGTAGAAGGCGAGACCTGCCGAAAGGAGGCCAAGTTCATGGAAGCCGATCATCACGTAGACGCGCTTCACAACCCGGAACCATGCCTTGCGCGGCATAGCCAAAGGCGATCGGGCATCTGAGCCGGGGACGATTTCCGATGCGGCGTTGCCTGGTTGCGTTCCGACGTTATTCACTACAGGCCTGTGTGAACGAGGGAACTTTCGCTGTTGCAATGCGATAGGCATTCTCAGGAGGGGCCGGGCAGACCGGTTCGGAAAAGGGGTGATTCGTCGCGGTGTCCATGTTCAGGCTAATCGATCATCGGCCAGATCGTTCCCTGTCCTTGCGCCATGGATGTGCCAGCGGTGCGGTTGCTCTGGTTCTTGCTCTCGGCATTGTCGTGCCTTCGGGCGCTGCGTCGGCGCAGACCAAACCTGCGGAAAAGGCGTCTCCCGCCAGCCAGTCTGCACCCCAGCCTGAAACCAAGGCAGCCGATCTCGAGGCGGGAGAAGTACAGGTGCCGGCGCCGCCTGCCGACTCCACTCTGCCACAGGTCGATCCGATCATTCCCGACGGCGAGTTCAATGCCTCCATCCCTGCACTAGACGCTTCGGACGATCCCGAGCTGGACAAACCCCTCGAATCGATCGAGGCTTTCGAGCGACGGACGGCGGAGCAGCAGAGTGGGGCAAAGCCCACCGAAGGCGCCGCGCCTCCGGCCGGCGACCCGGCGCTGGCGGACGGCGACGCCGTCGAAGCGATCGGTGACGCGCCCGTTCGCGATGCGGAACTGACCGCGCCGCTGCCGCCCATCGATCAGTTCGAGGTCACTCCGGTGCAGATCGCCGAGGATAAGGCGGACGAGAAGGAAGCGGAAGTCCGTTATCGCGTCGACATCCAGGGACTAGATCTCGCAGACAAGGACACGGATACCGACCTTGAAAGCCAGTTCGATTCCGCGTCGGCCCTTGAAAAGGGGGATGGGAAGGCGGCCAACACCGCAATGGTCGCGGCCCGGCTGACCGAAGACAGCCAGCTTATGCAGACGGTTGTCGCATCCGAAGGCTGGTACAGCCCGCAGGTGCGCACGCGCCTGGATCCATCTTCCGATCAGGCCAATCCCGGCCTGACTGCGGTGATCCTGGTCAATCCCGGCAAGCGTTATGTGTTCTCCGACATCCAGGTAAAAGCCGATCCGACGGTGCCGCCCGGCCTGATCGCGGACAACTTTCCGCTCAAGGTTGGCGAACCAATCGTTGCTGAGCGTGTGCAGGGCGCAGAGGCGCGCGTGGCCGTGGCGCTGCCCGAAAACGGCTATCCCTTCGCGGAAGTGGGCCAGCGCGACATCCTGCTCGACCAGGATGCTGGAAACGGCGCTTACACGCTGCCGGTAACCGTTGGCCCGCGCGGCCGCTTCGGCGGTTTCACGACCGACGGCGACATGGCTTTCGACGCCGATCACATCCAGGTGCTCGCGCGGTTCAAGCGCGGCGAACTCTACGACAGCCGGAAGGTCGATGATCTGCGCAAGGCGCTGGTCGCTACCAGCCTGTTCTCGACCGTAGCGGTCGAACCGCAGAAGACCGGAGATCAGGTCGGCGACGGCACCGAGTACGTCACGTTGCATGTCAAGCAGGACGCGGGGCCTCCGCGCACCATCGCCGGATCGCTCGGCTATGCGGCGGGTGAGGGCATCACCGCCCAGGCGACCTGGACCCACCGCAACATGTTCCCGCCCGAGGGCGCGCTCATCGCCCATGCCATCGCCGGTACGCGCCAGCAGGGGGCAGGCGTGACGTTCCGCCGCTCCAACGCAGGCAAGCGCGACAGGACTTTCGAACTTGTCGCCGAGGCCTTCCACAATGATTACGACGCCTACAGCGCCTATACCGGCCGTATCGCGGCACGCATCGCTCGCGATTCCACCCCGATCTGGCAGAAGCGCTATACGTATGCCTTCGGCGTCGAGATGCTCGGCACGGCCGAAACCGACTATGACGCCGCGAGTGGCGGACGCAGGCGGCGCACCTACTACGTTGCCGGGCTCAACGGGCAGGTCGGTTTCGATACCTCCGATGACCTGCTGAACCCGACCAAGGGCTATCGCCTGACCACCCTCGTGCAGCCGGAGGCGACCGTGCGCGGTGGGTTCGACCCTTACATTCGGGCGCGGCTGGATGCCTCGACCTATTATCCGTTCAGCGACAGCTTCGTCCTCGCCGGGAGGGTGCGTCTCGGTACAATCCAGGGGGCAGGGCTGTTCGACATCGCGCCGTCGCGCCGGCTCTATGCAGGCGGTGGCGGCTCGGTCCGCGGCTTCGCCTACCAGGCACTCGGCGAGCAGGCACCTGACGGCAACCCGGTCGGCGGTCGCAGTCTGAACGAGGCATCGGTCGAGGCGCGCTATCGCTTCGGCAATTACGGTGTTGTCGCCTTCGTCGACGCGGGTCAGGCCTATCGAGAGACAATGCCGCAGTTCAACGACCTGCGTTACGGCGTCGGTATCGGCGGTCGCTTCTACACCAACTTCGGGCCGATGCGGCTTGACGTTGCGACGCCGATAAATCGGCGTCCGGGCGAGTCGCGCTTCAATATCTACGTATCGATCGGGCAGGCGTTCTGATGGCCGGCCCGGAGGAGAACAGCGAAGGCATGCCGTCGCAGCCGGAAACCGAAACCACCGAAGTCGTGGTGCAACAGCCATCGCGCTGGCACCGCATCCGGGTCAGGGCGCTCAAGACCGTCGCCTTCGTGGTGCTGGGAGTGGTCGCCTTCGTTCTCGCGGTGGTGCTGGGCATCAATACGGGGCCGGGACGTCGCTTCGTCGCCGACCAGATCGCGGCGCTCGAGTTCGAGAACGGCATGAAGATCTCGGTCGCGCGGATCGACGGGTCGCTTTACGGCAAGATGATCCTGCGCGGCCTCTCCGTGCGCGACCCGCGCGGCGAGTTTCTGTATTCTCCGGAAATCCGGGTCGACTGGCGCCCGTTTGCCTATCTCGACAACCATGTGGATGTGCGCAGCGCTACGGCACAGCGAGTGATCCTGCGCCGCACGCCGCATTTCCGCGCCACGCCGCCCAGCGACGCGCCGCTGCTTCCCGATCTCGACATCGACGTGGGCGAACTGCGCATCGACCGCTTCATCGCTGAGCCCCCGGTCTCCGGTCAGCGCAGAATCATGACCGTCGCGGGGCGTGCGCACATTGCCGACGGCCGCGCGCAGGTCAGCGCCAAGGGCGGCACCGTGGCCATCAAGGGCAAGGGTGGCGGGGACCGGTTCAACGCCGTGCTCGATGCCGTGCCGGAGCGTAACCGTCTCGGCCTCGACGTGGATATCGATGCGCCCAAGGGAGGGGTGATCGCGGGTCTGGCCGGGTTCACCCAGCCAGTCGTGCTCAAGCTTGCCGGCAAGGGCGACTGGGCGGCCTGGAACGGCAAGCTCGACGCGAACCTGGGTAGCGGCGAACTTGCGCGTCTGGCGCTGACGGCGCGCAACGGCACCTTCGTCGTCAAGGGGCCGACACGCTTCGCCCAGATGTTTACCGGACCGACTGCCAGCCTGCTCGGGCCGGTCACCAACCTCGACCTGACCGCAGTGTTCGAGAAGCGCCGGGCCAGACTGTCGGGCATGATCTCCAGTGATGCCTTCAACCTCACGCCGAACGGTCTCGTCGATCTCGGCGAGAACCGGTTCGAGGATCTCAGGCTGGCGTTCGTGCTTCTCAAGCCCGCTGCCATGGCCGAGAACCTGAGCGGAGCGGGCCTGACTGCCGAGCTTGCTCTCGACGGTGCGTTCACCACGCCCTCGGTCAATTACCAACTTGCTGCGAAGCGGCTGGTGATGAATGACATGGGGCTGGAGAACCTGACCGCGCGCGGTGCGGCAAAGGTCGATGCCGGACACATCACGATCCCGGTTGCCGCACGGGTCAGCCGCATCACGGGTCTGGATTCGGTCGCCGGAGGCAAGCTCGACAATGTCACGCTCAACGGCGACCTCGCCATCGATGGGCCGCGTGTCCTCTCGGACAACATGCGGCTGCGTTCGGACCGCATCGACGCCGGGCTGATCCTTGTCGCCGACATGAGCAACGGCCTCTATACGGGCGCGATCGACGGGAAGATCGACAACTATCGCGTCGATAGCGTCGGCATCTTTAATATCCGCACGAACATGGACCTCAAGACCGAGGGTCAGGGTTTCGCCTTGCAGGGCACTGTGCGGGCACGTTCGACGAGACTGCTGAACGAGAGCCTTCAGACGTATCTCGGCGGCAATTTCTCGGCCTCCTCCAACGTGAAGTACGGCTCCGACGGTGTCGTGCGCTTTTCCAGCGTGCGCATGAACGCGCCCCTGCTGCGGGTCACCGGCGGGCAAGGCAGCTGGTCGCCCGATGGGCGCATTGCGCTCGCCGCCAACGGCTCGTCGCGTCAGTACGGTGCTCTCGGTGTCCGGGTGACGGGGACTATTCGCAACCCCGACGCGCATGTGACCGCGGAGCACCCGGGCCTCGGCATCGGCCTCGCCAATCTCGATGCGCGGATCAAGGGCGCACCTGGCGGCTATCGCCTCGATGCCAAGGGGGATACCGATTATGGTCCCCTGCGCGCCGACGTGACACTCGGCCTGGGGAAACAGACCTCGGTGGAGATCAACAGCGCCAATCTTTCCGGCGTCGATTTCGCGGGGCGTATCGTCCAGACGCCTGCCGGTCCCTTTGCGGGGCAACTGACTGCCAACGGCAACGGTATAGGCGGTCTCGTGCGTCTGGACGCCGAGGGCAAGTACCAGGCGGCCGATTTCAACCTGCGCGCCAAGAACGCGATCTTCGACGGCCCCGCCAAGCTCTCCGTCGGCTCCGCCATCATCGACGGTCGCGCGGTGCTCTATGACCAGCCCTACGTGGTTGCCGACGCGCAGATCGCCGGTACGAGCATCGGCGCGCTCGACCTTGCGGCGGCGCGCGTGCTCGTCGATTATCGCGATGGCCGAGGCAAGGCTAAGGGTCTCATCGAAGGCGTCAGCGGCGTGCCGTTCCGTCTCGGCATCAACGCCGACATGCAACCCGAAGTATGGCGCGTGGCACTGCAGGGCCGTGTCCGTGGGCTTGACGTCAAGACGACCACGCCCGCCCGCATCGTCCCCAAGAACGGCACTTACGAACTGCTTCCTACCAACATCGCGTTCGGAGGGGGCAGCCTCAAGCTGGCGGGGACCTACGGTGAAGGCATGAAGGTCCAGAGCCGGATGGAAGGCGTCGATCTCGCCATCCTCAACGCTTTCGCTCCCGGTTATGGTATCGGCGGCAAGGTCAGCGGCAGCCTCGACTTCGAGCAGGCGAGCGCAACCGCGTTCCCCCGCGCGGATGCTCGCCTGACGCTCAACAACTTCACCCGCACCAGTTCATTGACCGTAAGTCAGGGCGTGGACATCAATTTCGTCGGCAAGCTGCTGCCGGACGGCGGTGAGGGCCGTGCGGTGTTCCGCCGTCGCGGCACCGTGATCGGTCGCATGGCAGCGAGCCTGAAGCCGCTTCCGCCGGGCGATGGCCCCTGGATGACGCGCCTGATGGATGCTCCGCTGGGCGGAGGCATTCGCTA
This sequence comes from Novosphingobium sp. FG90, assembly GCF_057808725.1. Taxonomy (NCBI): domain Bacteria; kingdom Pseudomonadati; phylum Pseudomonadota; class Alphaproteobacteria; order Sphingomonadales; family Sphingomonadaceae; genus Novosphingobium; species Novosphingobium sp. FG90. Next base: position 25,478 of record NZ_JBMDIO010000050.1, read on the forward strand.
CAACGGTCCGGCCGAAACGCTCTTCTCGTTCGCGGGGCTTTCCGGTCAGACGCTGACGGGCTCGGTCGGATTGGCGGCGGACTTCACCTGCCGCGTGTCCAGTCCGTGCATCAATGGCGTCGTGCAGGGCCGCGACATGGTCTACGAGAACATCGCTTACGGCACACGCCTCAACCGCATGGCGCTGGCAGGCAAGTTTACCGGCGATTCGCTGGAGTTGACCTCGCTGACGGCAAAGGCCGGCGACGGTAACGTCAGCGCCAGCGGCCGCGTAAGCCTGGCCGCCGACGCCGGTTATCCGATGGACCTCAACGTCAAGCTCGACCGTGCCCGGCTTGCCCGCAGCGATGCCCTCTCAGCTACTGCAACGGGCAACCTGCGGCTGACCAAGGCCGCCGGCGAGCCTGCGTTGCTGGCGGGCGAGATCAAGCTGCCGGAAACCCGCTACCAGATCGTGCGTGAGGGTGCCGCCCAGATACCGCGCCTCACCGGCGTGCGGTTCAAGCCGCCGGTCGGGCCGCAGCGCATCACCGGCGACGAGCCAGCGCCGACGGCTGCCAGCGCATTCGCACTGATCCGCCTCGACCTGCACCTGCGCGCGCCGGAGAAGCTCTACGTGTCCGGCATGGGCCTGGAATCGGAATGGAGCGCGGATTTCAACGTCACCGGCACCAGCGCGGCGCCGTCGCTGTCTGGCGAGGTCGAACTGGTGCGTGGTACGCTGGGCTTCGCGGGACGGTCATTCCAGCTGAGCGATGGCCTGATCTCGTTCAACGGCGGCACGCCAATCGATCCGACCGTCCAGATCACCGCGACCGACGACATCGAGGACATCACCGTCAACGTGAACGTCACCGGCCGTGCGATGAACCCGCAGATCGACTTCTCGTCCGATCCGAGCCTGCCTGACGACGAAGTGTTGTCGCGCATCCTGTTCGGCAGCTCGATCGCCAACCTCTCGGCGCTGCAGGCGGTGCAGCTGGCATCCTCGCTCAACTCGCTGCGCGGGACTGGCGGAGGCCTGAACCCCCTTGGCAAGCTGCGTTCGGCAGCGGGCATCGACCGCCTGCGCATCCTCGGGCCGGACGAACAGTCCGGGCGCGGCACGGCCGTTGCTGCAGGGCAGTACCTGACCGACGACATCTATGTCGAACTGATCACGGACGCGCGTGGCTTTACCGCTACGCAGCTTGAAGTCAGCGTGACGAAATGGTTGTCGGTGCTCAGCCAGGCCGGTGGTTCGGGCGTGAACAGCCTGAACGTCCGCATCAAGAAGGACTATTGATGCGGACCGGCTGGTTCGCGGCATTCGCGCTTGTGGCCCTCCTGAGCGGCTGCAAGCGCGAGCCGACGTTCGAGGAGCGCTACAAGGCAGCGAATAGGACGATCGTGGACCGCGCTCGTCAGATCGACGCCCAGATCGCCGCCACCGGCTCTCCACCCCTCGAAGACGACGGGCTCACGGCAGAGCAGTGAAGCTTGGGGTTTACTTCTGGTCGCTAGGCACGCCCGGGCGAGCAGAAGAGGTCATGATGCAGCCTGAAGAGAACGATCGACTGGCAGACCGCCGTGCGGTGCTCCTTCAGGCGCGCTGCCGAAAATCGCGCTGGCATGTCTTCCCGGTCGAACTGGGAGACATCTCGCAAGGCGGCTGCAGCATAGTGGGCAATAGCGAGGTCTTCGTCCGCGGTGAACCGATTCAGCTGCGAATCGCCAATTTCAAACCCGTCGCAGCACAGGTACGTTGGCTCGACGGAAACACGGTAGGGGTGGAATTCCACCGTGCACTGGCGGCGAGGGTCATCGACGAGTTGGGACAGGCGTATGGCATCCCGATCCGGCCGGATGCATCCGTGATCGATGGCAACTAATTCGTGACGAGCGGTTCAACGGTCCCAAGCCACATTTAACCATCTTGATACCGCTCCATGGTCGTAGCGCCGTGGCTGTTGGCGGGTAGTCCATTATGGCCTTCGACGGATAGGCGCGGAATTGCTGCGCTGCGATGTAAGGCGGCATGTGCGCTGGGCCAGCCGTTGACGAATATGACTGCCGCGTTGCAGCATGTTTAATTTGGCGTTAATTCAACGACTTCATCACTGTTGTCTGGACGATATTTACCTGACTGAAGGTATCGAGAGAGTGCCGGCGGGGAAACGGCTGAAATCGATCGGCTAGCCGTCGGCATCAATCCCAACGGAAAGGTCGCACTTCCTATGATGAAACGAACGATTCTCGTTGCCATGACGGCTGCCTTCACGCTGCTTGGCAGCACGCAGGCCATGGCGGGCACAAAGGCTGGTCAATCGACTGCTGGCTATGCGAACAGCAAGGGCAACGCAGGAAAGTCGCCCCGGGGTTCGCTTCCCCGTGGACTTATCAATGCGCTCGGTCATGCCAGCGAGCGTGGCAAGAGGGGCCTCGAGAACGCGATCAGTCATCACAACAAGTCGAATGGCTGCTAAGCGCAGCTAAATCCGGCGCACCCTGCGCTATCCGGCATGGGGTGCGTCACCTGTGACCTTTGCAGGAAGGCCTGGTGCGGCAGTCGTGTAAAGGAAGAGATGGTGGACGCACTTGGGCTCGAACCAAGGACCCGCTGATTAAGAGTCAGCTGC
>NZ_JBMDIO010000051.1:0-26580 GCF_057808725.1 Novosphingobium sp. FG90
AACCAAGGACCCGCTGATTAAGAGTCAGCTGCTCTACCAACTGAGCTATGCGTCCACGCTACCTGTCCTCGAAGGGCCTTGCGGCCCCGCCGGTCGGCGGCGGAGAGGCCCCTATAACGGCAGATTTTTGGATTGGAAGCGAAAACTTGAAAAAGTTTCAGGAGAATGACCCTCTGCCCTGATTCCAACGGTTTACGGCCATGATGGTGCCAAGGCAGATCATGTTGGTGAGCATCGAAGTGCCGCCGTGGCTCATGAAAGGCAGGGGGATTCCGACCACGGGCGCAAGGCCCATGACCATCATCAGGTTGATCATCACGTAGAAGAACATCGTCGCGGTCATCCCCGCAGCGAGCAGGCTCGAGAAGCGATCCGGCGCGCGCCGGGCGACGCCCATGCCCCACCCGATCACCACGGTGAACACGAAGAGCACGAACAGTCCGCCCATCAGGCCCCATTCCTCGGACATGGTCGCGAAGACGAAGTCGGTGTGCGGTTCGGGAAGGTACTGCAGGTGGCTCTGGGTGCCATTGCCGAAGCCCTTGCCGAAAATCCCGCCCGAGCCGATGGCGATCTTGGACTGGGTGATGTGGTAGCCGGTGCCGAGCGGATCGCCCTCCGGATCGAGGAAGACGAGCACGCGGTTGCGCTGATAGTCGTGCAGGAGCGTGAAAAACGCGATCGGGGCGATGACCATGAGGGCACCGCCTGCGCTCAGGAACCACCACAAGGGAAGCCCGGCGAGGAACATCGTGACAACCCCGCCGAAGCACACGGCCGTGGCGGTGCCGAGGTCAGGCTGGATCAGCACGAAAAGCGCCGGAACACCGATCAGCACGCCCGCCGGGACGAGCCCGCGCCAGCTTGCCGTCATTGCATGGGGCAAGGTCTCGTAGAAACGGGCCAGAACGAGAACGATGGCTGGCTTCATCAGCTCGGATGGCTGCAGGGACATGAAACCCAGGTTGAGCCAGCGCTGACTGCCGCCGCCAACCGCGCCGATCAGTTCGACGAGCACGAGCAGTATCAGTATCCCTCCGTAGACGGGGTAGGCCGCCATCCGGAACAGGTTGCGGCTCATGCGTGCGATGATCATCGCCATGACCAGAAACACGCAGAAACGGACGACGTGGCTCAGAGCATAGGGCTGCAGGCTGCCGCCAGCAGCAGAATAGAGCACCGCCGCGCCCAGGCCGACCAGGCCGCACAGGGGGATGATCATCTGCCAGGGCTGGCGCGAGATCGCCTCGGGAACGATGGAGCGGCTCACTGCGGCGATCCTCCGGACGTTGGCGTCGGGGCAGGCGAGGGCGGTGCCTCGGGCCGGTCGGCTTCGTCTGCAGGTTCGGGCGCAGGCGACTGCGCTTCGCTGATCGGCTGGCGCGGTTCGTTCGACTGGTCGGCGCCTTGCAGCTTCCTGCGCTCGTCGTCGGGCGATATCCTAGGGGCGCTGATGCCGTACTCCGCTGAATAGGCCCGGAAACGGGCGTCGAGCCGCTCCTTCGCGGTGCCGCCCCACTTCGTTTCGAGCTCGGTGAGCACTTCCATGCCCTTCTCCTTGTCGAAGATGTAGGTCAGCACATCGCGTGCGATCGGATAGGCCGCGCCGGAACCGCCGCCATGCTCGACGACGACGGAACAGGCGTAGCGCGGGTTGTCCGCAGGGGCGAAGCAGATGAAGTGGCCGTGGTCGCGATGCTTCCACAAGCCGCCCTTGCCGTTCCCGACGTTGAGGCCGACGACCTGCGCGGTGCCGGTCTTGCCCGCCAGCTTGATGTCGGGGAACGGCAGGCGTGCATGAGGGGCCGATCCGGGGCCGTTGGCGACGTCCGACATGGCCTGCCGGATATATGCCAGATGCTCCTCCGGCACGCCGAGGGAGGCCTGCTTCTCATGCTCGTGCCCGTGGATCAGCTTTGGCATGATGATCCTGCCGCTGGCGATCCGTGAGGCCTGGATCGCCTGCTGCAGCGGGTTTACCAGGAAGTAGCCCTGACCGATCGTGGCGTTGACCGTATCGAAGGTCTGCCATTCCTTGTCGTACTTCTTGAGCTTCCAGGCCGGGCTCGGCACCGTACCATAGGATTGTCCCGCCACCGGCAATGGGAAATCCTGCCCGAGGCCAAGCCGCTTGGCCATGGCCGCGATCGGGTCCATGCCGATGCGCTGGGCGAAGTGGTAGAAGTAGACGTCACAGCTTTGGTAGATACCCTTGGCCATATTGACCTGGCCGTGGCCGCGCCTTTGCCAGCAGTGAAAGACGCGATTGCCTACCCGAAGGCCGCCGCCGCAGAACACCGACTCGTTGGGGTCCAGCCCCGCTTCCATGAACGACAGCGCGACCATCGGCTTGACCGTCGAGCCCGGCGGATAGAGCCCACGCAGCACCTTGTTGCGCAGCGGCACGTGGTCGTCGTCCGACAGCATCTTCCATTCGAGACGGCCGATGCCGTCGGAAAAGCTGTTGGGGTCGAAGCTGGGCATCGAACACATCGCGAGGATGTCGCCCGTCTGGCAGTCCATCACCACCACGGCCGCCGATTCCGGCCCGATGCGGCGGGCGGCGTAATCCTGGATGCCGGCGTCGATGGTCGTCTTGATGGTCTTGCCGGGAATGTCCTCGCGAGTGTCGAGGTCGCGCACGATGCGGCCCGAGGCGGTCACCTCGACGCGCCGCGCCCCAGGCGTGCCGCGCAATTCCTTCTCGTAGAACTTCTCGAGCGCGTCCTTGCCCAGCTTGTAGCCGGGAGTCAGCAGGACGGGATCGTGGTCTTTCTCGTACTCCTCGGCCGAGGCAGCGCCGACGTAGCCGATCAGGTGGCCGACCGAAGGCCCTGTGGGGTAGAAGCGAGAGTAGCCACGCTGCGTGACGACGCCGGGCAGGTCGGGCAGGCGCACGCTGACCGAGGCGAAGCGCTCCCAATCGAGGCGCGAGGCGACCTCGACCGGGGCGAAGCCGTGCGAGCGGTCCAGCTTGTCCTGCAGATCCTGCATCGCGATCGGTGAGAGCGAGAGCAGCTTGCCCAGTTCGGCAATGGTACGTTCCGGATCGCTCATCCGCTCGGGTATCACGTCGACGCGGAAATCGGCGCGGTTGGAGGCGAGAGGCTGGCCGTTGCGATCGAGAATCCATCCGCGACGCGGCGGGATCAGCGAGAGATTGACGCGGTTGCTTTCGGCCTTGAGCTTGTATTTCTCGTTTTCAAAGACCGAGAGATACGTCATGCGCGCGGCGAGCAGGCAGCCGATGCCGCCCTGTATGCCCCCGACGACGATGGTGCGCCGGTCGAAGCTGTTGCGCAGGGTGCCGTTGGTGACGTGCGGGGCGCGGATCAGGCGCCTGAAATTGAACTTCATGAGTTGGACTTCATCGCATGACCACGAAGGGGGTCAGGCGAATGCGGTCCATAAGGGCCACGAAACGTCCGACGAGCGGGTATATAATCACGGAAATCACGACCTGGGGTACGATGACACGAAGGGGGGCGGAAGCGCCGGCAATGTTCGACACGCCGAGGCACAGTATAATATACGCCACGATGAGCCCGATCGCCACCAGCCACTCGGTAAGGAAGTTGCGCCAGGGCAAACGTGTCTCGACATGATCCAGGACGATCGTCGAGAGCGACCACAGCAGCACGGCGGTGCCGAACGGCGATCCCGAAAACAGGTCGTCGAACAGGCCGAGCGGCAGTCCGGCCCACATCGGCATCAACCCGGGGCGCAGTTGGCGCCAGGCGATGAACATCAGGAACCCGAGCGGAGGCAGTACCGGCGCGGAAGCGATCAGGACCCAGCCCGGCGCCATTGATCCCAGCGCCACTATCAGCCAGGGCACCGCGCTCGCGATGGTGCGCGAGGGCTTGCGGTTGATCCTCTGCCTGACGACCGTGTCGTTGCCGGACAGCAATGGCACGATCACTCGCTCCCGGGCGCGGGTTCGGCGGGCGGCGGTGGGGGCGGGGGCGCCCAGGCGTGCTCTACGACGACGTAGTCGGTATCGGAAGGGTTGCTCAGCACCCGCGCCACCGCACCGTCACGCAGCAGTTCGGTTATGACCGAGAGCGGCGTATTGGGGCGATAGAGGCCTCCCGAGCCGGAAGTCACCATCACGTCGCCCTTGCGCAGCGGATTGAGGCCGAGGTTGACGAGGCGGATACGAATCGTGCCGTCGCCGTGCCCTTGTGCGAAGGCGGGCACGCCGTCCTTCGCGCGGCGGACCGGAACGACGCTCTCGGTATCGGTGATGAGCAGCACGCGCGCGCTCGACATGCCCACTTCGAGGACGCGGCCGACGAGGCCCATCGGCGAGCGGACCGGCATGCCCTTGGCCACCCCCTTGTCGGTGCCCGCGCCGAGCGTCGCGAAACGGCGCGTGCTGGCGCCGGTGGAACTGACGAGACGGGCGTAAGCGACCGGCTGTGCATCGTCTTCGCGCAAGTCCAGCAACTGCTTGAGGCGGCGATTTTCGGTTTCGGTCGCCTGAGCCCGGGCGATGCGCACCTTCGCTTCGGCCAGTTCGCGTTCAAGACGGGCATGTTCGCGACCGGACAGGAAGAAACCGCCGATCTCGGCCATGAAATCCTTGCCGGCACGACGTCCGCCCGCAGTCGCCTGTGCGGGTGATTCCGTCAGGTCGGCAGCAGCGCCGCGCAAGCTTGAAAAGGCATTCGGGTTGACGATCGAGACGACGAGCAGAACAAGTCCGACCACGGCGCCAAGTACGCCGGCGGTGTACTGGAAGAACGTCGAATACTGCGCCCTGCGCGAAAAGCCGGAGCGCCGATTGGCTGGCGGTGCCATGCGCCATGCACTCCTGTCATTCCCGCGCGGCGGTCCGGTGCAGGTGGTCCGCCGCGCCTTTCAGGAAGCCTCGTACCGTCGCTTGGCACCGAGGCTTCCGCACATCATCAGGCGGACATCAGGACGCCGCGATAGACCGGGTCTTCCATCGCACGGCCGGTGCCGAGCGCGACGCAGGACAGCGGATCTTCGGCGACGCTGACGGGCAGGCCAGTTTCTTCACGCAGATAGTCGTCGAGGCCCTGGATCAGCGCGCCGCCGCCGGTCAGGACGATGCCCTGGTCGACAATGTCGGCGGCCAGTTCCGGCGCCGTGTTCTCAAGCGCGATGCGCACGCCTTCGATGATCTGGCCGATCGGCTCGGCCAGCGCCTCGGCGACGTTGGCCTGGGTGATGGTGATTTCCTTGGGCACGCCGTTGACGAGGTCGCGGCCCTTGATGTGGATCGTCTCGCCCACGCCGTCGGCCGGCATGATGGCGATACCGTAATCCTTCTTGATGCGCTCCGCCGTGGCGTCGCCGATCAGCAGGTTATGGTGACGGCGCACGTAGGACACGATCGATTCGTCCATCTTGTCACCGCCCACGCGCACCGAGGTGGTGTAGGCGAGGCCGCGCAGCGAGAGCACCGCGACTTCGGTGGTGCCGCCGCCGATATCGACCACCATCGAGCCGACCGGTTCGGTGACGGGCATGTCGGCGCCGATCGCCGCGGCCATCGGCTCGAGAATCAGGTAGACCTGGCTGGCACCGGCGTTGCTGGCGGCATCGCGGATCGCGCGACGTTCCACCGAGGTCGAACCCGAGGGGACGCAGATCACGATCTCGGGATAGCGGAACAGGTTCTTCTTGCCGTGGACCTTGCGGATGAAGTGCTTGATCATCTCTTCCGCGATTTCGATGTCCGCGATGACGCCGTCGCGCAGCGGACGGATGGCCTCGATGTTGTCGGGGGTCTTGCCCATCATCATCTTGGCGTCGTCACCGACGGCCTTGACCTTCTTTACGCCGTTCATCGTCTCGATCGCCACGACCGAGGGTTCGTTCAACACGATGCCGCGATCCTGCACATAGACCAGCGTATTGGCCGTGCCGAGGTCGATCGCCATGTTCTGGGAGCCGAGTTTGAAGAATCGCGAGAAGGGGCCGGCCATCTAAAATCCGTTTCTTTCCAATCGCTTGCCGAATCAGTCTCGACAACGACGACAGGTGGTTTCGGGTGGGAGGGCTCCCCTTAGCCCATCGATTCGCGAAAGGCCAAAATTTTGTTCCCGATTCCGGGGGGAAACGATCATCGCCCGTCTCGAATTAGCGGCGCTTCGTCGCTAGTTTGATCCGCCGCCGCCACGGTGCGTCCATGACCCCGCAGCGACCTCTTTTGTCGAGACCCCGATGCCCACGATCCGCCGCCTGCCCGAACATCTCGTCAACCGCATCGCCGCTGGCGAAGTGGTGGAACGGCCGGCATCCGCGCTCAAGGAACTGGTCGAAAACGCCATCGATGCCGGCAGCACGCAGATCACCGTCCGGATCGCCTCGGGCGGGCTCGACATGATCGAAGTGACGGACGACGGTTGCGGCATGAGGCCGGACGAGATCGCCCTGGCGCTGGAGCGTCATGCCACCTCCAAGCTGCCGGACGAGGCTATCGAACTGGTAGCCACTTTAGGTTTCAGGGGCGAGGCGCTGCCATCGATCGGATCGGTCGCGTGCCTGACGATCGAAAGCCGCCCGCACGACGCGGCCGAAGGGTGGAAGCGGGTGGTCGATCACGGCACGGTCACCATTGACGCACCCGCTGCTCTGCCGCCCGGAACGCGCATCCGGGTCGAGGACCTGTTCGGCAAAGTGCCCGCGCGGCGCAAGTTCCTGCGCTCGCCGCGCTCGGAATATGCGGTCTGCCTCGACGTGGTGCGCCGTCTCGCCATGGCCCGGCCCGACGTGGGGTTCGTGCTGGAGCACGATGGCCGCCGCACCATTTCCGTGCAGCCGCGCGAGGAACTGGCCGCGCGAGTCGCCCGTCTGGTTGCTCGGGAGTTGGCCGAAGATGGCGTAATCATCGAGGCGGAGCGCGGATCGGCCCGGCTCAGCGGGGTTGCGGGCTTGCCGACCTACAATCGCGGTGTTGCCGATCACCAGTACATGTTCGTCAACGGGCGGCCGGTCCGTGACAAGCTGCTGGTCGGCGCGGTGCGCGGGGCCTATTCCGACATGCTCGCGCGCGATCGCCACGCGGTGCTGGCCCTGTTTCTTGAGATTCCACCTGAAGAAGTCGATGTAAACGTCCATCCTGCCAAGACGGAAGTGCGCTTTCGCGACCCCGCCTTCGTGCGCGGTTTCCTCGTCGGCGCGCTGCGCCACGCGCTCGAAGGCGCCGGTCAGAAGAGCGCGCAGGCGCCGCAGGCCGCAGCGATGAACATGTGGCAGGTGGAGCCGGTCACGCCCGCTCAGGCGCCGTCGATCGGCTCGCTGTTCGCCCGGGAATATTCGGCACCGCGCACCGTTTACCGGCCATCGCGCGTGTCGGAGGCCGGCACCGCCTGGCGGTCCTACGAGGCCGAGGTGATGGCCCCGCCCGCCGCACGCGCGGAAGCTGCGGAGGAAGCGAGCGAGGAGGCGCTGCGCTATCCGCTCGGGGTCGCGCGCGGGCAGGTAGCAGGGACCTATATCGTCGCCGAGGCGGAGGATGGGCTCGTCATCGTCGACCAGCATGCCGCGCATGAGCGCCTCGTGCTGGAAAAGCTCAAGGCTGCGGGGGCAGAGGAAGCGATGAACCGCTCGCAGGCGCTGCTGCTGCCCGAGGTCGTCGAACTGGAGGAAGCCGCCTGCGACGCATTGGAGGACAAGCTGGCGGAGCTTGCACGCCATGGCCTCATCCTCGAACGTTTCGGGCCGGCCGCGATGCTGGTGCGCGCGGTCCCCTCGGTACTGTCGAAGAGCGATGTCGGCGCGCTGGTGCAGGATGTGGCGGACGACCTTGCCCGCAATGGTGATGCCCTGTTGCTGGGGGAAAAGCTCGACCTCGTGCTGGCGACGATGGCGTGCCACGGATCGGTGCGGGCGGGCCGCTCGCTGTCGGTGGCGGAGATGAATGCGCTGCTGCGCGAAATGGAGCGCACGCCGCGCTCGGGCCAATGCAACCATGGCCGCCCCACGTGGGTTAAACTTGCCCACAACGACATCGAGAAACTGTTCGGGCGGAAATGATGCGAAGACATGTTATCGTACTGGCCGCGCTCGCCCTGCTGGCGGGGTGCGGCAAGGCAAGCCCTGCGCAGAAGGCGGCCGAGAACGCGCATGACGTCGCCATGGTCGAGCGGATGAGCAAGGAGCCTTTCAAGCCCATCGTGCCGGTCCCGATCACGGCCGTCGACATCGAGCGCTACGGGCTGGACAAGCCCGGGTGCAGCTTCGGCAAAGGACAGATCGGGAAGATTGGTCAGGATGGTCCGATCTTCATCGCCACCAGCGGCGAAGGCTTCATGCGCGTCGGCCCCGACCTCAAGCGCTTCGCCGCCAAGGATGAAAGTGCCGACCTGCCCGGCGGTGCGCGCACCACCTATGTCGGGCTGTCCAGCTGGGTCGACATCGTGCGCCTACCCGATTCCGGTCCTGGCGCGGAATCAGGCAGTGCCAGTGATCAGCAAACCTGGCCCGCTCGCCTGATCGTCCACGATTCTCAGGAGCGGGTGGCTTACCGGGCCGATGGCGTCATGCGGTGCCGCACCTGACCGGCTCTCAACCCATGGCCATCGGTTTGAACAGCATCCACAATGCCATGGCGACCATGAACACGTTCTCCAGCAGCGAGACGAAGCCGAGCGGCACGCTGCCCGAGCCGCCGACACAGGCGCACTTCAACTCGCGCTTCTGGACGTAGACCGCGTAATAGACCGAAGCTCCGCCTACGCTGCCGATGAACAGCGCCACCGGGATCGAAAGCCAGTTCAGCACGCCCGCCGCCATGAAGGCGCCCGCGAGCCATTCCAGCAACGGGTAGGCGTAGGCATAAGGGACAAGCCGCCGCGCCAGCAGGTCGTAACCGAGGAACATCGAGGAAAAGGTCTCCACATCCTGCAGCTTGAGCATGGCCAGCAGCATCATCGTGATCGCCACGAACCATTCCGCCGCGCGCACCGTCAGGACCGCACCGAGCGAAGCCCAGCTCAGGCCGAGCGCTATCGCCGCCGCCGTCCCGAAGACCCAGAGCACCGGCGCGTAGCTCACCCGCTTTGCTGCATCGTCGAGCCCGAAGAAGCGCCTGAGGTCGGAATGACCGCCGATCCGCTCGCCGTCGATGAAGGTCTGCGGCGTGGTCGAGACCCCGTGCCCGGCCTTGAACGCATCCACCTCGGCGCGCGTGGTCAGCCAGTGGTCCTCGACACGGTAGCCCCGGCTCTTCAGCAGATGGCGCGATTTCAGGCCGTAGGGGCAGACGTGCTTTTCCATGACCATCCGATAGAGGACGGCCGTCTTGGCGGGGGCTTGGTGATTGCTCATGCCGTGCTTATAACTCCCGTACCATGGTACGGAGTCAAGCATGGCCCTGACGATTTCCCAACTGGCCCGCGCGGGAGGCGTCGGCGTCGAGACGGTGCGTTTCTACCAGCGCAAGGGTCTTCTCCACGATCCGCGTCCGGCCAGCATTGGTGGTGCGAAAGGGCAGTGCCATTACGGCGAGGAGGACGTGCGGCGTCTGCGCTTCGTGCGCGCGGCCAAGGATGCCGGGTTCATCCTCGATGAAATTGCCGAACTGCTTGGCCTTGATGCCAGCGATGACAGGGCGCGGGCGCGCGAGATGGCGCAGGCGCGGATCACCCATCTCGATGAGGAAATCGCCCGGCTCGAACGGGCGCGGACCTCTTTGCGCAGGCTGGCACGCGAATGCGCTGGCGGTGGGACCGGACCATGCCCGATCATCGCCGCCTTCGAAGAGGGCGAGGGTCCAAGGGCCTGAGCATAAACCCCCACGGTCGTCCCAGCATTCGCCGGGACGACCGCATTGTCAGACGTTGAAACGGAAGTGCATCACGTCGCCGTCGGCGACGACATATTCCTTGCCTTCCTGGCGGAACTTGCCCGCTTCCTTGGCGCCGGCCTCACCCTTGCAGGCGATGAAGTCGGGGTAGGCGATCGTCTCGGCGCGGATGAAGCCGCGCTGCATGTCGGAGTGGATCGTGCCTGCGGCTTCGGGAGCCTTGGCGCCCTTGTGCACGGTCCAGGCGCGCGCTTCCTTGGGGCCGACGGTGAAGAAGGTCAGCAGTTCGAGCAATTCGTAACCGGCGCGGATGATGCGCGCCAGACCGGCTTCGGCAAGGCCCATTTCCTCAAGGAAGACCATGCGATCCTCCATGTCCATGCCGGTCAGTTCAGCCTCGATCGCGGCCGAGACGATGACGGCGCTGGCACCTTCGGCCTTGGCCTTTTCGAACACGCGCGCGGAGAAGGCATTGCCCTCGGCGGCGGCTTCTTCCTCGACGTTGCAGACGTAGAGCACGGGCTTTGCGGTGATCAGCTGCGCCTGCGCGAAGACGCGGGCCTCGTCCTCGTCCCTGGGCTGGGTCAGCCGCGCGGGCTTGCCGTCGCGCAGCAGGTCGAGCGCCTGACCGAGTACGGAGGCCACGATCTTGGCTTCCTTGTCGCCCTGCGTCGCCTTCTTCTGGGCGGCGGGAACGCGCTTTTCGAGGCTTTCGAGGTCGGAGAGCAGCAGTTCGGTCTCGACGGTGTCGGCGTCGGCGATCGGATCGACCTTGTTGTCGACGTGCTGGATGTCGTCGTTCTCGAAGCAGCGCAGGACGTGGATGATCGCGTCGACTTCGCGGATGTTGCCGAGGAACTGGTTGCCCAGCCCCTCACCCTTGGACGCGCCGCGCACGAGACCGGCGATATCCACGAACGACAGCTGCGTCGGGATGATCTTGGCCGAGCCCGCGATTTGCGCCAGCGCGTCGAGGCGCGGATCGGGCACGCCGACCTGGCCGACGTTCGGCTCGATCGTGCAGAACGGATAGTTGGCCGCCTGCGCCGCCTGCGTCTCGGTCAGCGCATTGAACAAGGTCGACTTGCCGACATTGGGCAGACCCACGATTCCGCAACGGAAACCCATCGAAAACTCCGAAAACTGTTTAAGGCGCGCCCATAGCGGGGTGAGCGCCGCTTGACCAGTTCGCCGATGAACTTGAGCATGGTTGACGGAAATTTCAGGTCTTGCCCCTAGTTCGGGCATCCATGAAACGTGCCAACCGTCTCGTCCTGCCTCTTGCCGCTCTCTCCTTCCTCGCAGCTTGCGGCGACAGCCCGGAAACCCTGCTCGCCCGCGCGAAGGAGGATTTTGCCGCAGGACACTATCAGGAAGCGCGCGTTCAGGTTGCGGCGGCCCTGCGCGAAAGACCTTCCGACGTCCAGATGCTCACGCTGCTCGTCGAAACCCATCTTCGCACCGGCGACCCGGACGGCGCGGAAGGCGCCATCGCCCGCCTTGAACGGGCAGGCGGCAAGGGTATCGCGCGAATGAAGGCCGAAGCGGCACTGCTGCGCCAGAATCCCAAGGAGGCGCTGGCTCTGCTCGGCGGGGATACGTCGATGGCGGGCTGGCGGGTGCGCGCCGAATCGCAACTGGCGCTGGGCGATGAGGCGGAGGCGCAGGCATCCTACGAGAAGGGCATGGCACAAGGCGGCGACATTCGTCTTGCCACGTCCTATGCCCGCTACCTCCTGCAGAACGAGGACCTTCCCCGCGCCGTAAAATTGCTGACGCGCATGCAGACGATGGCTCCGCGCGCTTATGAAACGCTTGTGATGGCTGGTGACCTTGCTTCCGCGCAAGGGCGTGATGACGAGGCTGCGCGCGCTTACCAGAAGGCGATCGACGCCTATCCCGATCGCGCCGCCCCGATGCTGGCGCTGGCCAGTCACTACGACGAAATCGGCAAGCAGGAGGCAGCGTCGAGACTCCTCGAACAGGCAGCCGAACTCGCGCCCGACGATCCTGAAGTGGAAGAACTGCGCATCCAGATCCTGGCGGAGAAGGGTGAGTGGGAGAAGATCCGCCTCGCCCTGCAAGGCAGGGAAGCACAGTTGGAGGCAGGCTCGGCGCTCAGCATGACCTATGGCGAGGCATTGCTGAACCTTGGTCATGCGGAGCAGGCGCGGCTCATCTTCAGGCGTGCGGCCCTTGTCCTTCCGGGCAATCCCTATTCACGCCTGATGCTGGGCCGGGCCGAGCTGGCCACGGGAGACAGCCAGAGCGCCTGGGCGATCCTCTCCCCGCTTGCTCGGAGCACCCTTGCGCGGCGCGAATTGCTGGAACCGGCGCTGCAGGCGGCCCGCCTGGTGGGCGCGCCGGAGCAAGCAGACCTTGAGGCAAGGCTCGATCCGGCGCGCCTCAAGGAGACGATGGCGCTCATCACGCAGGGCGAGAACGCGCTTGCAGGACGGCGCTGGGCGACGGCTGCGAACGTCTACGAGAGGTTGCTGGCCCGCGGCGAGGATGCCGAGGTGATGAAGCGCCTCGCGCTCGCCAGCAGCGAGATGGGCGACGCGACGACGGCGATCCGGTACGCCGACCGCGCTGTGTCGCTCGATCGCGGCAATGCGGATTATCTGTGCATGGCGGGCGTGGCGCGGTTGTCTGCAGGACAGGACCTCAACGAGGCGCGCCGTCTGCTGGAGGCCGCCGCATCGGTCGATCCGCGCAACCGAACGATCGCGCGCGCGCTGCGCAAAGCAAAAGCCGCCGCCGGTCAGGACCGGCAGCGGCTGTAGGATCGACCCCGCGGGGAAATGCGAGGGCCGGACCGTTCTTGCCCGGCGTGCGATAAGCCGCCGGGGTTGCGGAACGATCAGGCGCGCGCCTTGCGGCGGCGCGCGTAGGCGAGGCCGATCAGGCCCGCGCCAAGCATGCCGAGCATGCCGGGCTCCGGAACCGCGGTGCCGCCCGAAGAGGTGCTGGTGGTGCCGCCAGAAGTCGAGGTGGTGGTGCCGCCGGACGTCGTAGTGGTCGTACCACCCGACGTCGAAGTCGTCGTACCGCCCGAGGTCGATGACGTGGTGGTGCCGCCCGAGGTGGTCGTGGTGCCGCCAGAAGTCGAGCTGCTGGTCGAGCCGCACATCTTCGAGCCGCTCTTGTGGCTGCATCCGCAGTAGTGCTTGTGATTGCCCGAGGTTGCGCTGGCGGGTGTGCTCATCGCGACGGTGGCGCCAGCGGTGATCGAGAGCGCGATCAAGGTCTTGCGGATCATTGGTAGTCGTACCCCTAGTTGCCCGTGTTGGTTGACAACCAATACGCAATCACCGTGCCAATCGCCTATTTTCGCCGATTTTCAAGAAATCGCACTGGTCCGGTCGTGCACTTTGTAAGCTAACTCGACACCCTCAGCCCTGCTGGCGGAGCGCAACGTCGTTCATGAAGCGGGCATCGTCGCCGCTCGCCAGCCTGTCTGCTTCACCTGCGAGGGCTCCCAGCATGTCGGCAAGGGGATCCATCTCGGCTTTGGCATAATTGCCCAGCACATAGCCGTGGACCCGGTCCTTGTGCCCGGGATGACCGATGCCAAGCCGCACACGGCGAAAGTCCGCACCGAGATGCTGGTCGATGGAGCGCAGGCCGTTGTGCCCGGCGTGGCCGCCGCCCTGCTTCACCTTCACCTTGAACGGGGCAAGATCGAGTTCGTCATGGAAGACGGTGAGGGCGGAGATATCCAGCTTGTAGAAGCGCATCGCCTCGCCAACCGAGCGGCCGCTATCGTTCATGAAGGTCGCGGGCTTGAGCAGCAGCACCTTGTCGCTGCCGATGCGCCCTTCCTGCAGCCAGCCCTGGAACTTCTTCTGGACCGGGCCGAACCCGTGAACCTCGGCGATGGCGTCGGCGGCCATGAAGCCTACGTTATGGCGGTTGAAGACGTATTGGGGGCCGGGATTGCCCAGACCGACCCAGAGCTGCGTGGCCATTGTAACTCCTTCTCAGTCCTCTCCCGGTAGGGGGAGGGCATGGCAAAGAAAAGGCCCTCCCTGCGAGTTGCAGGAAGGGCCAATTCTTACCGGGAAGCGGAAAGGGCTTACGCGCCTTCGGCTTCGGCCGCTGCTTCGCCTTCTTCGCTGCGCAGGGCAGAGGGAGCGGCGATCGTCGCGATCGTGTAGTCGCGGTCGGTGATCGCGCTCTCGACGCCCTTGGGCAGCTTGACGTGGCTGATGTGGATCGATTCACCCACGTCGAAGCCGGTCACGTCGATGGTGATCTCGTGCGGGATCTTCTCGGCGTCGCAGACCAGTTCGAGGTCGTGGCGAACGATGTTCAGCACGCCGCCGCGCTTCAGGCCCGGCGAAAGCTCTTCGTTCTCGAAGACGACGGGCACGTTGACATGCACGGTCGCGCCCTTGGCGAGACGCAGGAAGTCGGCGTGGAGCGGACGGTCGGTGACCGGGTGGAAGGCAACGTCCTTGGGCTGGGTGCGGAACTTCTTGCCGTCGACTTCAAGCTCGATGATCGAGTTGAAGAAGTGGCCGGTTCCGAGCTGGCGGGCCAGCTCCTTTTCCTGAACGTGGATCGCGAGGGGCTCTTCGTTGCCGCCGTAGATCACGGCGGGGACGCGGCCATCACGACGCAGTGCACGGGAGGCTCCCTTGCCAGCCCGATCACGCGTCTCGGCCGGCAGGTTAAGCGTATCGCTCATGGGACTTGCCTTTCAAAACTGGATAATAGTGCGATGTCGCGCCGCTCATCGGTGCACACCGTCCTGCCACGCCTCCAGGGATGACCATGACAGGAAGGCGCGGCCCTTACTGGGAGACGGGCGGAAAAGCAAGAGCGTTGGCGCGGGGTGCCTTTTACCCGCGTCATGTTTTCCGTCATCCTGAACTTGTTTCAGGATCCATTATGCAGCCCGCTCAGCGTTGTGACGAAGTAAACCGACCGCGCCGCTGGTGAGTCGATCTTCCGGCACCAACCGCCTGATGGACCCTGAAACAAGTTCAGGGTGACGAAGTGAGTAGCGAGAGGGCGCTCACTCCACCCGCGTGACCGTGAACCCCTCGGCCGTCAGCATTGCGGGCAAGCCCTCAGTCCCGGCCATGTGCGCGGCGCCCACGGCCACGAAGGGCTTTTCGCCGGAGCGCACCGCCTGCGCGATACGGCCGGTCCAGCGCCGGTTGCGCCCGGTGAACAGCACGGCGCGCAGTTCCGGGTCGGCGAGCAGCCCGGAGCGGGTCTCGGCCTCGATCGCCTTCATATCGCCCTTGCGCCAGCTGGCCGAGAGATCGTGGTCGGGCTTGGCGGCCTCGGTGACGACGGCGGCGAGGAGGTCGCGCTGTTCGCGCTCGGGCAGGGCGTCGAACAGGCCGAGCTGTGCGGCGGCGCCTTCCAGTTCCACCACCGGCCGCTGTCCGGCCGAGGCGATCACCGCGCGATCGACGCCGTTGCGCGTATCACCTTCGTCAGCCCCGGCGCGGGCGAGGGTCAGGGCTGCGGCCCAGGTGTCCATCGCCGCGAAGTCGCCGTCCTCATGACCGCTCTTCTTTAGAAGGGCGGCAAGGTTGGCCTGATATTTCGCCGCCACGCGCGCGGACAACGGCGGCTCGTTCTCGCTGCGCGCAAGGCTTGCGAACGTCGCACCGACTTCGGCTTCGTTGGCAAGGTTGCCGACTTCGACCATGATCGTCCCGGCTTCGTCCAGTGCCGCGCTCACCCTGGGCGTGCGCCAGGCGAGGGGGCGCTCGGCGCTGTGGATCGTGCCGAAGAGCCAACCGATATGCCCTGCGCGATCCTCGACCCGCCAGAGAGCGGGATCGGCCTGCTGTGGCTTACCCGAACAGGCAACCAGCCCCAAGACAGCCAGCAGCACGGCAATGCGACGGATCATGTGCTATTGCACCCGCGTGGAGGAAATGCCTGCGGCGGCAAGCTGGTCCTGCACACTCCCAGGCCCGGCGAGATGTCCGGCGCCAACGGCGACGAACACCGTGCCGGGCTTGTCCAGCCGTGCCTTGAGCCACTTGGCCCAGTTGGCGTTGCGGTCGGTGATGAGCACTTTCCTGATCTCGGGATCGCTTTCGTCCTCGTTCATCAGTTCGGCGAGGTGGTCGGCATCGCCGGTCTTCCACGCAGCCACCATCCTGTCGACGTCGGCCTTCACATCCGGCAGGGCCTCCACCACTTCATCAAGGTAGGCGCGCTGGGTCGGCTCGGAAAGGTTGTCGAACAGGCCAATCTGGTAATCGACCGTCTCGAAGGCATGGTTGGCCAGATGCCGAGCCCGTGCCCTGGCGGCGACCTGCTGGTCGATGCCGGTCTCGGTATTGTAGCCGGCGGTCTTGAGCGGGATCAGCGTCAGCATCAGAGCGGCGAACCAGGCGTCGTTGGCGTCGAAAGCCTGCGCCGGAATGCCGATCGAGGTCAGCGCGCCCTCGTAGGCGGTGCGCTCCTTGTCCGAAAGAGTATCGCGCAAAGACTTGCCGTCCTTGCGCGCAGCCATCTGCAGGATCGTGCCCTGCGCCTGCTCGGTGTCGTCGATTGGAATTTCCGTCACCAGTTCCTGCGCGCTGTCGAGCGCCTTGGCGACCGGACCGGCGTACCAGTCCACCTGCTCGGGCAGGACGTGGATCGTGCCGAACAGCCAGATCGTAGTGTCCTCGTCCGCGACTTTCCAGAGCGCTGGGCGGACAGCGGGCGCCTGAACGGCCTCCTGCGCCAAGGCCAGCGGCGATGACAGGGCGGTAAAGGCAAGCAGGGCGGAGCCGAGCCAGTTGCGAAGTCTGATGCGGGCGGGGGGGCGGATGCGGGCAGGGGTCATGGCATTCCTATCGGGCAGGAGACTGTAAGGATGGATGAACGGATCAGCGCCAGCGGCGCCAGCCCCACCCGATGCACCAGACGATGCAGACCATCAGGCAGATCGCGACGCCGTTCGGTTCGGGCAGCAGCCCGCCGCGCCAGGCCAGCCACCACGCCGGCGCCACCGTGACGAAGGAATAAAGCCCGGCCATCGCACCGAACTCATATTCGGCACGCTCTATTTCATCGAGGGTGGTGTGCCAGTAGAGCGACAAGGCGACGGTGACGATCCACGCCACCAGCACTGCCAGCGTAAGCGGAAGGCTCAGGGGCGTTGCTGCAAACATGTTCGCAAGGCCATGCGCCGGATCGTCGTGACTGACTTGCATCTGCCATGCGAACCCGGCGGCCACGCCGATAATCGTCGAGATGCCGAGCGAGGCATAAAGCGCGATCCGTGACCGGCGAACCTGCGGACTGCGCGGCAACGCGAGATTGCCTCGCGCCGAGAATATCAGCCATCCTCCGGCGACGAGCGCCAGCGCGGCCAGCGCGAGGCCGATCACGACGCCGGTGCGGAACTCGCCGTGCTCGCGCCATGCGGCGAACACGCCCGCGGCGATCCCCGCGCCGAAGATCGCAAGGAAGAACCCGCCGCCAAGCCTCAGGGCGACGCCGAAAGTGCCGAGCGGCTTCTTGGTCTCAGCGATGTCCGTCATCGAAAATCTCCTCGATGGAAAGGGCGAACAGCCGCGCTAGACGGAACGCCAGAGGGAGCGAGGGGTCGTGCTTGCCGGTCTCGATCGCGTTCACCGCCTGGCGGGACACGTCGAGGCGTTCGGCAAGCTCGGCCTGGCTCCAGTTGCGCTCCGCGCGCAGCACTTTCAGCCGGTTGTTCACGTTCAGGCCAGCGGGGCGAGGACCACGATGCGCGAGACGGGCTCGGCATGTTGGGCGCTCGGTTGAGAATGCGACCGGGGCGCGGCGTCCGCTTCGAAGGCGATCAGCGCCACGGCGAGCGCGGTCAGCGCCATCGCCAGCAGCACGATCACCTTGTGTTCGGCGCGCGGCGCGGGGTGGCCCCAGCAGAGGTAATTGCGGCGTTCCTCGGCATTGGCGCCGGGTTTGCCGAACAACAGGGTTTCCAGAACGCTGCGAACGGTGACGTTCTTGAACAAGTCAGTCATGATGCACCTCGTCATGAAATCCTGACCAAATGTCAGGTATGCATGACTTTATGTCGCGATTCGCTGACCATGTCAACAAAACCTGACATTGCCCGATCACGGAGGCTGTACCGCAATGCTTTGTGTTGTTGATTTGACAGCCCCGATCCGCCAAAGGCCGCCCATTCGCATAAACGACGGAAAATCGATGACCGCCGCCAAACAGCCGCTCAGCTTCCAGGACATGATCCTGACGCTCCACAATTTCTGGAGCGCGCAGGGCTGCCTGATCCTGCAGCCTTACGACATGCGCATGGGCGCAGGCACCTTCCACCCCGCCACGACGCTGCGCGCGCTCGGTCCCGAGCCGTGGAAGGCCGCCTATGTCCAGCCCTCGCGCCGCCCGACCGACGGGCGCTACGGCGAGAACCCGAACCGGCTGCAGCACTACTATCAGTATCAGGTGATCCTGAAGCCGAACCCGGAGAACCTTCAGGAACTGTACCTGCAGAGCCTCGCCGAGATCGGCGTCGATCCGCTGGAACACGACATCCGCTTTGTCGAGGACGACTGGGAAAGCCCGACGCTGGGCGCCTGGGGTCTGGGCTGGGAGGTCTGGTGCGACGGCATGGAAGTGACGCAGTTCACCTACTTCCAGCAGATGGGCGGCTTCGACTGCAAGCCCGTCGCGGGCGAACTGACTTACGGCCTCGAACGTCTGGCGATGTACATTCAGGGCGTGGATTCGGTCTACGACCTCAGGTTCAACAACGAAGGCGTGAGCTACGGCGACGTCTTCCTCGCCAACGAACAGCAGCAGTCGAAGTACAACTTCGAGATCGCCGATACCGATGCGCTGTTCGCCGGTTTCAAGGCCGCCGAAAACGAGTGCAATCGCTGCATCGACGCCAAGGTGCCGCTCGCGGCCTACGATCAGGCGATCGAGGCGTCGCACCTGTTCAATCTGTTGCAGGCGCGCGGCGTGATCTCGGTGCAGGAACGCGCCAGCTACATGGCCCGCGTGCGCGATCTCGCCAAGGGATCGTGTCAGGCGTGGATCGACGTGAACAAGGACAAGTGGGAAGCCAAGTTCCCCGGGTGGACCGTATGAGGCTTCGACAAGCTCAGCCTGAGCGGGGTGGAGAAGGGCGTCTTGCCCCAACTCCGCTCGTCCTGAGCCTGTCGAAGGACCACAGCACCTACCTATCAACCCGCGAAACGGGCCACTGACATGACCGACTTCCTTCTCGAACTGCGCAGTGAAGAAATCCCCGCCCGCATGCAGGCAGGCGCGCGCGCCGACCTGGAAAAGCTGCTGCGCAAGGAACTCGCCGCCGCAGGCGTCACGCCTGGCCAGATCACCGTGTGGTCCACGCCGCGCCGCCTTGCGCTGATCGCCAATGGCCTGCCGGAGGTGACCGAGGCCGTCAGCGAGGAGACCAAAGGCCCCGCCACCAGCGCGCCCGAACAGGCGCTCGATGGCTTCCTGCGCAAGACCGGCCTGACGAAGGGCCAGCTCGAAGTCCGCGACGTCAGGGGCAAGGACACCTACTTCGCCGTCGTCGAGAAGCCCGGCCGCGCCGTCAGGGACGTGCTGGCAGAGGCGATCCCCGCCATCGTGCGCGCCTTCCCCTGGCCCAAGTCGCAGCGCTGGGGCGCCGCGTCGATCGGCACGGATTCGCTGCGCTGGGTGCGCCCGCTCTCCGGCATCGTCGCCATTCTGGGCGAGGATCTTGTCGAGTGCGAAGTCGGCGGCATCCGCTCGGGCTATGCCACGAAGGGCCACCGCTTCCACGCGCCCGGCGAGATCACCATCGGCGGCGCGCATGACTATGCCCGCAAGCTGTCCGCCTGCCACGTCATCGTCGACCATGTCGAACGCCAGGACCTGATCCGCGACGAGGCGCGCAACGTCGCTGCCGTAGCCGGTCTCAAGCTGGTCGAGGACGAGGGGCTGGTGATCGAGAACGCCGGCCTCACCGAATGGCCGGTGCCGCTGCTCGGCCGCTTCGACGAGGCGTTCCTCGAAGTCCCGCCCGAGACGATCCAGCTGACCGCGCGCGTCAACCAGAAGTATTTCGTCTGCGAGGATGCCGACGGCAATCTGGCGGATGCCTTCGTCTGCACCGCCAACATCGACGCCACCGACGGCGGCGTGGGCATCGTCGCGGGCAACCGCAAGGTTCTGGCTGCGCGCCTGTCCGACGCGCGCTTCTTCTGGCAGCAGGACCGCAAGGTTTCGCTGTCGGATCAGGCGAAGAAGCTGGCCCGCATCACCTTCCACGAAAAGCTGGGCACCGTCGCCGACAAGGTCGAGCGCGTCGCCAAGCTGGCCGAGTGGCTGGCAGCCGAGGGCATCGTCCCGAACTGCGATCCGGCGCTGGCGCGTCAGGCGGCGGAATTGTGCAAGGCCGATCTCGTCACCGAGATGGTCGGCGAGTTCCCCGAACTGCAGGGCCTTATGGGCGGCTACTACGCCCGCGCCGAGGGCCTGCCCGATGCCGTCGCCGACGCCATCCGCGACCACTACAAGCCGGTTGGGCAGGGCGACGAAGTGCCCACCGCGCCGGTGACAGTGGCAGTGTCGCTGGCGGATAAGCTGGATACGCTGGCTGGATTCTATTACATTGGTGAAAAGCCGACCGGTTCAAAAGATCCTTTTGCCCTTAGACGAGCCGCACTTGCCATTATCAAAATACTGATGGCGTCCAATATACGGCTGTCTTTAATACCGACACTCTTGAAGCATATGGCTTCGGTTCATGATGACGCAGTGAAGAATGAGGAAACCATTCTTGATCGCGCTAGAACGGCCGCAGGTTTGGAACCCGGTGCGATCGTCATCGGCGATAGCATTGTCAACGAAGAGATCATCGAACTCCTCGACTTCTTCGCCGACCGCCTCAAGGTCCAGCAGAAGGAAGCAGGTGTTCGCCACGACCTGATCGACGCGGTGTTCGCGCTCGGCGGTGAGGACGATCTCGTCCGCCTGCTCGCCCGCGTCCATGCGCTGCAGGCGTTCGTCGGCAGCGAGGACGGGGCGAACCTTCTCGCGGGCTACAAGCGCGCCGCCAACATCCTGCGCAAGGAGAACTGGGCGGCGTCCGATGCTGCACCCGCGCACCCGCACACCGGTGACGAGGACCCGCTCGAAAACGTGGACGATCCCGACATGCAGGAAATCTATGCTGCAGCGGGTTCGGCCCTCGGCTATGCGGCCGAACCGGCTGAGCAGGCGTTGATCGATGCGCTCGATGCTGCGGAACCTCGGGCGGCCACGGCCGTTGCTGCAGAAGATTTCGCAAGTGCAATGAGCGCATTGGCATCGCTTCGTGCGCCTATTGACGGGTTCTTTGATCAGGTGACGGTCAACGATACTGACTCCATAAAAAGAACATCTCGTCTTGCACTGCTTGATCGCTTCCGTGCTGCGGTGCACAACGTAGCGGATTTCTCGCGGATCGAGGGGTAGGAGGGTTTCCCCACGGTCTGCATTCTTGCGCAAAAATCCCGGAGATTTGGGACTAATGACTAAGCAGGTCTACACGTTCGGCGGCGGCGTAAAGCACGACGATCCGCGCGCGAAGGACAAGGTGATCACCGGAGGCAAGGGTTCGAACCTTGCCGAGATGGCCGGAATCGGCCTGCCGGTGCCGCCGGGCTTCACCATCACCACCGAAGAATGCGTGAAGTATCTCGCGGAGGGCGCGAACTTCTCGGACGAACTGCGCGCCGAAGTGGCCGCCGCGCTGGCCCATATCGAAAAGTCGGTCGGCAAGTCCTTCGGTGATTCTACTGATCCGCTGCTGGTCTCGGTCCGCTCGGGCGCGCGCGTCTCGATGCCGGGCATGATGGACACCGTGCTGAACCTGGGCCTGAACGACGTGACCGTGGAGGGTCTTGCGTCGACTTCGGGTGACGACCGCTTCGCATGGGACAGCTACCGCCGCTTCATCCAGATGTATTCGGACGTCGTGCTCGGCGTCGAACACCATCTGTTCGAGGAAGCGCTGGAGATCGCCAAGGAAGACAACGGCTACGACAACGACGTCGAACTGACCGCGAACGACTGGCGCAAACTGGTCAAGCAGTACACCGCGATCGTCGAGCGTGAACTGGGCAAGCCCTTCCCGCAGGACCCGCAGGACCAGCTGTGGGGCGCGATCCAGGCCGTGTTCGACAGCTGGGACGCCGACCGCGCCAAGGTCTACCGCCGCCTCAACGACATCCCCGGTGACTGGGGCACCGCCGTCAACGTGCAGGCCATGGTCTTCGGCAACATGGGCGATACCTCGGCCACCGGCGTCGCGTTCACCCGCGACCCGGCGACCGGCGAGCGCGCCTACTACGGCGAATGGCTGGTCAACGCGCAGGGCGAGGACGTCGTCGCCGGCATCCGCACCCCGCAGTACCTGACCAAGGCCGCCCGCGAGCGCGCCGGTGCCAAGCCACTGTCGATGGAAGAGGCGATGCCAGAGGCCTACGCCGAACTCGCCGCCGTGTTCGACCTGCTCGAAAAGCACTACCGCGACATGCAGGACATCGAGTTCACGGTGCAGCAGAACAAGCTGTGGATGCTGCAGACCCGCTCGGGCAAGCGCACCGCCAAGGCTGCGCTCAAGATGGCGGTCGACATGGTCGAGGAAGGCCTGATCGACGAGGCCACCGCGATCAAGCGCGTCGATCCGATGGCGCTCGACCAGCTGCTCCACCCCACGCTCGACCCCAAGGCGCCGCGCGACATTCTCGGCAAGGGCCTGCCCGCATCGCCGGGCGCGGCTTCGGGCGCGATCGTGCTCGACGCCGACACCGCCGAGAAGCGCGCGGAAATGGGCGAGGCAGTCGTCCTCGTTCGCGTGGAAACCTCGCCTGAGGACATCCACGGCATGCACGCGGCGAAGGGCATCCTCACCGCACGCGGCGGCATGACCAGCCACGCGGCGGTCGTGGCGCGCGGCATGGGCCGCCCTTGCGTCTCGGGCGCATCGGGCCTGTCGATCGACATGAAGACCCGCACCCTGCGCCTCGGCAACCGCGAGCTGAAGGAGGGCGACCTCATCACCCTCGACGGCGCCAACGGCGAGATCATGGCGGGCGAAGTCGCCACCATCGAGCCGGAACTGGCAGGCGATTTCGGCACGCTCATGGAGTGGGCCGACAAGCACCGCCGCATGAAGGTGCGCACCAACGCCGAGACGCCCGCCGACTGCAAGATGGCCCGCCAGTTCGGCGCCGAGGGCATCGGCCTGTGCCGCACCGAGCACATGTTCTTCGACGCCACCCGCATCTCCGCCGTGCGCCAGATGATCCTGGCCGAGGACGAGAAGGGCCGCCGCGAGGCGCTCGCCAAGCTGCTCCCCGAACAGCGCGCCGACTTCCAGGCGATCTTCGAGGTGATGGCGGGCCTGCCCGTCACCATCCGTCTGCTCGACCCGCCGCTTCACGAATTCCTGCCGCACAGCGATGCGGAATTCGCGGAACTGTCGGACGCGATCGGCATCGGCGTGGATACGCTCAAGCGCCGCGCGGACGAACTGCACGAGTTCAACCCGATGCTCGGCCATCGCGGTTGCCGCCTCGGCATCACCTTCCCCGAGATCTACGAGATGCAGGCCCGCGCCATCTTCGAGGCAGCCTGCGACGTCGCAGCGGCTTCGGGTGAAGCGATCGTGCCGGAAGTGATGATCCCGCTCGTCGCCACCAAGCGCGAGCTGGCGATCTTGAAGAAGGTCGTCGATCAGGCTGCGGCCAAGGTGTTCGAGGAGAAGGGCAAGACGCTCGACTATCTCGTGGGCACCATGATCGAGCTGCCGCGCGCGGCGCTGATGGCGGGCGAAATCGCGGAAGAGGCGAAGTTCTTCTCGTTCGGTACCAACGACCTGACGCAGACCACGCTGGGCGTCTCGCGCGACGACGCCGCGCGCTTCCTCAGCCCCTACGTCGAGAAGGGCATCTACCCGCGCGATCCGTTCGTCAGCCTCGACATCGAGGGCGTGGGCCAGCTGGTCCAGCTCGGCGCCGAGCGCGGCCGTGCGACCTATGCCGACCTCAAGCTCGGCATCTGCGGCGAGCACGGCGGCGACCCGGCCTCGATCGCGTTCTGCGAGAAGGTGGGTCTGGATTACGTCTCGGCCTCGCCCTACCGCGTGCCGATCGCGCGTCTGGCGGCGGCTCAGGCCGCGCTGGCGTAAAAGCGCGTAGAACCCGGCCGAGGTGATCCTCCGGCCGGGTTTAAAAACTCGTCACCCTGAACTTGTTTCAGGGTCCATCGCGCCGCGAATCCGGAGCGTCAGGCAGCAAGCCGCCAATGCGGTTGGCGACACCACGTTCCGGGGCAGGCTGCCATATGGACCCTGAAACAAGTTCAGGGTGACGATGCTTTGTCCGGCGGGTCTGCGTCAGCGCTTCCAGCCGGACAGCGTCATGATCTCGAACCGCTCGACCGTGCGGCCGCCCTCACCGGCGGCCGCAAACGCATCGTGTGCGCGCGCCAGCCCCGCCTTGCCAAACGCCGGACCGGGATCGGCGAGCACATTGGCAAGCCCCTGCGCGCGCAGGTCCCCGACGAGCCGCCCGAGGCTGCGGAACACCACGTCCAGATGGCGATGGTCCGCCACCGGATCGGCATAGAGCGTCCGCTGGAGCAGCTGCGCACCGGCACGCACATCCACCGAGGGGTGAAGACGCGGGGCAGGGCGCTCGCCGTCCGCCGCCAGCATCACCTCGCGCATGACCGGCAGGCTGCCCGAGCCGAGGAAGCTGGCGATCAGCAGCCCGCCCGGTGCCAGCGCCTTGCGTGCGTGAACGAAGGCGCCGGGAAGGTCGTTGACGCTGTCCAGCGTGCCGAGGCTGGCGATGAGGTCGAAGCCGTCGAACGGCCAGGGCTGTTCCTCGACAAAGCCGATGGCCGGGTCCACCTCGGTCACCTCGACGCCCTGCGCCCGTAGCGCCAGAGACAGCGCGCCCGAATAGTCGCCGACCACCAGTGCCGTCTTCGGTTCGAAGCGCAGGAAGGAGAGGCGTTCGAGCACGTCCTCCACCATGTCGTCGATCAGGTAGCGCGGCGCATCCGGCTGCTGCTGGAGCCGGAGCATCCGGCGGCGCAGGGCGATGCGGCGGGCGGGGGAGAAGATGCGGGGGGGAGCCTTGGTTGCCATGGATGCTCCCCTGCCGCGTCGATGAAAACCTTGCAATGCCCTCGTGGCGTGCTTGTCCTGCAACAGAGCGTGAATAGGATCGCGCCATGGGTTTGGGACAGGTCCTTGCACCGCTCGTAGATCTGGTGTTTCCGCCGCGGTGTCCGCTGTGCGGGGCGGCGATCGGCTCGGCGGCGGGGCTCTGTGCGGATTGCTGGAGTACGCTGGCGATCCCGGGCGATCCGGCCTGCGCGGCCTGCCAGCGGCCTTTCGGCGATACGATGCCGCAGGGCGGCACCTGCGCCCCGTGCCTTGCCGATCCGCCGCGCCATGCCGGGATCGCGGCCGCGACGCTCTACAACGAACCTTCGCGCAAGCTGGTGCTGGCGTTCAAGCATGGAAATCGCATCGCGCTCGCGCCGATGATGGCCGGGCTGATGGTGCCCAAGCTGCCTTTCGTCGAAGCCGACTGGCTGCTGGTGCCGGTGCCGCTGCATCGCTGGCGGCTGTGGAAACGCGGCTACAACCAGGCAGCCGAACTGGCCCGGCAGGTCGGGCGACACAGTGGCGCGCGGCTTGCAGTCGATACGCTGGTGCGGCGCAAGGCGACGCGCTCGCTGGGCGGCATGGGCAAGCTGGCGCGCAAGCGGGCCTTGTCGGGTGCCATTGCCGTCCACCCGAAGCGAAAGGCAGCCCTAAAGGGTGCGAAGGTTGTGCTCGTCGATGACGTGCTGACCAGCGGTGCCACCAGCGATGCCTGCGTTTCGGCGCTGAAGCGGGCAGGGGCGGAGCGGGTGGTGATCGCCTGCTTCGCCCGCGTGCTGGATGAAGCGCTCGATGCGACCTGAGGCGATTCAGGCTGAATACGAAAACGCCCGGAACCTTTTGAGTTCCGGGCGTCCTCGTGACGAAACTGTTTGAACCCTGCTTGCGCAGTTCAGCGGTGCCCCTGATACCGCCTGGTCCGATCCCTCATCAAAGCATTCCCTGAACCGTGGCCCGCTTTCCGTTTCAGACCGGTGTTCCTTGCCGAACACTTGCCTGCGAGCGACCTGTGGGTCAGAAGCAGCCCCCCAGCTGCAAAGCCAGAATTCATCGAATCGTCTTTTTTGGAAAGGGACTTCGCTGATGGACGTGGATTTTGGTCCCTTGCTGTGGCTGTGGTGCAACAATTATGCCGCTGTTAGCGGGAACAGGGATTAGTCCGAGGATGACAGACGTGACAGCCGCCGAGCGTGAACTGGGAACAGCGTTCCTGCCGCGCTTCGACGCCCAGGGATTGCTCATCGCCATCGCCGTCGATTCGCGCTCGCGCGAGATCCTGATGGTCGCCTACATGGATGCCGAGGCGCTGGCGAAGACGCGCGAGACGGGGCTGGCGCACTTCCATTCGCGCTCGCGCGGGAAGCTGTGGCTGAAGGGCGAGACTTCGGGCCATTTCCTGCGCGTCGAGGAAATTCGCGTCGATTGCGATCAGGACGCGCTGGAATTGCGAGTGACGCCCGAAGGTCCGGCCTGTCATACCGGCGCGCGCAGCTGCTTCTACCGGCGGCTCGACGGTGAAGTTCTGGAACGTACCGGGGATCATCCGCCGCATTCTTGACAATTATCGCCAAATAGGTTATATACCCCAACATCCGGAGCGGCGCAGATCACGTCGCTCCGGTGTATCGGGTCGGCGTCGTGGGCCGGGATGCGGTTTCAAGCC
>NZ_JBMDIO010000052.1:0-26319 GCF_057808725.1 Novosphingobium sp. FG90
TCCATCGGCTTGCGCCAGTGGGCGCATGGGTCATGATCAGAGAGTCTTGGTATCACATGATACTTTGCTATGCGCTTCGCCAGAACCCCGCGTATGTCCACCAGGCCATTGCGGGTTATGGTTCGAAGCTCTCCCAGCACATGTCTGAAAACCCTCGTTTCAGCGATGCGTGCGTGATGAAGTCGTTCATTCAGGCTCTGGCTTTGCGCCATGATCTCCGTATTGGCCGAGGTCCAGGCGATCGAATTGAACAGTGAAGCCGTATATCGCGCGATATCCCTCGGGTCAGTCTCGGGAGCATCATGGCGGTAGGCCTTGATGACCTGCCTGAGCTTCTGGTTGTCGGCGAGTGTCAGGGCCGTGACTATCAGATGCTGATGGTAGGCATACATGTCTGCAAGCCCGGTTCCGTCAGGAAGGAGGGGCCGAAACCCGCCTTCAGGCCGATGTTCGAACAGGCGCTCGCCGACCAGCCTCGCCAGGACCTCGCGAACCGGCGTCGCGCTCGTGAGATGACGATCGGAGATCGCCTTGATGTCGATGCGCTCCCATGGCCTGAACTCGCCGGCGAGGAAATCCCGTTTGATCGCCAGATAGATGCGCTCCTGCGTAGCGGGATCAGGAGCCATCGAGACGTCTCGGCCTCAGATAGGATACGTTCCAGCGCGGCGTCAGCGCGCTTGTCATCTGTTCGAGGTGCCGCTCGGCGACGACCTCGATACACAAGCGCTCCATCTCGCGAAGATCGCCGCCGCCAAGTTGATGCGGAAAACTCATCTTCTGCGCGAAGAACATCAGCGGTATCAGGATATGACCGGTCGAGATTTCGAGACGGTACGCGCACAGCAAATGATCATCGAGCCTGGCCCTGGGATTTCCCGACTCGATCTCTCGAAGCCAGCGAATGCCCATGCCCAGAGCATCCGCGAGTTCGCGCTGGGTCAGCCCATTTCTTTTCCTTGCTTCCTCAATTCGCCGTCCCGACTGTTCCTTTATGTAAGGAAGCGGGCCGCCGGCGACGGAAGCCGCACAATCTAGCGACATTTCCGAGTGTCCTCCTGACGAGAAGAAGGCGCCCAGCCAAGGCTTGCTGCATTGCACGCTAGGTGTGCATACCACCTGCGTCAAATGGAACTGCGGCAATACTTGCGCCATCTACGTACAAAATGACGCTTCCGTTACAACGCGCCATGTATGACAGTGCATCCGTTCAGTTCAATCTGACGCGCTCATAAGTCGCTCGAAGTTGATCGGCCTCGACCCGGAGAAGGTACATGAGCGCGGCGATGTAGATATTGGCCAGCAGGGGCGACGGGATGCCCGGCGACGCGCGGGCAACATCATCGGCGATCCGCGCGGCCGTCATGTTGAGACCTTTGGGCGCTCCCAGATGGTGCTCCTGATCGCCGTCGAGACCGGCTCCGGCGATGGTGGCCAGAAGTTCCTCGACGATGGAAGCGGGCGCGGTATCGAGACATTCGACCGCGATCTGCAATGTCGTTCCCCAGGCTATCAGGCCTCGGGTCGCCCTGATCAGGTGGCAGTGGGCATCAATCAGGAGATCCATGCCCGCCGGTGATAGCCTGAGTTTGAACGTTCGCGATTGTCTGGTCATCGTCGGACCCAGCCTCCCTTGGTACAGCGTTCAAAATGATCCGTCTGTTCACAACGTACCTCTGGCACCTCATTGTTCGGTTTCTGCCGCGAGCGGCACTGAGATGCCGTTTCATTACTATTTGAGACCTGGAAGACTGAATACCGGCCATCGCAGCCACTAAGCGTTCAATGTGGCCGTAACTGCACAAGCCCGGCACTTCAGTGCCCTGCCGATTGCGTGCCCGGCCCTATCGCGTCATCTCTCTGCTCGTTCCCCGGGGGAACCCACCGAACGGCTCCCGGATCGAATGTATGCAACGTCATTGCCGCCTTTCGCTGCGATGTCGCCCGCCCGCAAACCAACGAAAAGGAGCCATGCCGTGCCTGCATGTCCCCGGCGCCTGTCGCCGCTCGTGATGACGCTCACCGGCTTGACCGCCATACCGGCGATGGCCGCCGACAGATCGCCCCCCGGTCCCGCTGCGCAAAGATGCCCGGACGGACCCGCCATCATCGAAGCTCGCAACGACAATGGCTTCGTGATCACGTGCAAGTCCCCGCCCCATTTGCCAACTGCAGCGCGTCATGCGAGCCCTTCACCGACCCCGGTCGGTGCAGCGACCCTGTTCGACAACGCGCTTCTCGCGCAGACGCCCTTCCCGGCCGGTGGCGCCGGTTCCAACGGAGATGGCCATGCACCTCGGCGCTAGTCTGGCGATATCGTGGGCGGTGGCTCTGTCATCCCCGGCGATCGCTCAGGAAATGACGGCCGGATCGGATGCCGCCACGCTCGGCACGGCCGCGGCCCAGGCTCAGGAGCAACTGCGCCAGACCTTCACGAACCTGCAGTTCGAGGACTTCGGACCGGCGCCTGTGAAGGGCCCCGTATATCAGGCGAATGCGGGCGGGCGCATCATCTATTTTGCGCCGGAAAGCGAGCATCTGCTTTTCGCGGCCGTCTACGACAAGAACGGCGTCAACGTCACCGCGCTCGCGCAGGATGCTTCATCGCGCCGCCGCCTTGGCGCCATCCCGCTTCAGGATGGCCTGATGATCGGCCCGGCGGGAGCACCCGAGGTCATCGAATTCACCGACCCCGATTGCCCTTACTGCCAGGCTCTCGAGCGGTTCTGGGAAGCCAAGGCCGCCGAAGGTCGCCCGGTACGCCGGCGGGTCTACTTCGTGTCGGGCATGCACCCGAAGGCGGCCGCTCTCGCGGAGCACATCCTATGTTCTCCTGACCAGCAAGCCGCCTTCATGCAGGTCTATTCCGGTTCCAGGCCGGATGCCCTGGGCAAATGCAGCAGCGGTGCGGAGAAGGTGAAGCGTGACATGGCCGCCGTTCACGGGGTGGGCATAGCCGCGACACCGACAATCATCATCAATGGCCGTGTCATCTCCGGGTTTCAGCAGGCCGAACTCGAAGCGTTCGTGACCGGCCATTACGCCGACGCCCCGAACCGCCGCTGAAAATCACCATTGATGGCGGGCCACGGCTGCTAGTCCGCGCGGGCTTTTGCCGAACGCGCGGTGGCAACGACGAGGACCGAAATGCCGGTGGCACGCACCTGACGGGTGCCGTCCAGCGCTGCCGCCGGCCGGAGACGATACTTCATCGCGACCGGCAGCACTCATGCGGACGGCTCCCGACAGAAAGGAAACCTCTCATGCTGAAACTCATCACCGGAAGGACGGGTCGCACGATCGACGCGGCCACGCTTTTCCTCATCGCCGCGATGGCTGCCGCAGGGGCGGCCCATGCCTTCGCGGCGCCCGCTACTGGCGATCTCGGCTACGACATCTACGACATCGTGGTGAACCAGGGCGTCAAGGGACCGCTGGGCTTCGTTGGCGGTGTCGCCGCGTTCCTCTTCGGCGTCTCGCGCCTGTTCTCCAACATCATGATCGGCATCCCCACGATCGTCGCCGCGGTCGCCCTCATCAAGGCGGATTCGATCCTCCAGACCTTCGGCATGGTCATCTGAACTTCGTCCGGCGCGCGTGCCCCAGGGCCGCGAACCGCGTCGTCCGAAACGGGAAGTGATGGTCACTTTTCCGTAAATCGCGCTCCCCAGCGTGATGAAGCAAGGGAGAAGGGCATTGGAAGAACGCCTGCCCCAGTACCTGCATCGTCCGGTCCAGATCCTCTGGTTCGACAGCCAGGAATTCGTCGTCGTGATCGCCGCGGTGTTCGTCGCGGTCATCATCGGCGGGATCCTCGGGTGGGCCCTCATCGGTGTCCTTCTCCTCTTCATCCCCTGGAAGCGCAGCAAGCCGCGCGGTTTCATCCCGCATCTCGCCTGGCGCTGGGGGCTCACCCGCTTCCGCCATTATCCGGGTCCCACGCAGACCCGCTTCTTCGAGTAGGTGCGATGGTCAATCCCTTCCCAGGAACCGAGCCCCGCCGGGATGCCCGCGCCGACCTGATCGGCGACGTCCGGCCCAGTTGGCACCTCCATCGCTATCTCCAGGGTTCGGCGAACCTGTTCGAGGAGAACCGCCTGCTGAAATTCGCGATCGCGGGCCTCTTCGGCATTACCGCGGTCCTGGGCACCGTCCTCTACACCTCGGGTCAGAACCAGCGCACGGTCGTCGTGCCGTTCGGCGCGGGCGGCGACCTCTACGTCACCGGCAACAAGCCTTCGGCCGCTTATCTCCGCACGATCACCTTCAATGTCGTCGCCCTTGCCGGAACCTATTCCGCCTATTCCGCCGATCGCCAGTTCCAGGAGCTGCTGAGCCTGGTCCACCCCAGCGCCTACAATGCCATGCGCGACAGCCTCACGCGGCTTGTGGGAGAACTCGCGACCAATCCGACCCTGTCGATCGCCACGTACATCCGGGGCGACCAGCCCGTGACCTTCACTGCCAGCGAGATCGTCGTTCCGGTCGAGAAAGTGCGGGTGATCGGCGGCGTGATCCGCAAATTCCGCGGAAATTTGCGGATCCGATACGCGATCGAAAACGGTCGCTTCTGGCTCACCGCCCTCCAGGAGGAGAACTTCAATGCCGAAACCCGGTAGCGTTCCCGCCCTCGCCGTCCTTGTCGTGCTCGCGGGAACACCCCTGCCCGCTCAAGCACAGACCATCGCTGCGATGCCCGACCAGACGAGCCGCATCCGTCTCTCGAACCGCGACGTCAACCACGTGGTATGCCAGGGCGGGGACATCGAGGATGTGCGGTTCTCGGCCGAGAAAGGCATCGCCGTCGAACGCGGCGGATCGGATGCGTGGATCAAGTTCCTCGTCCACGAGACCGATGATCTCGGTGCCAGGACGCGCACGTACGCAACAGAGCCCTCGGAGTTCTTCGTCGCCTGCAACGGCGCGATCTACCCGCTTTACGCCGAACCCTCGGACATAGCGGCACAAACGGTCGTGCTGATGCCGGGAGCGGCCCAGCGCGCCAGCGCGAACGAGGCTTTGCTGGCCCCGATGGCCGAGGAGGAACGCGCGGTGGGCATCACCCTTGCCGTCCTGCAGGACCGCGTTCCTGCCTCCTTCTCGCCGGTTGCACCGACACGCCGCCGCATCGCGCTGAGCGCCGTGCCAGGCATCACCTTGTCCGAGCGCCAGCGCATCGAGATCGATGGTTCCGGCCTCTCGATGAGCGAATATCTCGTGACAGCCGAGACGCCGACCGCGCTCGACGAACGCGACTTCATCGACAGCGCGCTGGGTGACGATCTGTTCGCCCTCACCTTCGATCGCCTGAATGCCGGCGCCGGCGAGACCGCCCGGCTGATCGCCGTACGGCGGAGCGCGCGGCCATGACCCGCCAGGGTGAACCCGGCTCGGCGCGCGCTGACCTGCCGGCAACCGACGCAGCCACAGACGGCGCGCACTCCGACGTCCGACAGCGGCGC
Source organism: Novosphingobium sp. FG90 (assembly GCF_057808725.1). Classification (NCBI taxonomy): domain Bacteria; kingdom Pseudomonadati; phylum Pseudomonadota; class Alphaproteobacteria; order Sphingomonadales; family Sphingomonadaceae; genus Novosphingobium; species Novosphingobium sp. FG90. Next base: position 5,463 of record NZ_JBMDIO010000052.1, read on the forward strand.
AGCCGCCAGCGCCCCGCTGGCGAAGCGCGGCAGGTCGAGAGCGGCGTCGCTGCGACCCTGCGCAGGAAGTGGTCTCGGCTCAGTTCAGACCAGCGGCTTCGCGCGAAGCAGGTGACGGTGGCCTGCGGTATCGCCCTGCTCGGCGCTGGCCTCTACGCGGCAAGTTCGGGCAGCGACGAGGCGGCTCCCAAGGGGCCGGAAGCGTCGAAGCTCGACATGGGGGCCGGACTTCGCGGCGACAGCCTCGAGGTGAAGCTCCGCGGCGATCTACAGAAGATCCTCGACGGGCAGACGCTGCTTGGAGATCGTGTCACCGCGATCGAGGAAGGCAAGGTCGGTCCTGCCGCCCCCGGCGCCGACGGCTTGCCGCCACTTCCCGGGGAAGACGGTCTTCCTCCGGCGCTGCCCGGCCAGATCCCGGCCTACCCCCCGGCGCCCGCGGAAGCGCGCGGCGAGGCGGGCAGCCTGCCCGCGCCTCCCGGGGTGCCATCGGCCCCCGCCGCCCCGCCCGCGCCGCCGACCGAACGTCAGGTGGGCGCGATCGGAACCGCGACGCCGGCGCTTTCAGCAGAGGGAGGCGCGGCCGGCGGGGCACGGTCAAAAAAAGCCAATCGGACGATCTATTTGCCACCTGGTTTCATGAAGGCCCGGCTGCTGACGGGGATCGACGCGCTGGCGAGCCGGGACGCAACGACAAACCCTGAGCCGATCATAGCGAGGGTCCAGGCACCCGCCGTCCTTCCCAATGACGTGAAGGCCAACCTCGCCGGATGCTTCGTCGTCGGCAATGCGACCGGCAGCCTGGCCAAGGAGCGGGTCGAAGTGCAGCTGGTTTCGATCTCCTGCGTCGATTTCGACGAACACGCGGTGATTGACCAGACCATCAAGGGTTTCTTCGTCGATACCGATGGGAAGAAAGGTCTCTCCGGCAAAGTCGTCACCCGGGCGGGTGCGACGCTTGCCCGCTCGTTCATCGCCGGGACAATCGCCGGCATCTCGCAAAGCGTCGAAGGCACGTTTGGCAGCGTCTCCACCTCGGCGCTGGGCAACGTGCGCTCGCTCGATGCCGCCGACGCGGCGAAAGCGGGGATCGCCGGTGGGTTCTCGCGCTCATCCGACAAACTGACCGACTTTTACCTCGACCTTGCGCGCCAGGCAGGCCCGGTCGTCGAGGTCGGTGCCGCCAAGGACGTCGTCGTAGTCATCCAGGAGGGCCTTGCCCTCGAGATCAGACCCTCGGTCGGGAGCAAGCTGTGATGCCTTCCATCACATTAAGCAGAGGAACGCGCTTCATGAACCTCATCATGCCCCAGCTCGCCGCGGATCGCGTGCTAGCCATTGCCGGCGCCGTCACAGGCCTTTGCCTTCTGCCGGCCTGCTCGACGATGGGATCGCTGCTGTCGCCTTACCCGGAGAAATTCTCCTGCAAGAACGACGATCACGGCCAGTGCATCCATCCCGAACGCGCCTACGAGGATGCCCGTGCCGGGGTCTCCTCGAAGTCCGATCCGCGCGTCACCAACGACAAGACCAGGCTGCGCAGCCGCCCGGGCGCCGCCGGCGACCGGAGATCGCAGGGACGCAGAAGCGCTCAGGGCGGCGCCTACGAAGACTACCGCGCGAGCGTGTACCGCGAACTGAAGGGCCTGATCGAGGCACCCGTCACCCCGATGCTCAAAGCCCCGCGCACGGTCCGCACGCTCATCCTGCCCTATTCCGACCGGGCCCGACCCGATCGCCTTTTCATGCCGCGCTATGTCTATTCGGTCCTGGGCCAGCCGGTGTGGACGATCGGCAATATGCTTTCGCCTGAAGCATCCGCTCCGCGCCAGGCTCCCCTGCTCACGCCCATGCGCGAGACGGCCGCTGACACAGCGGCGGCGTCCGGCGAGATGGAGCTTCAGCCATGAGCGCATCCGCCCCCGGTCTCAGTTTCTCGCGCCTGCGCGAGAACGTGCGCCGCGACAGCTTCTCAGACTTTCTCCCACTCGTCGCCTGGGAACCGGAAAGCGAGGCTTTCCTGTGCATCGACGACAGTTGGGGTCATGCGTGGGAGATCGTGCCCAGCGCCTACATGTTCGCGCATGTCCAGGCGGCGCTGCAAGGCCTTCTGAACATCCAGTTCCCCGATGGAACGGTTCTGCAGTTCCACACATTCGCGGATCCGCTGATCGACGGCGTGCTCGACGCCTACCTTGACCTGAAGACGAGGGACGATCCCCTGATCCAGGCCTCGGCGCGGCGGACCCACCAATACCTCAGCGAGGGACGGCATGGCCTCAAGGCTCTGCATGACATTCCCGTCCGCGACTTCCGCACCCTGCTGTCGATAAAGACGCGGCGACCGCTCGGCGAGGATCTTCGCCGGCAGGTCGAGGAACAGCTCTCCAAGCTCGGCATCCGCCGTCTGCCGCCGGAAGCGATGGTAGCCTTCTATCGGCGTATTTTCAACGGCGTCGCGGACCGGGCTCCAGGTGTCTTCGCCGACGGATCGACCGTGGGCGCGCCGCCGATCGCCAAGCAGATCATCGATGCCGGACCCGATCTCGTGTTCGAGGGCTCCGAAGTGTTCCTGGGCAATCAGGTCGCGCGGTGCCTGACGCCCAAGGCGCCTGCACGCAGGATCACCGCCGAGAGAGCCAACCGCTTGATGGGCGGCATGCGCGGATCGTCGGAGGACAGCGACCAGATCGGCGGCCCGTTCCTCTACACCCTCAACGTCCTGTTCGATCACTCGCAGTTCGAGATCCACAAGCGTGCACAGATCCTCTCGGCGCAGAAGGCGGCCGGCAGCTTCGCGATCGAAGTCGGCAAGCAGATCGAGGAGATCGGTTGGATCCTGGACGAGGCAAGCAATTCCCGGTTTGTACGGGTGATCCCCTGCCTCTGGGTGTTCGGCCGTGACCGGGCCCATGCGCGCGATCTTGCAGCCCGCGCCAAACGCTTGTGGGAAAGCGAGCCGCTGCCCTTCGCGATGCAGGAGGAAAGCTACCTCAATCCCACCCTGCTGGTCATGAGCCTGCCCTTCGGGCTTTATCCCGACCGCACAATGCTGCGTATGCTCGAGCGCGATTTTCGCATGCCGGTCAAGGCCGCGGTGCTGATGGCACCGATCCAGACCGACTTTCGCGGGGGCGGACGTCCCGCACTTCTCTACACCGGGCGCAAGGGCCAGCTGATCACGCTCGACCTGTTCGATCCGCGCATCAATAACTACAATTTCGTCGTCTCGGCCGAAAGCGGTGCCGGCAAGAGCTTCCTGCTCAACAACCTGTGCCAGCAGTACTATGCCTGCGGCGCGCTCATCCGCATCATCGACATCGGAGGCAGCTACCGCAAGCTGTGCACGCTGTGCTCGGGCCGCTACATCGACATCGGCGAGGAACACCTTGTCCTCAACCCGTTCGACATGGGGCTCGCGCTCGACGGGGACGACCGGCAGTCAGCAATCACGATGGCGGTGGCGATCGTCGCTGAGATGGCGAATGCCTCGACGCGCAAGGGCGTCACCACGTCGGAATGGAACCTGCTGAAATCGGCGGTCCAGTGGACCATCGACAGCGGCCGTTCGGCACAGGGCATCGATGCGGTCCGCGAGTGGCTGGGCACGTATCCCGGCCAGGTCGGCAGCGATCTCGACCGTGTCGAGCACCTCGTGCCCGCCGCGCGCGAACTCGCGTTCAACTTGCGCGATTTCGGGTCGAACGGTGCCTACGGCCACTATTTCAACGGCGCGTCGACGCTGGACATCCGCAGCGACGAGTTCGTCGTGCTCGAGCTCGAGCGCCTGAAGGCGATGCCCGACCTGTTCAATGTCATCGTCATGGTCGTGGTGAACGCGCTCACCCAGGAGCTCTATCTGTCCGCCCGTGATCGCCCGCGCTTCGTGCTGTGCGACGAAGCGGCGCAGTTCATGACCCGCACGGACGGACAGGATCTCTCGCGGCTCGCCGAAGCGTTCGGGCAGGGTTACCGCCGCGCGCGCAAATACCGCGGGTCGTTTGGCATCGTCCTGCAAAGCATGAACGACCTCACTTTGTTCGGGGGAACCGGTCAGGTGATCCTCGAGAACGCGGCGACGCGCTTCCTGCTGCAGGGCTCGACCTACGACCGCGCGGTCGAGAACAAGATTCTGGATTACTCGGGATTCGTCCTCGACCTGCTCAAGTCGGTCCGCAACTCCAAGCCCAACTACTCCGAGGTCTTCATCGACTCGCCGCTGGGGCTGGGTATCGCGCGCCTGGTGGTCGATCCGTTCTCCTACTGGATCAACACGTCGGCGCCGGACGAGGTCGCCGCCTTCGACGCGCTGATCCGTCGGGGCCATTCGCCGCTCGAAGCGGTCTGCCAGCTTGCCGGTGTCGATCCGGCCGAAGTCGCCGGAGGAGCAGCGCGATGACGAACCGGCGTACTCCGACCACCCATCCCGATCAGCTGCAGTTCGACCAGTTACATCCTGACGGCGCAGAAGAGGAACGGATCGAGCGACTGGTAAGCGAGCGCGTGGCGCAGCGCTTCGAGGCGGAAGCGTTCCACTGGCGCCTGCGGCTCGTGGCAATCGAGACCTGCATGCTGGGCGTGCTGATGCTGGCCGCCGGGTTTCTGCTCGGTCATCCCGCGATGATGGTGGTCAGGGCGAGCCTGATCGTCGCCGGATCATGCTTTGCGACGGGAGTCCTGCTGCTCAGCCTGTCCGCCGCCGCTGGCCGACTTCTCTCCCGTCTCGCCAAGGGGCGCGTAATATGAACGGGCTGCTCTCGTCCGCTCCCTCGCAGCCATCGATCCGGCTGGTGCTGAGCGCTTTGCTGCTGCAGTTCGTCCAGACCACCCTGCTCTTCCTGTCGCCGCGTCTCGACGCCAGCGACCGGACGCTGATCTGGGCCCTCACCCCGCTCGCGCTGACCCTGCTGGCCGTCTCGCTCGCCGGGACCGCGCGCGCCGCGGCGCATCGACGGAGCCGCCGCCATGAACTCTGAAACGCGAAACACTGCCGCCCTGCCCTGCACCGCGATTGCCATGGCGGCAATCCTCGCCTCTGGCCCGGCCATCGCGGTCGCACAGGCCACAGGTTCAAGCAGCACGATCGGCCGGACGTGGCCGATCGCGGAACCCGATGCGCTCGCCGAGATCGAGGCGAAGGTGGCCGGTCTCCCCCGTGACATGCGCGCGGCCTATGGCCCGCGCGGCAACTGGACGGCACTGAAGGCCGCTTCGCTTGGCGTCGCACCAGCGGACCGGGTCCGCAGCGTCGTGCCCTTCCACACCCTCGATTTCGACATCGCACTCCCGGACGGCAAAGTGCTCTATCCCAAGGGGTTCACGTTCAACCCGCTCACATACGTGAGGCTTCCGCAGCGGCTGGTGATCGTCCATCCCCGCGATCTTGCCTGGGGCCTGCGGATCGCGCGGCCCGGGGACTTCGTCGTGCTGACCGCTCTGGGAACCGACAGCGGCGATGCGATCGAACTATCCGAGAAGTCCGGCCGCGCCATCTTCATTCTCGAGGAAAGGATGAAGGAACGGCTGGGCCTCACCGTTGCGCCCGTGGTAGTTGCCCAATCGGGCACCCGCCTGATCCTCTCCGAATTCGGACCGCAAGTCCGCAGCGCCCGCAAGGCAGCCGCGCGATGATGCGGCCGCGCCTTGCCAATATACTCGCAGCACCGCTCGCTGCGGCCATGTCGCTCACGGCGCCTGTCCCCGCGCAGGCCTCCAGATGCGAGGCGGGCAGCGCGTTCAATCCCATCACGAAAGTCCGCTGGACCTGCATTTTTCCGATCACCATCGGCGGCGTCAGGGTCGGCAGCTACGACAAGCTCGACAAGGAACTCGACGCGCAGTCGGCCTCGAAGCCGCTCTGTGCCTGCCGCAAGGGCCTCGAATTCTGGTTCGGCGTCAAGGTGTCCTACTGGTCCCCCAACCGGATGATCGACGTCGTCACCGAGCCTGGTTGCATGATGGCGCTTGGCGCGGACCTGATGCCGACCGGCGGCAAGCTGCAGGGCAGCCAGTCGTCGATCGCGGACGGCACGAACACCCGCAAGATGTTCGCCCAGATGCATTACTACATCTCCCCGGTGTGGGCGATGCTCGACATGTTCACCGACCTGCCCTGTCTGGAGAACGACGGCTTCGACGTCGCGATGATCACCGAGGTGCTGCCGACCTGGCAATCGGCGACGCTCGGCGCGATCATCCAGCCCGAAGGCATCCTGTTCGGCAACCCTGCGGCCGGCCTTGCCTGCATGGCGGACAGCGCGGCAGCGGCAGCCGGCAAAGTCGTCGATCCGCTGTTCTGGTGCATGGGATCGTGGGGGGCGACCTATCCGATCGCGGGCGACATCCATTTCGACGACAGCGTCGAGGCATGGGCCGGTCTTGCCGCCCGCGGCACCTTCATGATGGGAAGGCTAGGCGCCCTGACCGTCAGTTCCGCCGACGGCTGTTCGTTCGTGCCCCAGCCGATCTGGACGAAGAGCCGGTACAAGCTCCAGATCATGGAACCGGTGAAGGGCGGCAAGTGCGTCAACATCGGGCGCCCCGGCGCGCTGTGGTCAAGCGCCAAGCACGCGCCCGGCAAGGACAATGCCCAGTTCATGCTTTTCGAAAAGGTGATCTGCTGCGCCGGGATACCCGCGCCGTGAGCAGGTCGCCTCCCCCATGCCCCGCGTGCCGGACCGGCAAGTCCCGGAGGTCATCCCGCCAAGGCCCGAGCGGCCGCCGGCCGGGCGCGCAGGCAGGAGCGGCGCCGTTCCCCCGCGGCGCCGCTCCAACCCCGGTCAGCGCGGTGATGGCCTTCCCAAGGCGGCGCAAGTGTCTTCCCCGCACTTTCGCCGTCACCATGACCGCGCTGACCACCCTCGTTGTTCCCGTCGCCCTCCTCTTTCCAGCATCGACGAAGGCGCAGACGATGGAAGACCGGGCCCGCGCCGCGGCCACTGCCGCCCGGGCGAAGTCATCCGACAGCGACGCGCTTCGCGCGAACTATGTGACGCCGGGCCTCGCCGGGGAGGCGATCGCCACGATCGACGATTCCCGCAGCTTCACGCCCTCCATCGCCTGCCGGAAGACCGCGACGATGCTGGAAGTGCTGGTACAGCCGTCGGGGACGGGCGATCTCACCTCGGTCACCGTGTCGCGCGACCGGGATCTCGACGGTACGATCGATTCCACGTCCACGATTCCGGTCCCGGTTTCGGGGATCTGCTCCAACGGGGTCGTCTCGTGCAGCCCGGGGACTTGGGAGAAATGCCGCTTCCTGCGCTGGAACGTCGACAGCGCGGGGGCCCTGAACCTGACTGCGGTGGACATGCCCCAGCTCGCCGCGTGCTACTGCATCAATGCCAGCTGCGGCAGCAACCTGGCCTGGGCGAACATGCCTTCATTACTGCGCGATCTCGGCGGGGGGATGGTCGGCGCACTGACGACCGCCGACCCGCGCTACGGGATCGCGGAAGCGGTCATCGACGGTCCTTCGATCCGCTATGCAGGAGCACTCTCGAGCGCGTGCAGCGCCGATGCCGCGGTTCCGCAAAGCCGCTACCGCGCGGCTCCGGCGGCGATCGCGTCGGATGCGGCCATCGCCAGCAGCGCCAGTACCGTCTTCAAGGCACTCGAAGGCTCGTCGATCGGGACAGGCACGTCGCAGCAGTACCGACATTGCACGATCAAGCGGCAGGTGAGCGTGGTCAGGCCCGCGCCTGCCAGCATCGTGAGCCGAACCTCGGGCGGGTACTCTACGCTGCAGAACGGATCCGCATTCGATTTCCTGATGGGCTCGCCAGCGGACAACAGCCTCGCCGGGAACAGCTGCACCCTTTTCGACTTCCGCATGATGCTTCGTGTCGCGGGCGCCGACCGGATCCGGGATGCCCGACTTGCACATTACTATGCCGACGACTGGGCGCAGGTCCGCATCGACGGCCAGCTTGTCGGTTCGGGCCCCTCGAACTGGACAGGGACCGGTCTGCCCCCCGGCACGTGCGAAACCAAGGACACGTTCCATCGTTATCCAGGCCTCGATCTCAAGCCCTTCCTCACCGATGGCGACCACGAGGTCTGGCTACGGGTCGCCGTCGCCAAGGGCGGCGAGGCCTTCGCCCAGATCCATGTCGACGTCGATGACAGTTGCCAGGTGCTGGAACAGGTCGTCGATGGATGCTCCTTCATCGCCGCCGATCCGCAATGCCGTCTCGACAGCGAGCTTGTCGATGGGGTGCAGACCTCGTTGAACGGCGTGGCCACGGGCCTGAGGCCCCTGGAGCAGACCCGGCTGATGGGCGCGCCGTCCTGCCCGACCGACCTCACCCGCGATTACTTCACGAAGGATCGCAAGTACCGCTGCACGGCGACGAGCCTTGCCTATCCCGACACGAGCCGCGGCGCCTACATCATCGATCGCTCGACCGAGACGCTGCTCGCCGACCGGACGCTCCAGGCTGACGGCAGCTTCTCTTCGTCCACGCAGGCATTCGCCTTGCCGGATCGCGGTTCGGTCCCCGCGTGCGAGCCCATCTGCAAGACGCAGGCACCCAAGGCCAACAGCGAAGCGGCACCCGACGGCGTCGTCGGATCGAAGCAGAACCAGCCGACGGGCGTCGACACGTTCTATCATGCCTGCACGAGCGACAACGCCTGTCCCGCAGGGCCCGGCGAGGAAATCGTGTCTGCCTGCGGATGCCTCGATGATTTCCCGGAAGCGGTCGTGATGATGCAGACAGTGCGGATGGCAGGTGCGGACATGGTCTGCAGCGCGGTGGCGCCATGAGCCGGGTGCCGCTCCTGCCGGGAAGGCCGTCAATGCGCGCGCGGTCGATGCTGGCGACCTGTATCGCCATGGCCTGCGCCATTACCTGCACCCTGGCCGCGCCTGCGGCCCGGGCGCAGCAATATATGTGCGCCGCCGATCTCGACGGGAACGGCGATGCCGCCGACGCGGGCGAACAGGCAAGCTGCCTCGCCGCTCCGGCGGGTGGATATCTGTGCCCGATAGAGCGGACCGCGTGCGTGGTTTCGCCCGAGAGCGGGGCCTATGCCTGCCCGCTCGGCGACCAGTTCGCGTGCGTTTCACCGGTCGCGGGCGCGGCGCCATCGTGCTCGCCGAATGCCTGCATCGACATCGCTGCCAATCCGATCACGGAGGCGCCACCGATCGAGGACGCTGGGCCGAGCGCCGACGGCACCGCCGATGCCGATGGCAACTGCGTCGGCACTGTCGAGATATTCGCCGGTCGCGGGATGCGCTGCCGTCCAGCCGGGCTCTCCACGACGTTCGCCAATTGCTGCGCGGACAAGGGCAAGGTGGTGAAGGACGGGATGGGCTCGTCGATTTCGTCGATCGGCACCAAGATCGCGGTCGCCAAGGGCGTGTTCACCGGGATGAAGGCCGCCTACGCCGCCTTCAGGGCCGGCGCGACGGCCAGCCAGGCGGCAAGCGCGGGCGCCAACGCCCTCATCGTCGGCATCGATCCGACATCGATCGCCGTGAGCCTGGCGATCAACTTCATGATGGAGTTCCTGCTTTCGGGGTGCGACCAGCAGGATATGGAAACCGCCATGCTGCGCGCCTCGGACATGTGCCACGAGGTCGGCAGCTACTGCGCGTCCAGTGTACTCGGCGTCTGCCTCCAGCGAGCACGCGGACACTGCTGCTTCAGTACCAAGCTCGGCCGCATCATCCAGGAGCAGGGGCGCCCGCAGCTCCGGGCCTTCAACGCGAACCCCTGGGGCACGGCCAGAAACCCGATGTGCCGCGGTTTCACGCCGGAAGAATTCCAGGCCCTCGATTTCAGCCGGATGGACCTGTCGGAATACTATGCCGACATCGAGAACCGGTCGCCGTCCGAGATCCAGATCGACATGGAGGAACGCGTCGATGCCTATCTCAACGCCATCGGCCAGTAGTCTCGCGCTCGCCGCCGCGACGCTCGTCGTGGCTGGCATCAGCACCGCGATACTGGCTCAGGAGAATGCCCGCGAGGCGATCGGCGCGCAAGGTTCGCAGACCCTTGAGCGGCTTGCGGACGCTATCGCCAAGAGCAGAACCGACGCCCCTGAAATCGCTCATCCCGTGCTTCCCGACCTTGATAGCCCGGCCGAACGGCGCCGCGCTTTCGAGGGCCTGCGGCGGCACGCGGCGCCTGCGGAGCTGGAAGCGCGGGCACGGGCCGCGCATCGGCAGAGCGAGGCAGCGCTCGCGGCCGAACGCGAACGCCAGGCAAGGACGCTGCGGCAAGCGCTCGGCCTCGAGCCGTCCGAGGAACAGGCCATCGCAAAAGCCGGGCCGAACCTCCCTGCCGATGCGGCAACACGCTGGGTGCCGGTCATATTCGTCTCCTCCTCGATGCCCATCGCGGTTCTGCGCAGCTATGCCGGACAGCTCGAACGCGTGCACGGCGTGCTGGCCTTCAGGGGGATGCCCGGCGGTCTGCGGAAAGCAGGTCCGCTGGCCGAGCTTACGGCCGGCATCCTGCAGCGCGATCCCGGGTGCGAGGGCCCCGGATGCGCGATGCGCGACGTTCAGGTGATCGTCGATCCGCTGGTTTTTCGCCAACACGCGATTGCCAAGGTGCCCGCGCTGGCGATGATCCCGGGCGACCCCGCACAGGCCTACTGTGAACGCGGCGACGACAGTCCGCGCGGCGCGCATCTCGTCTACGGCGACAGCGCCCTGCCGGGCCTGCTGGAGGAATATGCCCGCCTTGGAGGAAAGGAGGACGTGCGCCATGCTCAGGCTCTTATGGGGGCTCGCTAGGGTTTTCCTCGCCATCTGGACAGGGCTCCAGAACCTCCCGCGCCAAGCCGCCGTTGCTCTGGGCGCAGCCTCTCTCGACGCGCCTGCCCGGCCCGCGAAGCTGGCCTACGCGATATTGGTCGTCCTGCCGATCGCCCTCGTGGTCGGCTGGACGATGCCGCAGATCACGCTGGTGATGACGCCATCGATCGAGGCCTGGGCCCTTCGCGAGAAGCCGGGCCCCATCGCGCGGGGAGATTATGTGCTCTTCGTGTTCCAGCATCCCGTCATCGGCGACAAGCCCGCGAGGATCACCAAGCATGCGCTGTGCCTCCCCGGCGATCGCCTCACGACGATCGAGCTTCCCTCGAGGCACCGGTCCGGGACATCGGACGCCTGGTACTTCTGCAACGACCGGTTCCTCGCACTCTCCCTGCCCGCCGCGCGCAGCGGGATGCGGCTCGAGCATATGCGCTGGAGCGGCGTGATCCCGGCCGGAATGGTCTATGTCGGCTCCTCCCATCCGCGCGGTTTCGACAGCCGCTATTTCGGGCTGCTTCCGCTTGATCGCCTGACCCGGATGGAGCGGATCCTGTGATCCCGCGGCAGGCCCCCGCATGCTGGCTGGCATGCCTCGCCATTCTTTCGTCCGCCACACTCGCGCGGGAGGCCGCCGGTGAAGTCGGGAGCGTGGGCGAGGCTGGAGCGTTCGCGCCGATGACCGCCGCGGCTGCCCCGGGCCGCGAGCCGGTCTCATCGGCGGGCAGCCGACAAGGATACTGGTGGTACGAGGCCCCTGCTCCGCAGGAAACGGCGGACCACGACCTGGCCGCAAGACCGAAGATCCCGCCTATGTCCGAGCTTGCCACGTGGACCCCGCCACGCATCCGCAAGCTGATCGAGGAGCAGCGCGATTATGCCGCGACCGTCCTCACCGTCGAAGCCGTGTCGGATTTCTGGCGGCTCCAGGACTTCGCGAGGCGAAAGGCCCGTGCGTTCGCGGGCGTTACCCAGCTTGCCATGCTGCAGCATCCCGAACTGAACTCGAAATCGGCGAATCCGATGGTCGGCGATGCCCGTTCGCAGCTGACCGCGCAGAAGGACACGATCCGCCGCGCGTACCTGCGCGCACATGCGGGCGAGTTCGCGATCGTGATGTTTTCGCGATCGACCTGCGGATATTGCCGGGTCCAGTGGCCGATCGTCCAGCGCTTCCAGGAGGAGATGGGCTGGCAGGTCACCGCGATCGATCTGGACAGGCGACCGGGCGTCGGCGAGCGCTTCGGGGTCGAAGTCACGCCGACGACGATGGTGATCCGGCGTGCCAGCAACCAGCGCATGGTCATCGCGTCAGGCGTCGAAGCCTATCCGGCGCTCGCGCAGATGGCGTACCAGGCGGTCCGCCTGCTACGCGGCGATATCCGGCCCGAGCAGTTCATGACCGGGCCGGGCGAGGATGACGGCTTCTTCGACGCGTTGGCGAACGGTCCCGTTTCCGCCAGCGATCCGCGGGTGAGCGATGGGCTTGGGATTCCTCTTGCCCAGGGGCCGGGAGAATGACCAATCGGCACCCACCCATTCCGCAGCGAAAGCCCCAAGCATCCAGTTCAGGCGGGAATTTCGGCTGCTTCCCCGCGCGCTTGCAGGAGACGGATAGCCTTCTGGTCGAAGCTCATGAATGTCTCGCCGCCGAGCCACTGACCTTCGTGTGCGATCACGCCGTCCGCGAAGTCACCGCCTGCATCGAGTATCGCCAGACCGGCCTCGACGGCCTGGCGGTCGAGCCTGACGTTCTCCGCCTCGATCAGGACCCTCAGCGCGTCGGCGACACGGGACCCCGGAAACTTGTAGAGGCGAAGCAGGACCCAGCAGAACTCGCACAGCGACGGCAGCGCGATGGCGACAAGGTCGGCCTCCTGCATCAGCCGCTGCGCGAGAGCGCCCTGCACCGGGTCGTCCTGGGTCGCGGCGCGCACCAGGATATTCGTATCGACCGTGATCTTCACGACCGGCCGGCCCAGCCTTCCGCGATCGCCTCGTTCATGTCCTCGACCGAAATCGGTGCCTGGCCATCGCGCCGCAGCGAACCGAAGAAGCCGTCGAGCTTGCCTGAAGGCCGCACCGCGCGAATGCGCACTTCGCCGCCGGGCATTTTCTCGAAGCTGATCCGGTCGCCCGGATGCACGCCAAGGTGCTGCAGCAATTCCTTGCGCAATGTGATCTGTCCCTTGGTGCTGATCGTCAGAGCGTTCATGGCGCGAGTCCCTTCGCCGCTGAATGTAAGGAAAATCTTCCTTGCCTTCAAGGCTCACTCCAACATGCCAAACCAGCACGCGCTTCTCCGGTACCCGGCCTGCAACCGCGCCCTGCTATCAATCGCGCCCACCATTGCGCTGCTTGCCGCCCTGCCACCAGCCGCGGCAGCGCAGCAGCCCATCGCACGGGATGCGGCCCAGGATGCGGCCAGGCGCGCCGCGATCCATCCGGTCGCGGACGCGGCGGCCATGCAGGCCTGGCTGGCCCGCGTTCCGGTGACACGCTCGTTCCCCAACGATCTTGCCGCGACGCTGGACGGGCATGGCCCTGCGTTCATTATCGAAATGACGACTAGCGCGGGTTGCATTCCCTGCGGGGACCTCTGGGCAAAGTTGTCGTCGCTCGCGGCACGGCACGGATGGCGTCTGCGCACGATGGGCAGCGAGGACGCCATGATCCGCTCCGGCAGGCTCGGGCTGCCATGGGCCGGGCATCCGGTTGCCTGGGTCAGACCGGTGACCGACCCATGGCGCGCCATACCGATCGCGGTCGGTACCGACCATACGCCAAACCTGGCGCGCAACCTCTACCTCGCCGCGAAGATGCTCACGGGGGTACGGCCGGCCGTAGGGGTGCGCGCAATGGCGAAATTCACCGGCATCGTCGGCGCGGCGCCTCGTCCACGCGAAGGGAGGCGGCCATGATGCTGCTCCGCTTCGCTGTCCGCGCCCGCCCCCGCCATTGCCACTGCCACCGCCACCGCCACCGCAACCTTTCCCGTGAAGGAACCCAGCCGATGTCCTACCCGTGCAAGGGGCTGATGGCGCTATTCGCCGCCCTCGCCTTTACCTGCTGCACTGCATCTCCGGCCAGGGCGCAGAGCTGGGCCGAGACCTGGTTCGACAACGTCACGTACACGGCGCCGGGGAGCTTCGAGGATCAGACGCGGGGCTACATCACCGCGGGCGGGATGTCGGGCCGGGTCGATGTCCACAACGACTATCTGATGTCCGTCAGCCTGCCAAAGGTGCGGGCCGGTTGCGGCGGCATAGACATGTTCCTGGGCGGCATGTCGTTCCTCGACCCGGATTACCTCGTGCAAAAGCTGGAGAGCATCCTGCAGGCAGCGCCGGCGGTTGCGTTCCAGTACCTGCTCGAAACCCTCGACGAGAAGATGGGGAACATAATCTCGAAGATGGAGGCGGCGACCAATTACCTTAACTCGATCCAGGTCAACGACTGTCGGCTGGCAAACCGCATGGTCCAGATCGCCAAGGGCGACGACAACATGTCCGGGATCATCGAAGAGATGACCGGCTACCGCTCGGTGAAGCAGGGGTTCGCGAAGAGCTATCAGAACAGCCGCGAGAAGATCGAGGCCAATGCGAACAATCCGACCGAGGACCTGAAGGACGCGCTGGCGAATTGCCCGGCCGAGGTCACCGACATCTTCCGCACCGGATCGCTTCTCAGCCATGCCGCGGCGCGGGTTGGTGCCGGAGACTGGGCCAGCGTGATGCGGGCACGGGTCGGGGACGTCTACATGCGCTGGGATGCGAACGACAAGGTCCCGCTGTTCACCGCGATCCCGCAGTGCCCGGCGCAGGATACCGAAAGCGCCCAGGACTTCCTGACCGGCCGCGTCCAGCGCCGCTCGCTCAACCTGCCGCCCAGCATCGCCGACTGCGCGCAGGATGGTTCGGGCCGCGGCGCGCTGGTGCTCGCGCGCGAGCGCATGCAGTCGATCGCAACCAAAATCCGCACCCGCACTGCGCTGACGAGCGAGGAACGCCAGTTCGTCGCCAATGTGCGGACACTGCCGGTCTATCGCATGCTCGAGTGGGGCGTGCGGCAGGGCGTGACCGATTCCGTCATCGGCGACACGGACGAACTGGTGGCGCTCACGCTGGCCTACCAGATGCTGAACGATCTCACCCGCACCATCGATTTCACGGTGAGCAATGCGGAGCGCGGTGCGACTGTCGCGGGTGCGGCGGACAGCGCCAACGCCAGCGTGTGCCAGACCCGTATCCTCTCCAAAGGCATCGAACAGCTGCGCGATCTGCGCGACGAAGTGCTCCGCCAGCGTGCGCAGATGCGCCAGAGCTACATGGCCGCGCTTTCGGC
The DNA here is from genome assembly GCF_057808725.1 of Novosphingobium sp. FG90. NCBI lineage: Bacteria > Pseudomonadati > Pseudomonadota > Alphaproteobacteria > Sphingomonadales > Sphingomonadaceae > Novosphingobium > Novosphingobium sp. FG90. The sequence goes on from NZ_JBMDIO010000052.1 coordinate 20,578, forward strand.
CGCGAACCTTTCGGCGAACTATGCCGGCCTCCTGCGCGAGCGCGACCGCGACGCGCGCGATACCGCCGGCGCCGCCGCCCGCAGCCGATAGGTCATGCCTGCCATGCGCCGCGCAATTCTCGCTTTTGTCCTTCTCTGCCTCTCGGCAGAACCCGCGCTCGCTGTCGACGCGAGCTTCCATACCTATGACGGCTTCGCCGAGACCGTGGACGCATTCCGGCTGGTTTCGATGATTTTCGGCGATCCCCGCTACGAGACGCTGGTGCTGATCGTGGCTACGGTGGGTATTGGCCTGGGAGCCGTTCTCGCCAGCGTACGCGGATCCGGCATGGGTCTCGTCGCCTTCGGTTTCCAGATCCTGTTCGGCGTCGGCGTCTTCGTCGGCCTCGTCGCCAGCACCGGCACGGTCCACGTCTACGACCGTGTCCGCAACGCCTATCAACCGGTTGGCGGGGTTCCCAATCTCCTCGTGCTGGTGGCCGGCGCCACCAACATGATGGAACGCGCGCTTGTCGAGACGATCGACGACAATACTCTCGACCCCAATGCGAAGATCGAGTTCGGGGCGGGCGGCCACAGCTTCGACCTGTTCCTCAACGCCGTGTCACCGCGCGGTCCGATGACCGACACGTTCCTCGATGCGACGATCAAGGACTATGTGCGCCAGTGCTATCCCGTTGCCCGGGTGTCGCCGGCCTACGGGATCGACGACGACCAGTTGTTCCGAACCACGAGCGACCTGCCCTCCGCCTTTGCCGCAATGGCCGGCCCCGCCACGTTCTCGACGGTCTACACGGGAACCGACAAGGGCGGCACCACCGTAAGCTGCACCGAGGCCTGGGCCCACATCTCCGGGCGACTTTCCGATCCGGCGCTGTTCGAGGACTATTCGCGGCAGATCTGCGTACACACCGGATACGACGCCGCGAACGCTCAGCAGTTGGCCCGGTGCCGGCAGCAACTGGGTGAGATGGGCCAGATGATGCTCGGCCGCCCGATGACGGCCCAGAGCCTCTTCACCCACGTGATGCTGGCAGGCAGCGTCGGCGACGTCCTGTTCGAGGACAGCCCGGCCTCGGCGGCACGGGTCATGGCCAACCGCGCCGTCCTGTCGGGCGGTCTCGCCACCCTGTCCGTTGCCAACGAATGGATGCCGACAATCCGCGCCGTGGTGTTCGGGATCATGCTGTTCATGGTTCCGATCGCGCTTCTCTTCATCCTGACCCCTATGAACTTGCGCGTTGCGAGCTTCGCCATCGGCATGTTCGTGTTCGTCGCGTTGTGGGGCGTGATCGATGCCGGCATCCACCAGCTGACGCTCGGGCGTGCCAGCGCCGTTCTGGAGGAGCTGCGCGCCAATGCCCTTGGTGCCAATGCCTGGCTCCTCGCGCCGTCAGCCGCGATGAAGGCGCTGGCCATCTTCGGGAGCTTCCGTACCGCAGCGGCGGGGCTTGCCGGTGCCTTCGTATTCACGGTGTTCCGCTTCAGTGGGAACGTCTTTGGCGCGTTCACGCCCGGTTCGCTCGGGATAACCGGACAGGCCGCTGCAGCGGCGGCACCGATGGCGACAGCCGAGGGCAAGGCCTCGGCGCTGGAAGCCCAGGCATCCGCGATGGGCACGCGCTCGCGCGCGGCAGCATCGTCGAGTTTCGGCGATTTTGGCGAACGCGCGAGCTTCCAGGCCAATCGCGGCTTCGGAGAGGCGGCACATATCCTGGGAGAACGGCCCGGCACCGCGGGCGATACCGCCCTCGCGCTTGGGGGAATCGAGGGCGCCCGCCAGATCGGGAGCCTGGCCCCTGCCCTTGGGGACCGCGATCTTGCCGACCCTCAGGTCGCCCGTGCGGTCCAGGCGAGCGCCGCCACCGGCGCGATCCACCAGTTCGCGCAGAAGGATGCATTGCGCGGCCTCGCCACCAGCTATTTCGGAAGCGGCGAAACCGGAGAGAAGGCGTTCGCCGCCTTCAGCCAGAACCTCGTCCAGTGGCGCGCCTTCGGCGACCAGCGCGCCTACGGCATGATGATGCAGGCGGCGACGCGCCATTTCGAGCGGAGCGGCTATTCGCCAGAGGATGCAAGCCTTAAGGCGTCCGGGGTGATAGGCGAGGCACAGGCCGATCCGACGTTCGCCAGGCTGATCGCGAATGCCTATGACCAGCACCAGCTGCTCGCCAACGATCTCACCTCCGCGCAGGTCCAGGTCGGAGCCATGGAGGGTCGCCGCGACTATGCAGGCGAGCGGGTCGCCGAGACCGAGCGCGCCAACGTCGCCACGGAACAGGCCTGGCGTACCGGCAGCAACCACGGACAGCGCCAGGCGGCGGCGATGCTCGGCCTATCGCTGGATGAGACATCGAGGCGCATCGGCTTCGTCAACGCCTTGTCCGGCGAGGCGCGAAGCACGGCGATAACCCAGCTTTCCCACGCCACCGGGCGCAGCGAAGCGCAAGTCCTCCACGCCCTGGAGAACTACAACGCGGCAAGTCAGGTCGGGACGGCCGATGGTGCCGGCGCGGAAGCTGCCCGCGAAGGCGCCAGCATCTATGGCCGTACACGGGAGGCGGCAGGCTACGACTTCGCCGAACGTTCGGGCAAGCTCGACGCCCAGCGCGGGGTCGGTACGGCGGGAACGCGATCCGCCGCCAGGATCGGCGAACAGCGCCGCCAATCGGAGAACTTCGGTTTCGCGCAAGGTGCCGCGGCGGCCGGCCGCTCGACCCGCGAAGCCGCAAGGCTCGACAGCTTCATCCTGGCGCTCTCGCGCACGTCCGGAAGCCAGGTTGATATGGCCGAGGGTGGGACGCAAGGCATCGCCGATCGCGCCCGCAACGACCGGCTCACGAACATCGTCGAGAAGGAACGGCTGACGCGTATGCAGCACCTGCTCGCTGAGCATGGCGTGGATCTCGGCAAGCGTCAGATCGCGATGGACCAAAACGGCGACATGAGCCTCAACCTCACTCCGCAGACGGCAGCGGCGATGTGGAAGGGCGGGCTCCTCAACGAGAGTCAGCTTGGCGCCGTCGCCAATGGCGGGACGGCCCGCTTCAGCTTCGCCCACAATGACCTGCTGGTTTCGAGCGCGACCACCCATTCGCGATCGGCGAGGTCCGATACCAGTACCCGCTTCGAAGCAGGCAAGCAGGCGGGCCCGGACACGATCGAGCATTTCATGAGCGGCGGAAAGGAAGGGCAGGAAATGCTGGCCAACTGGCTGCGCGGCGGTTTCGAGATGGACCGCAAAGGGGAATGGCGCCTCAAGCCGCAGGTCGCCGACACCCTGCAGCGCGACGTGCAGGCAGTCATGGCCCAGACCGGCTGGCAACGCACGCTGTCGCGCTCGGCGCAGGACCAGATATCCATGGGAACCAGCATAGGACTGGAGATCGGCGGGTCAGCGGGAGTGAGCGAGCGCGAAGTCGACTATGGTCGAGGCCGTAAATCCGGTGCGTCGAAGAAATCGCAAAGAAGTCATGATACAAGCGGTAAGGTGGGCGGTAACCTTGGCTTTAGCAGTAGCGATATGGGCACCGTCAACGAAAATGCCCAAAGCACTCTGGACGTCGTCAACTATGATGTCCGCAGCGCGATCACGGCGGCGACCCGTGCTGCGGCACGAACGCCCCGCCCGGAAGAGTCATTTGCGAAAGCTCTCTCGCAAGGGGTCCTCAGCACCAATGGATTGAGGTCGCGGTACCTGAACGACGCCGATGCAGGCCGCGGAACATTCGACATCACCGGTCCGCTGACTTCTCTCGAGCAAGCTTCGGTTCTCGGCTCCGGCCGCTTCTCGACTGATCTAAAAGGAGCCCCGGACGACGGACATAACAACTCGGGCGAGCGCTAATGGCGCTGGTTTGCCGGGTTCTGAGAATTGAAGGGATTACTGGGATTGTGCACCCATATGGCGCCAGACCGTGGATCCAGCGGATCCGTTAGCGCGCGCATTTTTTTGAACCGTCGATCCTGTTCATCCCATTCGCGGAGGATACGGCGGTGCTCCTCGTCATCGTACCCATTCCCTCGCCAAGTGGACTTCCAGCCATCAAGCCAAGCCGGAACAAATCCTGCTCCGAGGACGAGGATTGGTGCGAACGGAAAAAACAGGACGTTGAGATAGGCCGCGACCGGACTTTGGAAAATGCCTGAGAAAGCCGCATGGGCAGGAGCCAAAGTTACACCCGCCCACCATAGCGGAATCGCAAACCACCAGAGCTTTGCGTACAAGGGCCGCCAAAGCCAGTCCGAGATCCTGGGCATGGTGCTTACGCCTTCGGGTCCTCCCTGAACACGCCCATCCATCGCCGTTCCTTTCGCGGGAATTGTACGCGATCCAGCGCCTTTTGTCACGAAATCGATGCCGCTCCGGCCGGTCTCGACAGCTTACAAAACCGCAGAAAACCAGCCCTGCGGGGTTGTCCATGAGAACGGACCATGTACACTTGCTCCGACCGCCCAATCAGCGCCCCTCGAGGTCGCTCCGAGATGAGATGATGAAGACCGATCTGGATCACCTGCCAGCCAACAAGCGCCGCGAACTTGAGCGGGTCGTCCAGATCCTGTTCGAGGAGTTCCAGGATGCCCACGGCACGCCTACCGGACAGCGCAAGTTGGGCCGCATTCTCAAGATCGTGCTGTTCGGATCGTACGCACGAGGTGGTTGGGTAGACGAGCCACACACGGCGAAGGGCTATCAGTCTGATTTCGATCTGCTGATCATCGTCAACCAGAAGGAACTGACCGATCGCGTCGATTACTGGGAAATGGCTGAAGAACGTCTGAGCCGCGAACGCGAGATCTCCGGAAACCTGAAGACGCCGGTAAATTTCATCGTTCACTCACTGCAGGAGGTCAACGACGGGCTCGCGCACGGCCGTTACTTCTTCATGGACATCGCCACCGACGGCATAGCGCTCTACCAGTCCGATGAGACCAATCTTCACATACCATTGCCCAAGACACCTCAAGCTGCGCTCGAAATGGCAGAGGAGTATTTCGATGAATGGTTTCCTGCCGCCTTGAAGCGATTTCGGATTGCCAAATTCGACATTGATGAAGGATTTAATAAAGATGCAGCTTTTGATCTGCATCAAGCGTGCGAACGCCTATATCATTGCGTTCTTCTTGTATGCACGTTTTACACGCCACATGTTCATAATCTGAATTTTCTTCGCCGCCAAGCTGAAAAGATTTCAGCGGAACTCTTCGATGCGTGGCCGAGATCTTCCAAGATTGACCGCATGCGCTTTGAGAAACTTAAAGATGCATATGTAAAAGCACGCTATTCGAGGCACTATCAGATTTCCAAGGGCGACCTGGATTGGCTGGCAACCCGGATTGAAGAACTTGGACAAATTGTTCTGCAACTCTGTCAGGTTAAGATAAGCGAACTCCGTGCGGCAACGTAAGTTTGCCCCCGCGCCAAACAGTTACAGCCTTGAATTCTCGCAGATGCTGTCCGCTCATTCTTGTGCCGTGAATGGGACATTCGAGACAGTCGGCTTAAGAGAAGCCGACTTAAGGAAACCGCCATTCACGAACCGCAGAGAAGCCTACCGTCGAGGGGCGGCAACGCGCGAATCTAGCCGTTCTGCGCCACTCTCCTAAGCTCGAAATCGGACATTCCTATTGTGCCGGGGATTGGAAATAACGGGCTGTTGGCTTCGGAGCGCCTTACTGTCGATGGCTAATACCAAGACTCTCTGATCATGACCCATGCGCCCACTGGCGCAAGCCGATGGA
>NZ_JBMDIO010000053.1:0-24935 GCF_057808725.1 Novosphingobium sp. FG90
CCCGCGGGTTCCTGCATGGGAGGCTTTCGTACGCAAGCGCCCGAAACCCTTCACCTTCTCGGCCGTTCAGCCGCCGATTTTGCGCGCCCGGGTGCGGTCGGTCTGCTTTCCTATTCTGAATGCCCAAGACTGGGCCTTTAGCAGACGGAACGTTTTGGTCGAGCAAGATGGGTATATGTCGATCAATAAGCTAAAACGATCAAGCTCTTTGCTGCCTGCCGCTTGCGCGATCCCACTGAATGGATCCGTTATTGCGCCGGGTGTTCAACCGGCGCTTACACCAAGGGACGTGCGCACGCCTAAATCTTTCCGGAACCAAGGCTGGGGCTCTTAGCGGCCGTTGCCAAGCAGTTCTGGACGAAAATCACTGCGCCGGCTCACTGTTTTTCCCGCGACAACAAACACTCCGTCCCCGGTGTAATGCAGCGTTCTGGGGTGCTTGGGCTGAGGCGCGACGTGCGCCTTTACGATTTCGAATATGAAGAGATTGTAGTCCTTGACCATCCGGTCGTCCGCCAGTCGGCACTCGAAGTTCGCGTGACACGCGGTGAGCAACGGAGCTCTGATGTGGTCGGCGGCCTGCACATCAAGGTTAAACCCAGCGAACTTGTCTTTGTCCCGGCCCGAACAATTGCCGATCCCGACGACAGCGTCGAGCATGTCGAGGGTTGGCAGGTTCAGCACACATTCTGCGCTTTGACGTATCAGCTCGAAACTATGATTGCCGGCAGAGATCATGCAGCCGACAAGGGAAGGCGTAAACTCCAGCACCATATGCCAACCCATGGTCATCACATTGCGCTCGCCGTCATGACAAGATGTCACCAGCAAGATCGAGCCGGGTTCGAGAAAGGCACGTGCCCGGTGTACCGGCAGGTCGTGTTTTTCAACCACAGGCACCCCCGGCAACATCGCGTTCTACAAAGGAGACGGTCATGCGTTGCCGTTGCGGCGCCGCGTCTCCCAGCCCTTGCGAGCCGCAGCCGATCGCTGCTCTGAAGAGCCTGACTTGTGCGCCTTGCCGCCGCGAGAGGATGCGCTGCGATTTTCCGGCTTGCCTCGGCCCGAGCCGGACTTTTTCCCACCGCCGCTTTCCTTGTTGACGGTCGCCCAGGCCCGGCTTTCAGCTTCTTTCTTGGGGGTGCCGCGCTTTTCGTAGCTTTCCTCGATATGCTCGGCCCGGCGCTTCTGTTTGTCCGTGTAGCTGCTCTTGTCACCTTTAGGCATGTTTATCCTCCTTTATCTGGCGACGGACTGCAGCTCCCGAGAACTGGTCCGAAAGAACAGCGCGATTCTGTCCCCGCGCTGCACGATCAGGCTATCGATCAATGAATGTGGGGCAAAGCGGGGTAGTCGACGTATCCTTTCGCGCCGCCTCCGTAGAACGTATCCTTGTCAGGTGCGTTCAGTTCGGCACCCACGCGCAAACGCTCGGGCAGGTCCGGGTTGGCGAGAAACGACCGTCCAAAACTTATGGCATCAGCCTCTTGTGCGGCGATCGCTGCGCTGGCGCGGTCGGCATCGTAATCGCCATTGCCGATATAGACCCCGTCATAAAGAGTTCGCACTCGCTTCAGTAGCGCGCGCTGATCCTCGTCGGTATCCTGCCCGGTAAACTGCTCGATTGCGTGCAGATAGGCGAGCCCGTGTCCTGCCAGCATGCAATAAGCCGATGAGAAGGTAGCTTCAGGGTTGCTGTCGCTCATGTCGTTCGCCTGTCCAAGCGGGGAGAGCCGAACTCCGACGCGATCAGCGGGGAACACGGAAAGGACGCGCTCCATCACCTCGCGCAAAAAACGCTGGCGGTTCTCGATCGAGCCGCCGTAGTCGTCCTCGCGCTGGTTGGTACCGTCCTGCAGAAACTGGTCGAGCAGGTACCCATTGGCCGAGTGCACTTCCACACCATCGAACCCGGCCGCTTTGGCATAGCGCGCCGCAGTCTCGTAATCATCGAGGGTGGCTGCAATACCATCGGCATCCAGCGCGACCGGCTCGGAGGTGTCGGTGAGGCCATCGGCTGTGAAGGTCTGGGCCTTGGCGCGGACCGCGCTGGCGGAAACCGGTTGCGCGCCGCCCGGCAGAAGGGATGTGTGGCTGATCCGCCCGACATGCCAAAGCTGGCAGAAGATCCGACCCCCAGCAGCATGGACTGCTTCGATGACAGCCTTCCACCCTTCGACATGAGCTTCGCTGTGGATGCCGGGCGTGTCTATGTACCCTTTACCCATCGGCGAAATCTGGGTCGCCTCGGAAATGATGAGCCCCGCCGAAGCACGCTGACGATAATATGTGACGGCGAGTTCCCCGGGCGTCCCGTCCGCATGGGCCCGGCTGCGTGTCAGCGGGGCCATGAGGACGCGGTTGGGCAACTCGAACGCGCCGAGCCGCAAAGGTTCGAACAGATTGGAATGTCCGGTCATGATATTCCTCACTTTGCGGTGGTGCCGATCTTGATGGATTTGACGTTGACGAATTCCTTCAGCCCTTCAGGGCCATGTTCGCGCCCATAGCCTGATGTCTTGACCCCGCCGAAAGGGAGATCGGGAGAGGCGACGTCGAAAGTGTTGATGAAGATCATGCCGGTGTCGAAGTGCTTTGCAGCCAGTTCGCGAGCGCGCTCGACATCGCGGCTGAAGATACCTCCGCCAAGGCCATAGCGGCTGTCGTTGGCGATCTGCATGGCATCCTCATCATCTTTGGCCCGAATGATTGAAGCGGCAGGACCGAACAGTTCGTCGTCATAGGCAGGCTGCCCGGGCGCAACATCGACCAGAACCGTGGCGGGATAGAACCATCCGGTTCGGTCAGGAACCTGACCACCCACAAGCACGCGCGCGCCCTTGGCGACGCTCTCCTCGACCTGTTCGTGCAGTTTGTCACGCTGGGCCTTGCTGACCAGCGGGCCAAGCGCGGTCTTCTCGTCGGTGGGATCGCCCATGGCAATGGCGCGGAACTTTTCGACGTATGCCTCCACGAAGGCTTCATGGTTCCTGTCGGTAACGATGAATCGCTTGGCGTTCACGCAAGTCTGCCCGTTGTTGTAGATGCGTCCCGCAACACACGTCTCGACGGCCAGGTCGATGTCTGCATCGTCGAGGACGAGGTATGCGTCGTTCGATCCCAGCTCCAATACGGTCTTCTTGACGAGCGCGCCGGCCTTGGCGGCGACCGCTCGCCCTGCCTTGTCGCTGCCGGTCAGGGTGACAGCACGCACGAGATCGTTTTCGATCACCGTGTCGGACTGCTCGTGAGAGATCAGCAGCACACCGAACAGGCCCTTGGGCAGACCCGCCCGCTCATAGAGATCGCGCAGGAACAGGCCGCTGCCGGTGCAGCTTTCGGCATGCTTTAGCAGTACCCCGTTACCGGCCATCAGGCTGGCGATCGAATAGCGCACCGCCTGATACGCAGGAAAATTCCAAGGCTGGATGCCGTAGACGACGCCGATAGGGGCATGAGCGACATAAGCTGTCGCACCGTCGGCGGATCGCTCCTCGTCAGCGAGGACCGCGGGGCCCTGCTTGGCGGTATAGTCGCAGATCGCAGCGACGAGATCGACTTCGCTGCGGCTGTCACCGATCAGCTTGCCGACCTCGCGGGTCATCAGCGCGGCGAATTCCTCCTTGGAATCGCGCAGTTCTTGGCCGATGGCGGCAATCACGCCGGCCCGGTCTTCGAGACTGCGCAGACGCCATTCGAGAAACGCCTCGTGGCACGCCGAGACGGTCGCCGCAGCTTCCTCGTCCGACATGAGGGAATACGTCGCAATGACGTCCTCGGTCAGCGGATTGATCGTGCGGATTTGCTTGTCGCTCATAGTTTGGATTCTTTCGGTAAGGGAAGGATAGTGCTCACATCAGCCGTGCTGCGCACGGTGATGGTCGAGTGTCTTGCGGATCGCCGAAAGCGCATGGGTCAGCTCCGCATGCCATCCGCCAGGTTCAAGTTGTCGCACCGCCGAATGCGCCGCGCAGACGATGCGTGTCGAAGCCCATTCGCGCGCCAAGGCCTGTGCCCATGCCGCGAAATCGTCGGCAGCTCTTGAGCGCTGCTGCAGCGCCTTGGCGAGCATCGGATGAAAGCGCAGGCGCGACTGCGGCAAGATATTTCCCAGCATGCCGGGGGCGGCGAGGACCATCAAGGTATCGTCGACATGGACAATACCGCTGGGGCGGTGACGCACGAGAACCGAGGAGGCATGCACGCTGTCGTCAGCCGTCACCAGATCGAGGCCCGCTGGCACGGAAAAATCCAGATCGTCGAACCGTTCCTGGGTTGCCGGGTCTTCCATCACGTCCCGCTCCCAAGGCAGTTCGGGCGCCTGCTCCCGGTGTCGCTGCGTGCCGTAGAGGCGCGCGTGCGGAGCGATTTCATGGGCAGCGGTACAATGCAGGGTATGAAACGGGTGCACGTTGATGATGGTGTCGATGGCCCGCCCGTTGTTCGTGAGGCTCATCAGCGCCTCGCGCTCATCACCCGACACCGCATAGCTGTCGATCAAAGTAAACTGACCGTCGGCCTTGCGAACGAGGGACATGTGCGTCCCAACGTCGAAAACCTTCGCGACCCTGAAGGAGCCGCGAAAATTCCAGAAGCTCTCGGCAAGGTGTTTCATGCCTGGGCTGCTCTTTGCTGCTCGAGGATGAGTTGGGGCATGGCAGTCCAAGCGTCTGCATCGATCTTCGTTCCGATGACCAGCAGGCGGAGGGACGAAGCCTTGCAGGGGTGGGACCGTCCGAACGAATTCGGACTATCGCGCCGACCCTTCATAACCCCAATGGTGTTGGGGCTAATTGGCCGACCGAAATCTCGCGCTGCTGGCCGATCTGGATCTTTTTCCGGCGTGGAGCCGGATCTCGCAGTCGAAACCCGGCCCTCGCTATCAGCCGATGAAACGAATAAGGTCGTCGTTCAGCCTCGTAGGTGCCGTTGCGAACAGACCGTGCGGTTCGCCATCGTATTCGATGAACTCGGCGCTCGGTATGCCCGCCGCCGCAGCCTTCCCGGAAGGATCGATGGGGACCGTCTTGTCAGCGGTGCCATGGATGATAAGGGTGGGGACGGTGAAGGAGGCAAGGTCAGGCCGAAAATCGGTCTTTCCGAATGCGTCGATGCAATCGACGGTAGCCTTCGGGCTCGCCATTGCGCCCAGCAGGAAGCTCCAGTCGAGGATCCCCTGGCTAACAGGGCTCGAGATGAAACCGACTCCGTAGAACTGTTTTGCAAAGTCCTGCAAGAATGCGAACCGGTCTTCACGAATCTGCGCTTTCATGGTGTCGAAGACGCTCTCGTCGACACCATCAGGATTATCACTTCCCTTGAGCAGATAGGGCACCACGCTGCTCACCAGCGCCACCTTTGCGATCCGGGCTGCGCCATGACGCGACAGATACCGCGCGATCTCGCCGCCGCCCATCGAGAAGCCGACTAGGGTGACATTGTCGAGGGTGAGTTCGTCCAGAACCGCTGCAAGATCGTCTGCGAAGGTGTCGTAATCGTAGCCGGAGGCACCATGCCCGGACTGCCCGAACCCGCGCCGGTCATAGGTGATAACCCGGCACCCTGCTTCGAGAAGGGCCAAGGTCTGGTACTCGAACATGTCGCCGGTCAAAGGCCAGCCATGAATGAGGACCACCGGCTTACCTTGACCCATGTCCTTGACGTGAAGGCTGGTGCCGTCTTTTGCTTCAATGAAAGCCATTCAGAACGCTCCTTGGCGTAGATCGCCTGCTGACCTAACCGTGACAGACTGTGATGGTTCACTCCGCTCGTCGCTTTCCCAGCCGCAGGCGCTGAAGACACGCCGTTCCATCGTCTAGCCAAAACCGTCAGGCGGTTTCGCGGCGCGTTATCGCGAGTAAGCCACGAACCAGCACCAATCTCTCGGACCCTGGAAACGCAGCACGCCTGTCGGGCTTTCCACGATCAAGAAGTCTGGAGACAGTCATGGAAAGCGTGCAGCACGAACCGCGCAAGGAGCGGGTCGCCCCATCCGAAGCCCCGGACGATACAGCCGAAGGCATACGCTCGCTGGAGGCCGAGCGCCGGGATCCCGGCCCGGATCTTCAAGCAAGCGGAGGAATGGGGGCAAACCCCACTCAAGCGCAAAAAGGTCGAGCGGACGACCGCGCTCTGCGAGAAGCGGGCGTACAGTCGGGGACGCAGCGCGATCCGATTTTTCCCGAGGAAGATGAGTAGCCGCGACGGGTAAAGCGCCTACGGCGCATCTCAACGCAAAGGGGGAGGCTCCCTCAACTCGCCTTTCTGATCGGTATGTAGCGACAGGTGAACTCTGGTTGCTCGTGGCGGTCGATTGGCGTGAGGTGCACGAAAAGGCGCTCGCCCACCGGTTCGTCGCTCAGGCAATAGGCGTGCTCGGCCTCGTAGAGATCGTCCTTGTGCGGGTCGATCCAGTCCTTCACCATTTTCAACGCACGGTATTTCGCCTTTGATCCACTATGCGCAACCACGAAGACGTTGCGATGCCGCTCGGCGAACTCTTTCGGTTGGTAGCCGCCCAGATTAACAAAATAGAGCTTTTCCTCCCCTTCGAAGGGCTCGGGCCTCAGTGAGATCGCAAAGCCATCCGCTTCGGTGACCTCGGCCCAGCAATCGACATGCAGGCTTCTGGGCACACCCCACCATTGTTCCCGCAGGATTGGGAACGCCCCTTCGATGCTGTCGGCGAGCACAAAGCGCACATCGTGCACCTCGATATTCGCGCAGGGGTGTTCGCCGCCAATGTAGATTGCGAAAAGCTTCATCGCTCGTCCAATTCCTTCACTTCCTCGTCGGTGTCACATCGGCGGCCGAGTGCGGCGACCAGTTCAGCGGCCACGATCTGGCCAATCTCATGTGAGCTTGTGATCCCCTGCACGAACGGGTGCCGCCCCAAGATGAAAGGAAGGCTGACGCAGAAAAGCTGGTCTGCCGGGATCTGCGAGGAGATGGGGTGAAACCGGTCGTCGATGGCGATACCGCGCAGAGGACCGTGTTCGGTCGAGGCATCGACGTCATGGACGATCCCCTGCTCGCGAAGCGAGGGAAAGGGGAAATCCTTGGCAGAAAGTACGCGCTGGCCGGTCGCTTCAATGAAGACCGGAAAATGGAATCTTGTCGAGCCATATGTCAGTAGCGCCCCGCTCAAGACGCCGTGCGGATCAATCTGGTAGTCCTCTCCGACTGCGATCACCTCTAGCTTTCCGGCCTCATGGAGGGCGAGCATGCGCAAAATCGATTCATGGGGCACGGTCGCGTAGTCATCGATGAAGACGGTCTTGAGGTACCGCGAAAATCGCAGGAAGTCGCAGTCGCTGAGATAGGGGACGATGCCTTCGATCACTTCATGCATGCGCAGGATCGCATAGCGCCATGCTACCACATGATGTCGTTCGTAGTTGCGCTGCGCTTCTGCAAGATTATGCCGAGCCCATTCGAAAGGGTCGGTGGCCAGGCGCTGGCTGAAGTAACCTTCGCAGAAATCTTCAAGGTTGAGCGATGCGAGACGCGTTTCTTGCGCGTACGACGCATCCGCTGCGGCAAGCTCCCGTTTGAACAACTCGAACGTCCGGTCCAGAAGCAAAGGATCATCGGCGTCGATGAGCTCGTTGATCGCTTCTGCGGTACAGATCGACAAAGGCTCATAGGGAATCGGAAAATAGAAATCGGCCTCCGGCAGCAGGCCTTTGCGCGACAGCATCGTCATCCGGAAATCTTCAGTGCCTGGCGCAGGGACATAGGTGATGCCGCCGTGTTCAGCCTCCACGAAATCGCCATGTGCGATGGCCAGGGCAACAGCAGCGTCGATGGCGGTGAGCGACGAGCCCCGAATACCGACATGGGTCGCCGGGATCTTCTCGATCTCGCTCGCCGGCCAGGGACTGGCGAAATACCCCGGGCTGACCTCGGGTTGCTCCGGCCATTGATGCCCGGTGGCAAGGATGACGTGGTCGAAGGTGGTTTCGAAGCATTCGCCGCGATGGGGCTGGACGCGCAAGGTCATTCCGTCAGGCCCGCTGACGGCATCGAGCACTTCGCACCGTGTGCGCACGGTCACGACGACCCCCTGAGAGGCGGCCTGCTCCAGCAGCATTTGCATCTGTTCGGAGAAAAATTCGCCCAAGACCACGCGTGGATAGAATGTCCGGTCATCGATGGCAGCCTGGTCGATGTGCATGTCCGCGAGCCGCACTGAACTCTGCGCGTGCAGCCATGCGACGAGGCTTGTCGCCAGCGGCGGTATCTCGATGCTGGCGATATTGGAAAGCATCGCCGGATCGTTCCAACCAGGGCGGTAGGGAGTGCCTTTGCCGATGAACGGCTGCTTTTCGAAAATGGTGAGCTCGAAGGGTGCGGGCTGCAGCGCGAGCAAGGCGTTCAAGGTGTAGATGGCGGTAGGGCCAGCGCCCACGATAGCCACAGAACACGTCATACAACCCCCGGATATCCGCATGAAACAGGCAAGCGCCGATGTTCGCCGAGATGATGGCTGGTGAAAGAAAACCCCCGCCGAAGCGGGGGTTCCTTGGTCACTGCCCGGTGCCGGGCTCGGAGGTCTTCGGCGGCTTGCCATCCTCAATCCGACCTTCGTTACGCAGGTCGCGGCCTTCCTGCGCCTTCTTCTGGCTCTCGGGGGACTTGCCGTGCTCGTTGAGCTCCTCCTTGACGTAGCCGGCCGCTTCCTTCGCCTTACCTTCAATGCTCATGATCATCTCCTGCACTAGTCCGCATTTTGCAGATCCTTGCAGGATGAAAGTGCGCGAGGGACAGAAACAGTTCCAAAAACGCTGCTCTACTCATCGCAAAGGAGAGATTCACCTCGTCCTGCAACGGGAGTACATCGAACGCGCCGCTACTGTTTATACATGTTCAGCCGCGCAAGGTATCCGGGACGATGCCGCCATTGCTAGCCAGCTTGTCCATAACCGCCCGATGCAGCGCGATGTTTTGCTCCGCTGTGCCATCCGCTCCGACATGGACGTCCAGTTCCTGCCCAAGCTCTTTGCGTGCGGCGAGACTGGAGTCGAGGTCGAGAAGCTTGAGGAGATCAACGATGGACGTGCGGTAATTGCCGCCATGGTCCGCCTTCATCGAGGCCATGGCTTCTAACACTGCGCCGACGTCGACTGAAGGTTGCGCTGCCGCAACGGGGCCTGCGGGTGTAGGCGATGGGGCCGCAGACACTGGATGAGGGGACGTCGGCGAAGGTGCCGGAGCAGACTTGGGCCCGCCCACGTCGGCTGCAGGATCGGCCTTCTTCTCGGTCCCATGATGGAAGATCTTGTTCAGGATATTTCCGAAGATGCTCATGCTCCTCTCCTCGACAATGGCGCGGTTGATAACGCGATGGTGAGACCCTCAAACGCGTCAGCACGTCGATGGTTGAACGGAACGGCTTCGTGCTGCCGATCGTTCAGCCCTCATTCCCCACCACTCAACGCGGAGCAAACATCGTGATCAAGCACAACGCGCTCATGGCAGCATCCCTGGCTGTTCTCAGCCTCAGTGCCTGCAACAAGAAGGACGCTGAGCCTGCTAACGAAATGACCTCCACGCCGGCTGCAGATGCCATGAACGAAGCCGGGGCGACTTCGGCAGAAAGCCCGGCACAGGTCTTTGCCAACATAGCGGCTGCGAGCGACATGTTCGAAATCGAGGCATCGAAGCTCGCAGCCGAAAAGGCTCAGTCCGCCAAGGTGAAGACCTTTGCCGAGCAGATGATCAAGGCCCATACCGAATCTACCAAGAAGCTGACCGCAGCCGCGGCGGCGGCCACTCCGCCGATCACCCCGGCCCCGCGCATGACCGCGGCTCAGGATGCGCAGCTTACCGACCTCCGAAGCAGAACAGGCGCCGTGTTCGATGAGGCCTATGCCAAGGCTCAGGTGAGCGCTCACCAGGCCACGCTGGATACGCTCAAAGGTTATGCAGCCGGTGGCGATCAGGCATCCCTCAAGACATTCGCAACCAAATTGGTCCCCACCGTCACCGCTCACCTCAATATGGCGAAGGCCCTCTGACGAAGCTCGCCCCGCCCGTAGATTCTCATAGACCCAAGGAGCGATCATGCCCGACCGGCTGACGATGCAGGACCCCCGCACCCAATACCCCAAGCCTCCCTTTCCCAAACGACCGCAGCCGCGTCCAGGCATCGCAGGCAAACTGGAGCCTCGACCTGATCACGGTGAGGAAAGTTACATCGGCGCGAGCAAGCTCAAGGGGCGCAAAGCGCTTGTCACTGGTGGCGATTCCGGGATTGGCCGTGCGGCTGCGATCGCCTTTGCGCGCGAGGGCGCGGACGTCGCCATCGCCTATCTGCCGAGCGAAGAGGAGGATGCGCGCGAAGTTCTCGCCCTGATCGAGGAGGCGGGCGGCAAGGCCATAGCGCTGCCCGGCGACGTAAGCGACGAGGCCTGGAGCCGTCAGCTCGTAGAGGACGCGGTGAAGGGCCTTGGAGGGATCGACATTCTTGTCATTAATGCGGGCCGTCAGCAGTGGCGTGAGAATGTTGGCGAAGTCACGTCTGATGATTTTGACAAGACCATCAAGACCAACCTCTACGCCCTGCACTGGATCACGCAGGCGGCGGTTCCCCATCTCCCGGTCGGCGCCTCGGTCATCACCACGGCCTCGGTGCAGGCCTATGAGCCATCGGACATCCTGCTCGACTATGCGACCACCAAGGCAGGCATTGTCGCCTACACCAAAGCATTGGCGAAGCAACTGGTGGAAAAGGGCATACGGGCCAACGTGGTAGCACCGGGACCGTTCTGGACCGTGCTTCAGGCAAGCGGCGGACAGCCTCAGGAAATGGTTGCGCATTTCGGCGAGCACAGTCGTTTCGGTAGGCCCGGTCAGCCCGTGGAGATTGCACCAGTTTACGTCCTGCTCGCTTCGCAAGAGGGCAGCTACATCACCGGCGAAGTCTTCGGCGTGACCGGCGGCGCTGGGATCGCCTGAAACGATAGATGCTCGATAGAGTGTGGGGGTGGGCCGGCGGCAGTAGTGTAGTGGTACTCCCGCCGGGGCTTTGAATGCGCGCCCCATGAAAGCTCGTCGCATGCGATGCACGGTGGCGTCAGAGCGTTGGGTATCGGTAGCACCCGGCCCCACAACGCCCACCGTCCTTCACACATAACTTAACTGCCTGGATTTTTACGAATACGTTACATTTTCACAGTGAAATTCTCTGAGCGAAATTAACAATTCCATCTAATTCGGATGAACGATCTGAATTGCCTTCTGATATACATATTCCTGCGGTATGGCTGCGTCGCGACCCGAAGGGCTCAACCGCCCTACTCAACTTGCCCGGCCCTGAAATCAGGTGCCGGGCTTTTTCCCGGCTGCGGCCCGATCATCATACGGGTTGTCAAGAATGTGCGGCCAACCTCGACTTTCGCGTGGAAAGGGCCTCGGCCATGCAGCGACTGCCAGTCATGGTTTGCGGCGTTTTATATGTGGCGATGGTACCGGAGCCGCGGCTATAGATCTTCAGCAGCTGACAGATCGGTCTAGCGCATGGAGCCGTGATTTGAGCAACGCACAAAACGAATTTTTTTGTTTTCCCGATGCTCATTTACCGGGCCGCAGTGCGGTGCTTGCCGAATATGATATTCTCGATACCCCGCGCGAACAGCAGTTCGATGATGTTGTGAAACTGGCCGCTGCGGTTTGCGCGGCGCCGATCGCAGTCGTCAATCTCGTTGGAGATGATCGACAGTGGTTCAAGGCTGAAATGGGTCTTGGCGTTCGAGAAACCCCGCTCGATACCTCCTTTTGCGCTCACGCGATTCTGGAGGAGGATTTCCTGGAAATTCGCGATGCGACGAAGGACAGCCGGTTCGCGGCCAATCCCCTGGTCGACGCGGCGGGCGGCATTCGATTCTATGCCGGCGCATTGCTTAAAAATCAGGCAGGGCTCGCGATCGGTACGCTTTGCATATTGGATACCCGGACACGTCCTGAAGGAAGATCGGGACGAATTCATGCAGCGATGTATGTAGGGAAGCGGGTAGAACGAGATTTCCAGATAGGCGCGAATTCGGCTATGCCTTGCCCATAAACAAGCGCGCGCCACCTTGCCACACCGGCAATCCGAAAGCGGCTTCAGGGTCCCGTTCCATGTTCACTGCGCCGATTTTCGACCTTACCCCTACAAAGACAGCATTCCCGTTCCTGCAGGGCGGCGGCGTCTGCGCAGAACTGATTGCAGACCGAGATTGGTCTACAACCTCTCTGGGGCCCATAGCGCAATGGCCTCAGTGCCTCACCAGCGCTCTTTCGCTCTTACTGCGCTCGCGCGTCCCCATGGTGATGATGTGGGGACAGATCGGCGTCATGCTCTACAATGATGCCTATTCGAACTTCGCAGGTGGTCGCCACCCGGATTCTCTCGGCTCAGCAGTTCGTGAAAGCTGGCCCGAGGTCGCCGCGTTCAACGATGCAGTGATCAGGAAAGGTCTTTCAGGCGAGACCGCGCACTACCGCGACCAGCAAATGATGCTGCTGCGCAATGGAGCACCCGAGCAGGTCTGGATGGATCTCGACTACTCGCCAGTTCCCGATGCAGAGGGAAATCCTGCGGGCGTCATCTGCATCCTCTCCGAGACGACCGAACGGGTTGCGGCGCAGCGGCGCAGCGCGTTCCTCCTTTCCCTCTCCGACGATCTGCGGTCGCTCAAAACGCCCGCCGAGATCACCAATCTTGCCGCAATTCGCGTCGGTGAACTGCTCGATGCCAGCCGGGTCTTCTATGCCGAGATCACGAGCAGCGGCATGATGACCGTTGAGCGCGATTATTCACGCAGTGTCGGCTCGATCGCGGGCGTCCATTCGCTTGCCTCGTTTGGGCCTGATCTGCTGGCTGCCTATCGCAACGGGGCTCCGGTGGTCGTCTATGATGTCCCCGGCGACGATCGGCTGAGTGCCCCCGCTCGCGAAGGCCTGACTGCCAGGGAGGTCGGCGCTTTCATCGACGTTGTGTTGTTCGAGGAGGAGCAGTGGGTGGGTCTCCTCGCGGTGCAGAACGCGACGCCGCGCGTCTGGAGCCAGGCGGAGGAGATGCTCGTCCAGGAAGTCGGCGAGCGCGTCAAATCGGCCATCGAACGTGCCCGTGCGGAGCGCGACCGGCTATGGGATTTGTCGCAGGATATGCTTGCGCGCGCGGACTTCGCAGGAATGATGTCGGCGGTGAATCCCGCCTGGACGCGGGTGCTGGGCTGGAGTGAGAACGATCTGCTTACCCGCGAGTATACCGCCATCATCCATCCGGACGATGTGGCACATTCACTGGAGGTCATCGCGCGGATGGCGCAATCACGTGAGCCTGCACGCTTCGAAAACCGCATCGCCGCGCAGGGCGGCAGTTGGAAAAGCATCGAATGGACCGCCGCACCGGAACCCGATGGCATCAACTTCGTAGCGGTTGGCCGCGATCTCACCGAAACCAATGCGCGCAAGATTGAGCTGGAGGCTGCGCAGGAGGCACTGCGGCACAGCCAGAAGTTGGAAGCAATAGGACAGTTGACCGGCGGCATCGCGCACGACTTCAACAACATGCTCACCGGGATCGTCGGCAGTCTCGATCTGATCCAGCGCAATATCGCTGCCGGCAGGTTTGACCGGGTCGATCGATACATCAATGCCGGTAATGCTTCCGCTCAGCGCGCGGCTGCGCTCACGTCGCGACTGCTGGCGTTCGGCAGACGGCAATCACTCGATCTGAAACCTACAGACATCAATGGTCTGGTCTCCGGCATGAGCGAGTTGCTCGAGCGGACACTCGGCGAGCAGACGGTGTTGGAGACGCATTTCCAGGCCGATCTGTGGGCAGCTTCCACCGACACCAACCAGCTTGAAAGTGCGTTGCTCAATTTGTGCATCAACGCCCGAGATGCGATGCCCGACGGTGGCCGCCTCATCATCGAGACCGACAATACCTATCTTGATGAACATTACACCCGAGATCATCCGGGCCTTGAGCCAGGCCAGTACGTAATCCTGAGCGTCAGCGACACCGGGATCGGTATGGCCCCATCGACGATCGAAAAGGTGTTCGAGCCGTTCTTCACAACCAAACCTGTCGGTCAGGGCACCGGACTTGGCCTCTCGATGATCTACGGCTTTGCCCAGCAGTCAGGTGGACATGTTCGTATTTACAGCGAGCTTGGCTTTGGGACCACGGTCAAGCTGTTCGTACCTCGCAGCCATGGCGAAAAGGAAGTCGTGAAGCGGCGCGAGGCCCAGTTCCCGCTCGGGAGCGGTGAGGCCGTAATGGTCGTAGAGGATGATCCTTCGGTGCGCCTCGTCGTTACTGAAGTCCTTCGTGAACTATGCTACAACGCCATCGAGGCCACCGACGCAACATCGGCCCTTCCACTGCTGCAATCGGACGAACGCATCGATCTTCTGGTCACCGATGTCGGTCTGCCGGGAATGAACGGCCGCCAATTGGCGGAGATCGCCCGCGAGGTACGACCAGAGCTCAAAGTGCTTTTTATCACCGGATACGCGCAGAATGCCGCGATACGATCGGACTTTCTAGGTGGGGGCATGGACATGATGACAAAGCCGTTTGCAGCGGACGCATTGGCATTGAAGGTCCACGACATGATCATTGGCGTCCCTTCTGCTTGATACACTCGACTTGGCCGCCGGGCACCTGACGTCCCCACGCCCGGCTTTGTCGGAACCGACATTCCCGGCTCCAGCCGCCCACTGTTGAAGAGCGCGTTTGTGGCAAATTTGCTGGGTGCCGAGCTGAATTGCGAACAGGAGCGGCAGACATCGCCCGACACTACTGCTGAGGAGGAGCAGCCGTTAGGCAAGCTCAAGGGCTACGCCGCAGAGACGGCGGCTCATACCGGCTGACGGGTTAGGCGGAGACGGCAGCTTCTGGGGATTGCATCGAAGTGGCTGATGCTGCCGAACAGGGCACGTGGCTGCCGACCCGCCGTCTACCTTTTGCTGCCGTTCAATCACCGATTTTTCGCTTTCAGCTAACGACTGTCCGCTTACAAGTTCCCGCAAGGGCCCATCATCTATCGCCGAGCGAACAAATCCATGTTCGCATCGCCCCATGTCTTGAGCGCCTCGATTATCGGTAGAAGGGTGCCTCCACGCTCCGAAAGGCGATATTCCACCCGGGGCGGCACTTGCGCGAATACCTCGCGCTCGATCAGTCCATCGGTTTCCAGTTCGCGCAGTTGGTTCGTGAGCATGCGCTGCGTCACGCTTCCGCTACGACGCCGCAACTCGTTGAAACGGACGGGCCCGTCCTGCAGATGATAAAGGATCACCGCCTTCCACTTGCCGTCGATCAGGCTGATGGCGGCCTCCACCGCGCAGCCGGGCGTGCAGTCCAGGCGGGAATGGCGCAGCTTGGCCAAGAGACGGTATCCTTTTCGACACTATAGGCGATATTTGTGCGTATCGCATGGGAATGCACTGTGACCACATAGGCAAGGCAACTGCAAAAGGAAGTACTCTCATGCGTGCCATTGCTTATCATCAGGCGGGCGTCCTCGACCGACCAGACGCGCTCGTGGATGTCGAATTGCCACGTCCCGTTGCCGCAGGCCGCGATCTGCTGGTTGCGGTGCAGGCGGTATCGGTCAATCCCGTCGATACCAAGGTCCGCGCCGGTGCCCCGCCCTTTGAGGGCAGAGCAGAGCGCATATTGGGCTGGGACGCGGCGGGCATCGTCGAGGCCGTTGGTCCGGATGTCACCCGTTTCAAGGTCGGCGACCCGGTTTTCTACGCCGGAAACATCGCCCGCGATGGCAGCAATGCCCAGTATCAACTCGTCGACGAGCGCATTGTTGGACGCGCGCCCTCCACGCTTTCAGTGGCCGAAGCCGCCGCCTTGCCGCTGACCGCGATCACCGCCTGGGAGGCATTGTTCGATCGCCTGCGGGTGCAGGACAAGGTGGGACAAGAGCCGGCCAACCTGCTGATCATCGGTGGCGCGGGCGGCGTCGGCTCGGTTGCGATCCAGATCGCACGGGCGGGAACCGACCTCACGGTCATCGCCACTGCCTCGCGCCCCGAAACGCAGGACTGGGTACGCGGCCTGGGCGCGCATCATGTCATCGACCATAGCCAGCCCATGGCACCGCAGATCGCGGCTCTTGGGCTTGATGCACCAGCCTTCGTCTTCTCGACCACGCATACCGACCACCATCTGGCCGACATTGCCGAACTGATCGCGCCGCAGGGGCGCTTCGCGCTCATCGACGATCCCGCCAGCCTCGACATTATCGCTTTCAAGCGGAAAGCCGTTTCGGTCCATTGGGAACTGATGTTCACCCGCTCGCTGTTCGATACGCCCGATGTCGCAGAACAGGGGCGGCTGCTCGACGAGGTCGCCAAGCTGGTGGATCAGGGCGCGATCAGGACCACGCTGACCCAGACATTGTCGCCGATCAATGCGGCCAATCTGATCGCCGCCCACCGCCAGATCGAAAGCGCGACCACGCGCGGCAAGATCGTCCTGGAAGGCTGGCAGCATGAATGATGCGGCGGCCGATGCCACCGTGCATCTAGTCGCGCGCCTGGTGCCGCAGGTGGGCAAGGCGGACGAACTGGCGCGCGCGATCAAGGCGATATTGCCACAGGTCCGCTCAGAGCCCGGCTGCATCGCCTATCTCGCCCATGAGAGCCGCGATGAGCCGGGCGTGATCGTCATGATCGAGGCATGGGCGGATCAGGCTGCGCTGGATACCCATGCCGCTGCACCAGCCTTTACCGGGCTTGCCGCTCGCTTCGAGCACCTGCTCGCTGCGCCGCCGTCACTTGAGCGATTGCGGCGGATCGGTTGAGCCGATGCCTCAGGCCGTGCGCATCAACCGGCGCAGGGCCTGAGGCGGCTGTCCATAGTTGCGCATGAACACCTCGCGCATACGGCGCAGATCGATGAAGCCAACCTCACGCGCCACCGCTTCCAGGCTGTGGCGCGTATCTTCCAGCAGAAGCCGGGCCGCCTCGAGCCTAAGCTGTTCGACAGCCTTGGCCGGCGACTGCCCGGTTTCTGCACGGAAGGCCCGGCTGAACTGGCGCGGGGAAAGTGCCGCCACCTCTGCCAGTTCCTCGACCGTCAGGGGATTTTGCAGATGACTGCGGGCGTGAACGAGGGCCTTCTGGATGCGATCACTGCTGGGAGCCAGGTCCAGCATCTCGCTGTGCTGCGATTGGCCGCCAGCGCGGCGGTGATGCATCACCAGCCGGCGGGCAACCGATCGCGCGACGTCCGCCCCCAGATCCTTCTCCACCATGGCGACCACGACATCCAGCCCGGCGGTCAGTCCGGCCGATGTCCAGACAGATCCCTCGTTGATGAATATGCGATCCTCCTCGACGCGGATATTCGGAAAGCCATCGCGCATCATCCGCGCATAGGCCCAATGCGTCGTGGCGCGGCGGCCATCGAGCAGCCCCATCTGCGCCAGCAGAAAGGCGCCGGTGCAAAGCCCGGCAATGCGCCGTGCGGGCAGCGCGGCGGCATGAAGCGCGGACAGAGCTTTCGCATCCTGCAACGGCGGCGGCATCAAGCCAGCCATCAACAGAAGCGTATCGACCGGCCCGGCCTTGCCAAGAGGCACAGTTGGCACATCGAACCCACTGGATGAGGCGACCGGCCCGCCGTCAATCGAGTAGATGCCGAGCGTGTAGAAAGGTTCTTCCACCACGACATTGGCGAGTTCGAAGGCAGCCTGCACGCCCAACGCCAGAAACTGGAAGCCCGGTGTCAGCACCATCGCGACATGCGGCATCGCTTCATCTCCATATGTCCTGAATCATGTCGTTATACGTCATTTAAGACAAGGTCCATCCGATCCATAAATGGGGTGTCGAAAGTCACCGACTGCTTGTCGAAAAAGGAACATCCCATGTCGCATGGAACTGCCCTCATCACCGGCGCATCCAGCGGGATCGGCGCCATCTATGCCGATCGCCTCGCCCGTCGCGGTTACGACCTGATCCTTGTTGCGCGCAACCAAGGCAAGCTGCAATCACTCGCCGCCAGCCTCTCTGACGAAACCGGCCGCGCGGTCGAGGTTATCGCGGCTGACCTTGGCGACAGCGCAGACCTCGCCCGGGTCGAGGCGGTGCTGCGCAGCGACGCCAGCATCACCATGCTGGTCAACAATGCCGGTGTCGGGACGCACAGCAGCCTGCTGGAAAGCGATGTCGACCGCATGGAGGCGATGGTCCGGCTCAACGTCACCGCCCCCATGCGGCTGGCCTATGCCGCCGCTCCCGCCTTTGTGGCGCGCGAACGGGGCGCGATTATCAACATTGCCTCGATCGTGGCCATTACGCCTGAAACACTGAACGGCGTCTATGGCGGCTCAAAGGCCTTCGTTCAGGCCTTCAGCCAGTCGCTTCACAAGGAACTGGGTGACAAGGGTGTCCGTATCCAGTCGGTCCTGCCCGGCGCCACCGCCACTGATTTCTGGGCAATCGGCGGTCTGCCGGTCGAAAACCTGCCTACGGAAATCGTGATGCGCGCCGAGGACATGGTCGATGCCGCGCTGGTCGGGTTCGATCGCGGCGAGCTCAGCACGATCCCTGCGCTCGCCGACGGCGCCCTCTGGGATGCGTTCGAAGCCGCCCGCGCCGCTCTTGGCCCCCAGTTGTCCGCCAGCACGCCCGCCGCCCGCTTCGGCCTTGCCGCCCGCACAGCGGCCTGAACTCTCTTCAAGAAGGAACAAGATCATGTCGACCATTACTCCTCTTTCCGATGCCGATGCCACGCCCGACACCGCCGCCATCTTCCGCGAGGCGAAGGCCCGGATGGGCAAGGTGCCCAACCTCTTCCGTGTCATGGCACAGGCCCCGGCTGTGCTGGATGTCTACTGGGATGGACGCGGCGCGCTCGCCGAGGGCGTGATCCCCGCAAAGGTTCAGGAACAGATCGCCATTGCCGTCGCGGCTGCCAATGGCTGCGACTATTGCCTTGCCGCCCACACGGGGGCCGGGCGTGCGGCGGGCCTGTCCGCGACCGACCTCGCCGATGCCCAGCGCGGCGAGGCCAGTGATGGCCATGCCGCAACGATCCTTGCGCTGGCGCTGGACGTGAACGCCGATCATGGGCGCGCTGGCACGGCCGTTCTGGATCGGGCCCGGGCCTCCGGCCTGAGCGACGCCGAGATACTGGAAACGATCGCCCATGTCGCGGTCAGCATCCTGACCAACAGCATCAACAACATCGTCGGCACCAGCCTCGACTTCCCGCGCGTCGCTCGCGTCGGAACTACCGCCGCCTGATCCTGCGATCAGAGAGAAGGACAGAATCGATGAAACTCACCGGCAACACCATCTTCATCACTGGCGGCACCAGCGGCATCGGCCGCGCCCTGGCCGAAGCGCTGCATAAGCGCGGCAACCAGGTCATCATCTCCGGGCGCCGCCGCGCTCTGCTGGACGAAGTCACGGCCGCCAATCCCGGCATGGCTGCGATCGAACTGGATATCACCGACCCGGCCAGCATCGCTCATGCCGCCGAAGCGGTCATGCGCGATTTCCCAGCGACCAATGTGCTGCTGAACAATGCGGGGATCATGCCTTTCGACGATGCGGCAGCAAAAATCGACGACGGCATGGCACTGGGGCTCGTCACTACCAATCTGCTGGGACCGATCCGCATGACATCGGCGCTGATCGAACAGCTCAAGGCTCAGCCCGAAGCCACTATCCTCTATACCACCAGCGTGCTTGCCTTTGTGCCACTCGCGACGAACGCCATCTATTCGGCAACCAAGGCAGCGCTGCATTCTTACGCTCTGTCACAGCGCTTCCAACTTCGCGACAGCAGCGTGCGGGTCCAAGAGATCGCTCCGCCATGGGTCGATACCGACCTGATCTACAAAAGCGGTGATCCGCGCGCGATGCCGCTCGACGACTTCATCGAACAGACGCTGGTGGCGCTTGAAATGGATGATCCAGAAGTGCTGGTCGATGCGGTAAAGCCGCTGCGCGACAATCCTGGCGCGCAGGAACATGCGCTGGTTTATGCTTTCAATCAAAGCGTTGCGGATAATCCAATCCCGGTCGCGGCATGAGAATCTGAAACGGGGCTCCTGTCAGTCCCGTTTCATCCACCGACCCTTAGTGGAAGCTCAGCATCCGATTTTTGATCCCCAGGTGCTGACGGTCTGCTTTTCCGGCAGGTGACGATCAAAAACCTCTCCCAACCAAACCTCAGAGGTGGAACATTTCGCATGCGATGAGGTCTAATATTGGGCTTTAAGGCAATGTCCGCACAATAGCGGCCCGTATGATGATTCTGCTCCTGTTTTGGTTGAAAGCCCCTTTCCGAATGGGCGATTGCATGATGGGGTTCACTCCCTGCGACGCCGCTAGAACCTGCCTTCGAAGCTGAGGCCGAAGGTGCGTGGATCGGTCAGTAGACCGCGCGTGCGCCCGTCGAAGTCGAGGAAGAAGACCGAGGGCTTCTGGACGTCGAACAGGTTCAAGACGATCAGGTATGCCCCGAAATTCTCGCCCTGCCAGCCCAGCTTGGCATTGACGATCGTGCGCCCGGGCAGATCGCGGAACGGCTGATCGACGGTGTCCTGATAGACGGCGCTGCGATAGTTGGCATTGACGTTGGCGGTGATCCCGCCCGGATGGCGCCATGTCGCCCCGCCCGACAGCGTCCAGCGCGGCGCATTGGCGAACTCGTTACCCTGCGCGCTGGCGGAAAGCTCGCCCACGGTCACGTCGAAATCGGTGAACTTCGTATTACTGTAGCCCGCCCCGGCATAGAGGTTAAGCGTATTGGTCGGCCGTCCGCTCAGTTCCAGCTCGAAACCGTAGAGGCGTGACTTGCCCGCGTTGACGGTCTGCGTGTCGAACACCGCGCCGGGGCTGAGGCGCACGGCGACCTGCTGGTCGGTCCAGTCGATCCAGTAGGCATTGGCGTTCACCGTCAGCCGCTTGTCCAGCCACTGCGACCTTAGCGCGACTTCGTAGTTCCAGGTATATTCCGGGCCAAATGAATACGCCTCGCCGCGCTGTTGGTTGAGGCCCGCGCCGCCCGCACGGTAGCCGCGCTGCGCCGTGGCGCTGAACGCGAGGTCGTCGGTGAAGTCATAGGTCAGGCCCGCCTTGGGCAGCCAGGCGTCGTAGCTGATGTCCCGCACAGGCTCGATCACGGTGGCATTGGCGGCGGTCTGGCGCAGCAGCGCATTGAGCCGGGTGACGATCGGCGCCAGCGCCGGGATTGGCAGGTTGGCGGGATCGGGCAGGTCGCGGTCGATCACCACGGTCTGCATCGAACCGCGGTTCTGCGTCTCATGATCGTAGCGCAGGCCCACCCGAAGCTTCAGCTTCGTGGTAATCGGAAAGGCAAGGTCGGTGAACCCGGCATAGTTTTTGGTCAGGCGCGGCTGCGAGAGGCTGTTCCGGATCGGCGCCTCGTTGTTGTAGAGACCGATCACCGCGTTCACCGTCTGCTGCGGCAGCCCGAGCGCCCGCAACTGGCGATCGACGCCGAGGCGCGTCAGCTGCAGCACCTGCGTCGCCTCGAAGAAGTAATCGCGGTTGTCTTCACGCAGGTAATAGGCGCCGACGAGACCCTGCACCCAGTCGAGATCGATGTTGAGGCGCAGCTCCTGCTGGAAGGTCTTGCTGGGATCGGTGACCCGGCTGGTCTGGCCCGGGGCAGCATTGCGGCCCGGATCGGCAATCGAACGGTAGAGGATCTTGCTGTAGTTCGTCACCGCGTTCAGGTTGAAGCCGCCGCCAAGGTCGTAGCCGATATCGAGCGTGCCGATGTCGCTTCTGGTCGACTGCCTGTCCATCACGTCCTCGGTCGCGATGCGGTCGCGGATGGCGTAAGGCGCGTCGAACTCGCTGTACATCGTGCCGCGCTGGTGCCGGTCATGCATGTACGTGGCGACGACGCGCAGGGCGGGGATCGCGGTGGGCGTGAACAGCAGCTTGCCGCGAAGGGTTTCCGATTCGCGGCGGTCGGCATCCTTGTTGGTCGTGGCGTTGAAGATCAGGCCGTCTGAGCGGACGACCTCCCCGGCGATGCGGAATGCCAGCTGGTCGGCCAGGATCGGCCCGCCGATGGCACCGCCCAGCCGGCGTTCGCCCGCCTTGTCGGTCATCAGCGCGCGGGCCTTGCCGGTCCACCGGTGCGTCGGGTCGGCGGTGCGGATGATGATCGCGCCCGCCAGCGCGTTGCGCCCCTGCACCGTCGACTGCGGACCGCGAAACACCTCCACCTGCGCGATGTCGTAGAGATCCAGCGGCCCTACCGTCAGCGCCGAGCGCGGCAGCACCGCGCCGTCCAGATAGACGCTCGCCAGTGCCCCGTCGCCCCCGCCGGATACATTGAAGGCGTCGATGCCGCGGATCGAGAAGCTGTCGCGCCGCCCGTTCACCGCCAGGTTCGGCGTGCGCTCCAGAACGTCGTAGACGCTGTTGAGGTTCTGCGCGGCGATGGTCTCTGCCGTCACCACCTGCACGCTGGCAGGCGTGTCCTGCAGCGTGCGATTGGCCTTTTCGCCGGTGACGACGATCTCGTTTTCATCGCGCGGCGCGGCGGCCGGAGCGGCTTCCGACTGCGCATAGGCAGTGGTGGAACCGGCGAGCAGCAGCATCGCCAGAAGCGGTCGTACGGATTTCATGATGTCCCCCAAAATGTAACAGGGCGGTTACAAAGAATACATATTGCGAGTCAATAGCATTATAGCTAACGACGGCCGCATCGGGGGAACGGGGGAATACATGCTGGACGGGGTCTTCATCGCCATCGCGCTGCTGGCGTCGCTGGGCGGGCTTTTCGCGCTGTGGCACGGTTGGAAACACGGCGCCGACATGCGGGTGCGCGCGGGCGTGGCGCTGGCAGCATGGAGCGCCTCTACGGCTTTGTGGATCTGGCGCTTCGGCGCCGAAATGGGCATTCCGCTTGCATTGGAGACGGCCGCGCTGGTCGCGTTCGGATTCATCCTCAGCCGCATGGAGCGCCGCGTCGACCGGCCTGCGCGCGAACGCGGCGCGCGGGAAGGCGCGCCTACCGCGTACTCCCGCTGGCGCCGCTATGGCCTCGGCACCCTGCGCGTGCTGGTAGCAGGGCCGCTCGGCCTGATCGCGGCGATGGGCATCGCGGTCGTCATCGCCACGCGCACGCCGATGGCGGAGCAGACGCGGTTGATCCTGGCGGGGCTGATCGTGCCCACGCTCTGGGCGATCGGCATCGGCTGGGTCGTTTGCCAGCGCCGCCTTGCCGTGCAGGCCGCCTCGTTCGTCGCGATCGGCGCCGCGGGCATCGGCCTGACCGTACTGGCGGGGGCCTGAGCCATGGTTCCCTTTCGGATTTCCAACAGCTTCACCCGCGCCATGCTCGACGGACACGGCCTGATCGGTGTGATCTTCGGCGCGGTTATCTACATGCTGTGCCTGTCCGGCTCGCTGATCGTGCTCGTAGACCAACTGACGATCTGGGAGCGTCCGCAGGCCGCGATCGTGCGCGATGCGACGCCCGAACTGCTCCAGCGCGTGAGCGAGCAGGCTTATGACAAGGCGAAATCCGCCGGTGTCGCGCACGACATCTTCATCAACGCCCCGACGCCGGAACTGCCGGTGCTCACGGTGTTTGCCTATGGCGAAGGGGGCGAGGCAGGCGATCACCGCGAATGGAGCGCCGACGCGGCCGGACGGCTGGGCCGGGGCCTCAACGTACCGTGGGTCGAATTCGTCCAGACCCTGCACTTCAACCTCACTGTGCCCGGCGCGCTGGGGCGCTATCTGGTGGGCATCTTCGGCACGATCCTGCTGGCCAGCCTATTCACCGGCATCCTCGCGCACCGGCGCATCCTCAAGGACGCGTTCCGCCTGCGCTGGGGTGGCAGCAGGCGCCTGACCAATGCGGACCTGCACAACCGCATCGGCGTCTGGGCGCTGCCGTTCCACCTCATCGTCTCGCTGACCGGCTCGCTGCTGGGGCTGTCGGGACTCATCATCTTCGGGCTGGCGATGATCGCCTTCAAGGGCGACCAGACCCGCGCCATCGCCTCGCTGCTGGGTCCGCAGGCGAGCGAGGACACGCGCCCCGCTCCGCTGCCCGACATCCGCCCAATGCTGGCCCTGATCGAGACGCAGACGCCCGGCGCGCGCGTCAGCCAGTTGCGCTTCGAACATGTCGGCACCGCCGGACAGCAGGTGACCGTCTCGGTCGCCGCGCCGGGCTATCTGACGCGCGCGGAAAGCTATGTGTTCACCCCGGAGGGCAGGCTGAAGCAGAAGGCGGGCTTCACGGATGGCAACTTCGGCATGCGCATCTACGGCATGCTGACGCCCCTGCATTACGGGACTTACGGCGGGCTGCCGCTCAAAGTGATCTATGTTCTGCTCGGCGGCGGACTGACGCTGATCGTTGCCACCGGGGGCAATGTGTGGCTGGCGCGCCGCCGCGATCAGGGCCGCCCCGCGCCCCGGCTGGAGCGGCTTTGGGCAGGGCTGCTGTGGGGCCAGCCGCTGGCCCTGACGCTGGCCGCCATCGGCGAAGTCCCGGATGTTGCTGCCGCGCTGCCGGTATACTGGAGTGCGACGCTGCTGGTCTGGATCGCGGTGCTGGCCTTGCCCCGCGCCGTGCAGCCCGCCAAGGTGCTACGCTTCGCTGCAGGCGCCGCTCTGGCGGCGCTGGCGGCCATCCACATGGCGATCAATGGATTGGATAATGCCACTTCAAATGGCATCGACCTGCTCTGGCTGACCTTGGCGCTAGGTATGCTCTACATTCCCTCGGCGACGCGTGCGAAATTGAGCCTGAAGCCCTCGTGCGTGCCAATTGGATGATTTAATGTCTCCCATCGCGCGTCTCATCAGTGATGTAGCCACTTATCGGTGACATACGGCTCACGACCCTTGCACGAACCCGCTTCGCGGGAGGGCGCATGGTGCATCGTAGCGTGTTATATGTA